>JASMLW010000577.1 GCA_030748485.1 Pirellulaceae bacterium
GGCGAGCCCCAGTCGCGACAGCAGTTGAACCAAGGCGGTCTCTTCCGGTGGCACGGCCCCGGCCGTCGATGCAAAGCAGAGCGGCAGCAAGCAGAGCGGCAGCAAACTGAGCGGCAGCAAACTGAGCGGCAGCGCCGCGATCCAGCCGAAACGCCGGGTGGCGCGTCGCGATGAATGAGTTTGCGATGGGCGAGTCATTGGCGGCGTCCCTACTCGGTGGACTTCGGCACATACGACACGGAGATGAAACCGGCCGACTTGCAGGCTTGGATGGCGGCGGCGGCCAGACCGAATGGAGCTCCGTCACTGACGCGCACAAAAGCTCCGTCGGATTTGTTGTCAAACTGAGCCAGCACCTTGCGCAGCTCGGCTTGGTCGGTGAAGTCGCGGCCCCCAAGCTGAAAAACGTACTCGCCGCCCACTTCGACGATCTCCACGATCGCCGGCTCCAGATCGCTCGCCGAACTCGTCTTGCTGCGAACTTGAGCCCCCGTTTCGAGGTGCCGTTCGGTCTGCACAAAGCTGGAGGTCACCATGAAGAAAATCAACAACAGGAAGACGACGTCGATCATGCTGGTCATCGACAATTCGATCTTGCGGTTGCGTTCGATTCGACGGCTGGTGAGTTTCACGTCAGTGGCTCGTGTTGGATAGTCACGATTCAGCGAGGCACTTGCACGGTGACATAGATCTTGCTGATTCCCAATTGCCTGGCGGCGTCCACGATTTCGTTGGCAGTCTCACTCCGCGCGCCCCGGTCGCCGCGAAGAATCAATGTCATCTGCGTCGGGTCGTCGCCGACCGCCGCCAGATTGTTGGAAAACACTCCGATCAGCCGGTCGATCGACAACACCTTTCCCCCGACGACAATCTCGCCGTTCTGGCGCACGTTGACCGTCACCCTACCGTCCGCCTGATCTTCAGATCCTTCCTGCTGCGGCAACTGCAACCGCTCATGGTTAACTTTCGAGATCTGCGACACGGTCATGAAAAAGATGATCAACAAGAACACGATGTCGATCATCGGCGTCATGTTCATGTCCGCCATCGTCGATCTGCGTCGTTTCGTCAGTCGCATGATTACACTCCGCGGCGGGATTATTTTCGCCGACCCAACGGCATCATGATCTGTTCAACCCGCTTCCCCGCTTCCGAGATGATCGAGTCGATCTTGTTGCGGAAGAAGCTGTGCGCGATCATGGCTGGAATGGCCACGACAAGTCCCATCAGAGTCGTCACCAGCGCCTGGCCGATGCCGCCCGCCAACTTGTCGGGTGTCGCCATGTCCTCGGTGGCGATCGTGTTGAACGCGCGGATCATGCCGAGCACGGTTCCGGTGAGCCCGAGCATGGGGGCGATCGAGCCGATCAGGCCGAGTACTTCTGTTTTGCGGTAGAGCCGGCCGGTTTGGTCTTCGCCCGCCTCCTCGACCGCCGCCTTGTACTCGGCGAAACCGAACTCGGACGACTTGTAACGCTCCAACCCAGCTAACACGATCTGGGAGATCATTGACGAATTGTCGCTCGCCAAACACGACTCAATCGCCTCGTCGATGCGGCCCTGCTGGATCAACTCGTCTTGCTCGTCCATCACGTGATCGGGCATCAGCACGCCTTTGCGTATCGACAGCGAGTGCTCGACGATAAACGCGACCGCCACGATCGACAGGACGAAGATCAGCAGAGCGATGAAGCCGCCGTCGATCACCGTGTCGAGCAGAGTCCGCTCCTTCGACTCGTCGCCGCCCGCGTTGGCGGCGGGGCTGGAGCCGGGATCGGAAAGATCTTCGGTCAGCTCATCTTGAGCGAGCGCGGGCCGCCACGCGATGGGCGACGCGGCGAACCAGAACGCCCCGATGATCATGATCCAAACGGCCGCGCGGCCCGACGCGCTCGTGTATCCCCAACTCATGGTCTCCACCTCTCGATCTACATCCGGGGTATGCTTCAATTTGTCGCATTGTCGTTGATTCAGTGCTTCCGAGTTATTCAGAGTTATTCAGAGTCACTCAGAGTTATTCAGAGTGCAGTGCTTCAAGGTTCTTTCGTTTCAGGACGCCGCGCGGCGTTCATCGTCGCCACACATTATTCATCGGTCGCCGGCGGGGGCCGCTTGCCCTTGGTGATTTTCAGGGCGTGATACGTTTGACCGTAGCCATCCAAGAGTTCTCGGCGGACGGCGACCGCACCGCGGGCGTCCTTCATCGCGTTGAGCGTCACCATGACGCGGTGCAGACCAGCGGCCGACAGATCCGGTTGCGACTCGCCGTAGGAAGCCGGCAGCCGCAATAGATCCAACAGGCCCGCTTGCCGCACGGCTGGCGATGGCGAGGATGTCCGCGCGACGCCCAGCCAGTAGAGCGCCTGGGGGCGCTGAGCGCTGTTGAGCAAAGGCTGCAGCAGCGCTTCGGCCGCCGCCAACCGCTCGGCCGCCAGTTCGCGTTGAGCCAACACCAGCTGGCGATGCAATTCAAGATTCGCCGTCGGATACGGCGACTCGCCAATCGCCTGCATGGCGCGATCCTGGTCGCCCGCGGCCAACGCCAGCGAGCCGAAGTAGATGCGGACTCCAGTCGGACGCGGCGTCTTCATCTGAGTGATCGCCTGGTAGACTGGCTCGAGCGCGTCTTTGGCTAGCCGGCTATCGAACCAAACCGGCTGCAGATCCGGCGTCAGGCCCGTTGCCTTGTCGATCTTCAGCGTCCTCTCGCCCGGCAACGGCAACCTGTCGACGTCGCGCTTGCGGAGCAATTCGAAACAGCGAAGGTACGGTTCCAGGGCCAGTTCGCGCTTACCCTCCGCCAAGCGACCCCACATCAAAGACTGAAACACCAAGTAGGCCGTGTCGCTGGTGCGCGATGCGTACCTCCCGTGAATGGCTTCGGCGTGAGTTGTCAGTTCGCGATAATCGCCGACTCGCAGCAAGTGGCGGAGCCGGTAGAGATGCCCGCCGACTTCCTGCAGCAGTTGATTGAACTTCTCCTGACCATTGTCGAGCTTCGCCTGTTCGATCTGATCCAACGTAATCACTCGGCCGCTCTTCAGTTTCACGCCGTCCTCGTCAAACGACACGACCTCCACGTCGCGGATCACATCCTGATTTCGCAACACGATGTGGTCCCCGCGGCCGGTGCGCGGCGCGAGCCAGCACAAAACGGCGGCCAGCAATGCCAGTCTAAAACCTGTCGACATGTCGGTACTTTCCGCCGGAGTCTCTGGCGATCCGCATCATCAGATGTTCAGACGAGCGATCGAGAAACGAGATCGTGTGAATCGTGACGCGGCGGCCGCGCGAATTCAAATCGTCGACGGCGCCGGGAACGTGTTTGTGAAAAAGACCGTCGGTCATGAAGAAGATAACGTCGGGCCGGGGCTTCATCGCCAGAGCTTGCCGAAACGCCGGCAGCGGAGCCGTGCTGCCCCCCGCTGATATCGAGCGGACAAACTCGGACGCCTCGCCCTTGTTGCGGGCGGCGCTCCCCCAGTCGGTGATAGGGAAACTGTCCGCTCGGCTCGAGAAGAAAAACAGCCGAAAACGAGATCCGCCGTGCAGACGGCCGAGAGTCTTCTCGACTTCCTGCTTGAGGAAGTTGATCTTGCCGCCCGCCATGCTCCCCGATCGGTCCGCGATGATGCAGATGCGATTGCCCTGCCCCTGCACTCCCATGAAGCTGACGCCCTTGCCCAACGCGCCGCCCCCGCCGCCGATCTCGCCGACCGCGCCGCCGCCCTGAAAAACGTCACCGGCCGGAATCCCGATGTCGGAAACTTCGAACTGGCCCGCGGACGCCACCGGGTCGGCCACCTCCAGCGTGTCGGATCCCGAGTCGCTCGGCGCCTCCAACTCGAATTCGTCCGCCGCCGCGTCCTCCAGCGGCGCTGAAACCATCACCGGAATGGTCACCTCGAACTGCGCCGGCTCGTCGACCTGCGGACGGTGGATCGTGTAGAGCGCCAGACCGAGCAACAGAGCCAAGTGCCCGACCACCGATAGACCTGTTGATAGACTGCCACGCAACCAATCCCAAGCGCGGTGGACGCCGGATGGTTCAACGCCGACTTGCCTCTCATCCAGATTTGAAGGGGAGGCGTGAGTGGTTGCTTCGACTCTCAACGAATGGTCCAACGCGGCGCCTAAGCGCTCTCGCGAATCCCCGTGGATGCGATGAAGTGACTGGTCCCACGACCGGGCGAAATGCGATCCTCAACGCCAGTGGCTGTGCCACACACAATGCGAGCTACCGCTCGGTAGGCGTTCGCCCGCTCCCGTTGGTCGCTGGAATCGATCGAGAGAAGTTCCGAACCCCCCCCCACGCCAAATGTGGCACGCGCCACCCAAGTCGAGCTACCGTTCGGTGATTGTTTACCCGCTTTGGTGGGTCGCTGGAATTGGAACTAGTTACCTCCCGGATCTCCAACGCCATCCCGAACGCTGGCGTCGCTCCCATCCTATGAAGCGGCCAGCGGACCGTCAAGAATTCCAGCCAACCTCAAGCGACGTTGGGTGTTGCGCCTACGGCGTCACAGCGCGGAACGCATTGCGAATCGGCTGTCCTCGCACATAGACCTTCGGACGCACGATGACATCCGGACGTCCCACGACCACCGGCCCCGGACCATACGCGACGATCGCCGGCCGCGCGACGACGATCGGAGGTCGTTGAACAATGTAACGATCCACCACGACGCGAGACCCGACCGGGGCTCGATAGACAGCCTGCGCTTCCAATACGGGCCGCGCGACAACAATGGGCGCCGCCCGCACGGGTGTCGGCACAATGTAGTGCGGCGAAACATACGCCGGAGCGACGTAGGTGGGCACAGACCTCACGACAACGCGCGGCGCCGGCACATAGGCGGGAACCACATACCTGCCACGTGTTCGGTAAACGACCACTTGAGCCTGTCCTTCAACGGTCGACAGAGCTCCCACCAAAACGACAACGGCCAAAACGGATCCACGCATCACCATTCTCCTCTTCCTGATTCCATTTGAACGATTCCATTTGAACGCCAATTTCGCACGCCCAGCATACCATCCGAGCAGCCAGACCCCCAGTGTCTGGACAAACACCCTCATTTATCTATCCCTCCATCTCGACCTTCCATCTCAGCCCGAGAAGCAAAGAAATTGGGCCAATCGAACGGCAGACGGGTGAAAAGTCATCGCATTTACCCCCATTGACGCTGTCAACCTAACCCCTAGACTCAACCCCTTTCCCACCTAGCCTTCCCACTCTATCGGCCTGTCGATGAAAGGAGCTCCCCATGTTGAAGTACTTTGTTCTTGGGGCGGTTGTCGCAGTTTCTCTGTTCCCCGCGACTGCTGAAGCGCGGCGACTGCGGCGACGCGGATGCCCCAACGGCCAGTGCGCTGTTGCAGCGCCTGCGCTGAAGACGTTCAGTGAAGTGGCGGAAGAAGAAGAAGCCGCGAACGAAGCGACGAGCGAGGAGACCATCGAGACGACGACGACGAATGAGACGACAGCGAGAACGGCGCGGCGATTCCGCTGGCTGCGGCGCAGCTAACGAGAGCTCGATGATCCGGGGCGCGGGAGAGCCATTTCGGCTCTCCTTTCTCTTTGCGCTCAAATGTATTCAAATAGCGTGCCCTGTGATGGGAGGCGCGGCTCGCGCGGCTCCATCATTCTTCCATCTATCCCTTGTCTCGCGGGAGACCGACGTTGTCGATCACCATTACCTACTGCACTCAGTGAAACTACGAACCCAAAGCCGCTAGTTTAGCGGCGGCAATTCGTGAAGCGACAGGTGTCGAGGCGACGTTGATTCCCGGCGGCGGCGGAATTTTTGACGTCGCCGTGGACGGCAACGTGATCTACTCAAAGCAACAGACGGGCCGGTTTCCCGAGCACCCCGAGGTGATCGGTCAGCTGACGGCCGAGTAGCGCACGCGCGACTCAATTCGCACCTCAGGGCGCGGCGGGGCAAGCCAGCTCGCCGTAGCGCATCCATTGCGCCGCGTCGGCCAGGCTCTCATGCAGTCCCGCTCCGACCGCGGCGACGACAGCGGCGCCGGTGGCGGCTTCCTCTGAGTGAGCGGGCAGCCTCACAGGCAACCTGAACCGCTCGGCGATCGCTTGGGCGAGCACGAGGTTTTTCCGCAACCCGTTTCCCGCTCCTACGATTTGGTCGAATTCCCCCGCGGAGCCCACGCGTCGCATTTCATCGAACCCCGCGGCGAATACTCCGGCCATGCCGTCGAGCAAGGAGCGAATCCAATTCGCCGGCGTGAAGTTCTCCGGCGTGACACCCGTCCACTCCGCTCGTCGCTCGGGTTGAGCGCGGGTGCCGGTGAAGAGCGGATCGCATGTCAGCCCATCTGCGCCGCCGGCGGCTGACTCGGCCAGCCGGTTCATCGCCTCGTATAGCGGCTCCGACTTTTCGAGACCAAACAGCTCGCGACCCAACTGCCGAAAGAACCGCTCCAGCAGAGCGTAGGAGCGACCGCCGCACAGGCCGCAACTAACGAGCAGATAGCCGGCCAGCGGAAATGGACGCGTTTCCAGCAGGGGCGAGTAACAGAAGGCATCGCTGTAACAGCCGACCTGACCGCCGGTGCCGACATTGATCGCCAGGGTCGCTGCGGTCTTGTTGACACTGCCCACGAAGCTGGCCTGATTGTCCCCGATCGCCGGAAAGACGGGCAGGCCGGCAGGCAGTCCAAGGCGAGTGGCGACCGGCGCGCAGAGTCCTCCCAAAGGCTGGTCCGCCTCGACAACGGAGGGGAACTGTTCGAGCGAAAGACCGAGCGACTGGACGGCCGCTCCATCCCAGTCGCGCCGCGCGACATCCAACACGCCGGCTCCCGCAGCCATCGTCGGCTCACTTCGCACGGTCGCATCGGTGAGTTGGCCGGCGAACCAATCGGGCAGACAGCAGGCGATGCCGCGATTTGGGAGCACACCCTCGCAGCGCCAACGGAACATGGTGGTCGCGACAAACCCCGCAGCCAAGCGACATCCGGCGCGCTCACAGCTCTCGCCCACTCGCCGTCGCGCTTCATCGAGGAACGTAGACTCGCCGCCGTCCATCGGTTGCAGAGCTCGTCGGTCCTGCCAATTGACGAGCGGAGTGAGCGGCTCGCCTCCATCGGCGAACAACACTCCATGCTGCTGGCCCGTCAATCCAATCGCCACAACTTCGCGGCTGCGATCGCCGAGCCGGGTGACGACCTCGCCCAGGCATCGCATCGCGATCTCGGCGATCCGCGCGGCATCCCAGTCGCTGCCGCCGCGTCGCTTCTCGTCCGCTGAAGTCACCTCAGCGTCGTTCTCCAAAGTGACGCTCTGGACTAACTCGCCACGCTCGGTGTCGACGGCCAGCGCGGCAATCGTTGTCGTGCCCAGATCGGCGCTGATGACTAACGGCACGGATCACTCTCTCATGCGAACTGTGTTCACTCATTGAGGCCGAATTCAGTCGCTTGCGCGAGTAACTGTTCGACATCCGCCTGCTCCACCAACTTGGCCGCCTCGAATCCCGCCGCCGTCAACGAAAACTCTCCGTAGATGTGGTGCATCACCAGCCCTGTCGAGCACAGTTGGCGAAAGCCGTCGAGAAAACGGAGCGTGACTTCAACGTCCTCGCGAGAACGAAACACCATCGTTCGGTCATGATCCAAGTCGACGTAGACGGCCAGCAGACGTTCGGCCGCTTCATACGCCGTGTTGACCGCCTTCAATTCCAGCACGCCCAGTTTGCGAGCCGCGAAGAGCAGCGCGTAAGCCTCCGGCCGCAACGGTTCGTCCGCCGTCCCAGCCGACAGCGACCGGCCGCACAGTTGAGCAAAGGCGAGCAGCGTGGGAGCGCTCAAGCCCAACTCGCGCCAGCCGAGCGACACGCCCTCCTCGCGGGGGAAAGGTTGTAGAACCATGCCGTGTGACCCCAATCGAAATGACCCCAATCGAAACGCCATGTTGGATCGTGATGGCACAATATCATAGAGAATCTCGTTTGTGCCGCACTTGGCGTTGAGGAAGCGAGATTTCGCTCAGTCGATTCCAGCGACCAACGGGAGCGGACGAACGCCTGCCGAGCGGCAGCTAGCATTGTGTGTGGCACTGCCACTCCGCTTGGCCAAACGCCAGTCAGCCGGTAGATTATCCTGGAAGGGAGTGGTCCTCGGAATCTCGCAAACGGAATGCAGCCATGGGTGGCAAGACGGGAAGGCGAATGCTGGCGGCTGTGCTGATATTCACAGCCGTGCCGCTGAGTTACCTGGCGGCGAAGCGATACGGTTTTTCGCTGTTCGATTGGGGGGAGCAGGCGATCCTGCAAATCGCGCCGGCTCCGTTCGACCCGATGGAATCGCGTCCCCTCTCACCCGACCGCGCGCTGAGCGAGTTGGAAGCGGCTCTGGCGGGCGCGATCGACATTCGCCGCATTCAGCTCGATTCCCCGGCGATTGGAGACGCCGAGCTGCGGGGTCTCAGCCGGTTGCAACAGTTGCAGGAAGTCGATCTGCGCGGATCGGCGATCACGGACAATTCGATCGGCGTGCTGCAAGCGATGGATGGGCTGCGGCGAATCGATCTCCGCAACACGCGAATCTCGTTGCGGGCCATTTATGAATTGCAACGAGCGCGGCCGGATCTGGAGATTGAGCATGCGAGTCTGCCGCAGGGAGCAGCTCCCGGTTTTCGCTTGCGGCTGATGAGGCGTCAATTGCAAAAACAACTCGCCGCTCGAGTCGACACGACTCCGGCAGGTCCCGCCCGAGCGCAGCGCAAACAGCCCGTCGAGCAAGCGTCAGCCACAACTCCGGCGCGGGGCGGCGACGAGCCGAAGACGAGTGGTTCGCCAACGCCCGGCGCTGAGGATCGGCGAACCGATCCGGCTCGCCAGGCCGTGGAACGGGGACTCGACTTTCTCAGCGAGCAGCAGCTCGACGATGGGCGGTGGTCGCTTACTTTGCCGAACGAAACCGCCGAGCCGGCGCTGACGGCCGATGTTGCGGCAACCGGACTCTCTCTGCTCTCTTTTCTCGGCGCGGGCTACACGCCGCACGACGCCGAGCGCGGTGAAGCCGTTCGCCGCGGTGTCGAATTCTTGATCGGTCTGCAGGGCGACGATGGCCTGATCGCGCAACCCGATTCCGCAACCGACGGCGTTGTGCAGTTCTACAGTCATTCCATTGCGGCGATGGCCCTGGCCGAGACGTACGGGATGACCGGGTCGGAAGCCTACCGACAGCCGGCTCAGAGTGCTCTGCGGCGCCTCGAGGAGACGCAGCACGCGGAATTGGGCGGCTGGCGATATCAGCCTCAGGTCAGCAGCGACACGTCCGTTACCGGATGGGCGATGATGGCGTACAAGAGCGGTCGAGCCGCCGGGCTCCACGTGTCAGACGACGCCTGGAGGAAAGCGGTCAGCTGGATTTCGGCCGCGCAGTCGCCCGACCAACCTCACCTGTACGCTTACAATCCGCACGCTCCGAACACGCGTGCTCAGCGGCACGGCCGCCAACCCAATCCGACCATGTCGGCAGTCGGCATGTTGATGCGGCTCTATTCGGATTGGCCGGTGGACGATCCGCGGCTCGAGGTCGGAGTCGACTACCTGCTGGCCAAGCCGCCCGCATTGACCGCGGCGGATCGCGACGCCTACTACTGGTACTACGCGACTCAAGTGATCGCGCAAGTCGATGGCGAACCTTGGCGGGAGTGGCGGGAGCGGTTGTACCCTCTGCTCGTCGACTCCCAACTCGAGGAAGGCGAGTGGTCCGGCAGTTGGGACCCGGAATCTCCCGCGCCCGATCGATGGGGCGCCCAAGCCGGACGGCTCTACGTCACAACACTCCACCTGTTGTGCTTGGAAGTTGAGTACCGCGTGTTGCCCGTGTCGACGCAGTAGCGACGGCACTCTTACTCTTATTCTTACTCTTGGCGTCACTCCTACTCTTGGCACGCCACTCGTAATACCTCATTACATCGTACTCATCACACCGCCGGTCGGGCGACGCTGCTCATTCGTCTCATTCGTCCGCGGAAGTGTCAGCCGACTCGAATCTGGCGGCGATCTCGGGGTAGACGGCGACCCGATGGTCTCGCATGAGCGGATAGACGACCGCGTCGGCCGTGGCCAAATCAGCTTGCTGATCGCGGGCCGTGGGTAGATGGCAGTCGATGCAGTTCTCACGCCCGCGCGACCCGAGGCGAACGGCGGGTGGGCAGTCCTCAACCTGATGGCATTGCCGGCACTTTTTGGAGGCCAGTTGCCGGTCGGACGACTCGTGGCGATGCACGTCGTGGCAAGTCGAACAAGTCATGGCAGCGGAGCTCAGGAAACACTTGCTGAGACGGAGCCGGGCGAGTTGATTGGTCGAGTGAACGACGAGGCTCTGCTCCTCCTGCGGTTCTTGACGAATAAAACCGGCCAATTCTTCACCCGGGCGATAGGCGAACGGCGGCCGCAAGAACTCGCCCGTGCCGGCGTGACATTGAGCGCAGATCTCCAGTTGCCGCTCGATCGGCAAGGCCTCTAGGTTGACGATCGGATCGGCGGCCAGGTCACCCACTTTCCCGACGCGTTGATGGTAGGCGACATGGTCGCGTCCCGGACCGTGGCACCGCTCGCAGGAAATCCCCCAAATCGCCGTCTCGCGGTCAAAGCTGTTCCACGCATCCTCCCGCTCCGCGACAAACGTCACGTGGCAGCGGAGGCATCCCGACGAAACGGCGCGGCTGAAGATCGCCAGTCCAGCCGGATAGCCGGGGCTCTTGGTCCACGAGTCCAGTTGCGCTGAATAAGAGAGCGGCAGTTGATAGAGGTGCGATTCGCGCCAGAACAGGAACGACTGGGCGCTCTTGGCGGTTCCGAGCACGACGTCGAAGGGCGCCGAGTACTCGAACGCCTCGCCCTCGTGCGACACGACGGCCGTCTGCCGCAGCCCGTCCTCCGCATCCATCACAAAGCGGAGAGCTTCATCGATCGACTGGTAGCCGTCGCGGCCGCGCTCGAAGCTGCCGGCGACGTTGTCGCGCGTGGCGACTTGCGAAGTGCGGAAATGAGCCGTCTCCGCGAAACTCTCAACTCGCTCGGCGTGGCAATCGCGGCACGCGTCGACGCCTAAGAACTCACCCAACGCGCCGCGCGATTCGCTGAACTGTCGTCGCGGCGCATCGCTCGAGGCTTGCGGCGGGTGGATCAACCCCAGCGGATCGATCATCTGTGCGAGCTGTCGTTGCTCGTGCCGGCGCTCAAGCCAAAAGAACGCAACGACCGCGACGACGAGTGTGACGATCGCCGCGGCGCAGCCCCACCGGCCCCACCGCCGCGGTCGGAACTCATCTCTCTCGTCACCCCAATCGCGCGATTCGTCCATCGTCCTCCGCCAACTTCAGCGCATCGGGAAACGGCGCCGCGTTCATTATGGACGAGCATTATGGACGAGTCGATCGACACCGCGCAGCGCCGCCGTCCGACGACATGCACCCGGGCGACTCAATTACGAAATGTGGGCGCCTTGGGTTTCCACGTAAACGACGTACAGCGATTGGCTCGCCGTCATGTACAACCGATTGCGCTTCACGCCGCCGAAACAAACGTTGGAGCAGATTTCCGGCAGCAGGATCTGCCCGATGCGGTCGCCGTTGGGCGCAAAAATCTGCACGCCGTCGTAGCCTTCGCCAACCCAGCCGGCGCTGGCCCAGACGTTTCCATCGATGTCGGCGCGAATGCCGTCGGCGAAACCCGCCTTGCCATCCAACTCCATCGACGTGAACTCGCGCCCATTGGCTAACTTGGTTCCGTCCGCCGCCACATCCCAGACTTTGATGTTGCGCGGAGCCTGCTCGTAATGCGACGCGCCCGTGTCGGCGATGTAGAGCTTTTTGTAGTCGGGCGAGAAGCAGAGTCCGTTCGGCTTGAATATCTCGTCCGTCACCATCTCCATGCGGTTTGTCCGCGCGTCGATCCGGTAGACAGCCTCCTTGATGACCAGATCGCCCTTGTTTCCCTCGTAGTTCATCAAACTTCCATAGCCTGGATCGGTGAACCAAATCGCCCCGTCGTGGGGATGCACGACGGCGTCGTTGGGAGCATTGAGCGGTTTGCCTTGCCAGCGATCGGCCAGCACGGTGACCTTGCCGTTGTGTTCGTACCGAACGACTCGACGATTGCCGTGCTCGCAAGCGATCTGCCGACCTTGGTAGTCAAACGTATTGCCATTGCTGTTGCCGGAAGGCCGGCGGAACACGCTGCAGTGACCGTCTTCTTCAAGCCGCCGCATTTGCAGGTTGTTGGGGATGTCGCTCCAAAGCAGGTACTTGCCGACGGCGTTCCAAGCAGGTCCTTCCGCCCACAGCGTGCCCCGGTGCACGCGTTGAATCGGCGTGTTGCCGAGCTTGTATTTGGCGAAGCGGTCGTCCAGGACCAGGATGTCGGGGTCCGGATACCGCACCGGCTCGGCGTTGGGCCCGTAGTCGCGGCCCAGCGCGGAAGCGGCGACGGCGGTTGCGGCGCCGGCCGCGGCGATGGACAAAAAGTCGCGTCGCTGAATGCCCGTCGGCGGTGTTGATGGGGATTCCACTGGTTTGTTGCTGCTCATGACGGCTCCTCTAAAACGCAGATCGTATTGACTGATCGATTTCGATTCCGCACGAAGGGCTCCCATTATGGGCCCCCCGGGAGTCGATTGCTACGAGGCAAATCGCCGCTCAGTCGATCTCGCGCAGTTTGCGAATCAGCGAACGGCGGTCGCGGCGGTATCGCCGCTTGGCTCGGTCGAAGTCTTCGGCTTTCAAGAACACACGGATGCAATTGCCGATTGCGATCGCGACAAATACGATCCCGAACATCGCCATCTGGCCCGGTGCGTTGAACAGCATGACGAGGGCGATTCCACAAATCACGATTGTCATCACAACCGCCAAAGGTCGCGACGGCACATGGTAGTTGCCCCGCTTGTCTCGCATCATGTGACGGTGGCGGTCGTCGCGCCAGCGGCTGTCGAGCCGTTCGACGTCGGTCGAGACTTTCAGGCGAGCCAGTTCGTCGGCGATCTGCTCCGTCTTGTCCTCCAGGCGCTCCAGGACTTCGCTGTAGACGGCCGTCTCGGTGTGGTGGACCTGCAGCTTGGCGTTGCAGAACGCGCAGGTGAGGAACTTGACCTTGTGCGGAATCTCGATCGGAGCTCCGCACTCGTTGCAGTTGAGGGTGACCAGTCGCATCTTGTGATATCAATTGGGAGCCGCTTGGTGGACTTGGGGATCCGGCTATTCTAGCATCTACGAGCGGCGTTCGACGCGACATCGCGGGCGCCGCGTTGGACCGCAACACCGTTCATTCGAGGGAACACGTAGATGAAGTCGCGCACCTGGTGGCTGACGTTCACATTATGCGCCGCCGCCGCATTCGCCAATTGCCATCACTTGTGGAGCGCGGAGCAATACGACTTGGTGATCCGCAACGGCCGCGTCGTCGACGGGTCGGGCAACCCGTGGCGAACGGCCGACGTGGCGATTCGCGGCGACCGGGTGGTGGCGATCGGCCGGCTCAGCGACTACGAGGCCTCTCGCACCATCGACGCCAAGGGGCTGGTCGTCGCGCCGGGTTTCATCGACATCCACTCGCACTCGGACTTCCTACTGCTCGAAGACGGCCGCGCGCAGAGCAAGATTCGTCAGGGCGTCACGACCGAGATTCTCGGCGAAGGCCGTTCGGCCGGCCCCTATCAGGGAAAACTGTCGCCTCGCAAAGTGACGATCGACGGCGAGGTGCGGTCTTTGAGCACGCTCGGTCAGTACTTCCAAGCGATCGAAGACGCCGGCGCCGCCACGAACATCGCTTCCTACGTCGGTATCGGAAACATCTGGCAATCAGCCATGGGCACGTCATTTGATCGACCCACCGACGAAGACCTCACCGTCATGAAGAAGCTCGTCAAAGAAGCGATGGAGGACGGCGCGCTGGGGCTGTCGAGCCAGGTCATGATGCCGCCTGGATCGTTGGCGAAAACCGAAGAGATCATCGAGTTGGCTCGCGTCGTCGAACCGTTCGGCGGTATTTACTCAACTCACATTCGCAATGAAGGCGCCGGCGTTTTCGAATCGGTGCAAGAGGCGATCCGCATCGGTGAGGAGGCCGGCGTCGGCGTCGATATCATCCACCTCAAGATCGCCGATCAGAAGTACTGGGGGCGGATGGACGAAGTCGTCGAACTGATTGACCAGGCGCGCCGCCGCGGCGTTCCCGTCCAGGCCAACGTCTACCCGTACACGCGCGGCAACAACAACTTGGTCAGCATCATTCCGCCCTGGGCGCACGAAGGCGGACGCGGCAAGCTGCTCGAGCGCCTGCGTTCGCCCGAGCAACGGAAGCGGCTCAAGCGCGACATCGAACAGGGAATCCCCGGCTGGTACAACCACTACACGGCCGTCGGTCGCGACTGGTCGCGAATGCTCGTCAGCGCGAACAACCAGTACAAAGGGCTCACCGTCGATCGCGTGATGTCGATCCGAACTCGCGGCAAGGAGGACCCCGACCTGTTGGACGAGTTGTTCGAGCTGTTGCTGGACGAAGGCGGTTCGGTCGCCACCGTCTACGCACATCACACCGAGGAGGATATGAACCTGGCCATCAAACAGCCGTGGTGCTCGGTCGGCTCCGACGGCTCGGCCTATTCAGCGGAGGGCCGCCTGCGGCGAGGCAATCCTCACCCTCGCAACTTCGGCACATTCCCGCGAGTGCTGGGGCGTTACGTGCGCGAACAAGGACTGCTGACGCTCGAAGACGCCGTTCGCAAGATGACATCGCTCAACGCCGCCAAGGTCGGCCTCGAAAAACGCGGCCTGCTGGCTGTCGACTATTTCGCCGATGTCACCGTCTTCAATCCCAAGACGGTGATTGACCAGTCCGAGTACACGGCTCCGTTCCAGTACCCCAAGGGAATCGAGTTTGTCGTGGTCAACGGCCAGGTTGTTCTCGACCAGGGGAAGCACACCGGTAAGTTGCCCGGTCGACCATTGCGGCACGGCGGCCGAAAGTAACCTCGCTATCGCGACTTCAACAACGGCTCCAGCGCCACTCGAAACGCCGCGGCTTGTCGCAGGAACCCGAGGTCGGTGGGGTGCGAGCTGTCGACGGTGCCTTCGTTGTCGTCGCCCAGCAGATGGCCGCCGCGAAGGTAATGCAGATTGGCGTCATCGCCCGTCAACTTCTCAAACACGGCCCGCAGCGCTTGCTGGCTCGTCTCATTGCGGACTCGCTTGCCGGTGACGAGAAACGAGTCGGTGTAGTTGCGGTCCTCGACCAACAAAATCGGCGTGTCGGGCCGAGCCGCGCGAAGGATTTTGATCAGCGGCTCGGTCCGCGAACCGACGTCTTTGGCGTTGATGTTCGGCAGGCAGTCGATGACGTAGACGGCAGCGTCAAGTTGAGCCATCAGTCGAGCGAGTTCGGCTTCCATGCGGCCATTCCCCGAGAAGCCCAGATTGATCACCGGGCGGTCGAGCCAGCGGCCGAGAATGGCGGTGTGGACCATGCCGGGCCGCGACGCGCAACCGCCTTGAGTAATCGAGGTGCCGTAAAAGACGATCGGCTTCGCGTCGCCGCGGGAGGGAGCCGTCTCCATCGCATCCTTCTCGGGCAAGCCGATCTCCACCGAGCTGACGCCGTTGTAGAGCGGCAAGTACAGCAGGTATTCGCGCTTGCCTCGCGGGATGCCGGAAATCAACTTGGCGACGTTCGACTGCTCGCGAGGAAAGCCCGTCGCCAGCCAACGCCACTTCCCCTCGTGCTTGACGTACAAGTCCAATCCGCTGACACCCGTCGCCGCCATGTGCGGCATCGCCAAACGCGACGAAGTGAGCGTCCACCGCGCACTGATCTCGGTGGCCGACGTCGAAAACCTCGCGCAGATTCCGGCCGAGTGCCGGCTGAGGTTCCAGACCGCCGCACGCACCTCTTTCTCCGCCGTAGCCGGTAGACGATCGAACGGAGCCTTCGTCTCCTTCCAACCCTGGCCCTCGACTTCCAGGAGGCGAATGTCGTACCAACTCACCCCGTCCGCCGTCTTGTCCTTGTCGGATGGGATGACTTCGGACGCCGTCGAGTTGGAAGTCGCCAGCAGTGCGAAACCAAGAGCGAAAATCTGGACAAAAACGACAAATCGCGGCGACTTCATAACGATCTCCTTGTGAGTTGGAAGTGTCGATGGTAAACGATGTAGCACCAACCTTCGACCGCTCACCGAGATTCAACACGATGAGAAGATCCTTACGCGAGTTGCCGCACAGTTTCAAAGCCGCCGTCGTTACTCAGCTCGCTATGGTCTGCGTTCTGACGGTGTCGACCGCGACGGCGGCGCAACTGACCGGCGTCGTGCTGGACGACGCGACCGGCAAGCCGATTCCATGCCGTGTTTATGTGCAAGCGGAAAAAGGGGATTGGATCTACGTGCAGTCGGCCGATCCCAAGGGCTCGGCGCTGGCCTACCGCGAGCAGTGGGTGCCGATGGCGACGTCGGTCGAGAAGCACACGACGCTGAGCGCTCACCCGTTTCGCGCCGAGCTACCGGCGGGAAAGTACACGATCACAGTTGAACGGGGCAAGGAGTACCACACGCTCACTCGCGAGATCGTGATGGGCGACGCCGCGCAGCGCGTCGAATTGCGGCTGAAGCGTTGGATCGACCTGGCCAGCCGCGGCTGGTACAGCGGCGAAACGCATGTTCATCGGCGAGTCCGAGAGCTTCCCAACGCAATGCTGGCCGAGGATCTCAACGTCGCCTTTCCGGTGACGTTTTGGACGACCAACGCCTACCAGGCGCCAGGTCTTGATCCGTCGCCGTTGCGGCGCCAGGGCCCGTCCCCATTCGGACCCCGTCGCGACTACGGAGCCGATCCCATTCCGGTCGACAAGACGCACGTCATCTTCCCGCGCAACACCGAGTACGAAATCTTCTCGATCGACGGTAAGCGACACGTCCTGGGAGCCGTCTTCGTTCTGAACCACAAGACCGTCTTCCGCGAAGGAATGCCGCCCGTGTCGAAGATCGCCGCGCAAGCGCGCCGCGAGGGCGCGTTGCTGGACCTGGACAAACACAGTTGGCCGTGGTCGATGATGCTGATCCCGATCGCCAAGATCGATCTGTACGAGCTGAGCAACAACAGCGTGTGGCGGACCAAGTTCGGCTTTCGCCGCGCCGGATTCACACCCCCCGCCTACATGAATGTCGAACGCGACGAAGGCGGCATGACCGAGCGCGGCTGGCTGGAGTTCGGCTTTCAGAACTACTACTCGCTGTTGAACTGCGGCTTTCGCCTGCGGCCGACCGCCGGCACGGCGTCCGGCGTGCACCCCGTGCCGCTGGGACACAGCCGAGTCTACGCGCATGTCGAAGGTGAGTTTTCGGGGGAGAAATGGATCGAGCAGCTGCGCAACGGCCGCAGCTTCGTCACGACATCGCCCGCGCTGTTTGGGCAAGTTGATCAAGAACGAGCCGGCCATGTGTTTCGCTCACCGAGTCCTATCACCAAACAACTGCGCGGCGAAGCCATCGCCCCGGCTCCGCTCGACAAGATCGAGATCATCGTCAACGGCCGCATCGTGAAATCGATCAAACCGGCCAACAAATCGACCGCGTTGGGCGCTTACCGTTCGACGTTCGACGTTCCGCTCGAGTTTAAGGAGTCCGGTTGGGTGGTCGCGCGTTGTTTCCACAAAGGCCCCGACGGCAAGCGAGTCCGTTTTGCGCATACGGCTCCCTGGTTCGTTGTGATTGACGACAAGCCGCCCAGGCCCCGGAAAGCCGAAATGGACTTCCTCATCTCGCGCGTCAGTGGCGAGATCGAACGAAACCGCGAACTGCTCGCCCCCGAGGCGCTGGCCGAGTTTGAGCGAGCGTTAAAGATCTACCAAGAGATAGCTCGCCGGCAATAACGCGCGAGTCCCAACCGGCGTACAGGGCGTACAGGCCCGCGCGATGCCAACACGCGTTGACTCAACGCAGTCGCGACTTCGTCGCGAGTCGGCTGCATCCCAACGTTCCATGCCGACGTCGATGCGCGCTTCGGCGTTCCAAGAATTCGCGGCGGCCGCAACCAACGTTCCAATCAACCGATCGAGCTGCAAAAACTCGACGGCGCGACTCAGGCGATCGCTTCGAAGACGGGGGAGCCGCCGTGGGAAATGCGGTTGGGACGCCCGGACAGATCGGTCACTGTCATCCGCCAGTCGACTCCCAGCAATTCGTAGATTGTCGCGACCATGTCGCCCGCCGTGACGGGACGGTCCGTCGGATAGGCGGCTTGCTTGTCCGTCGCGCCGATCACATTTCCTTTGGTCACGCCGCCGCCAAACATCAAGGAGAAACCGCATTGCGGCCAGTGATCGCGGCCGGCCTTGGCGTTGATCTTGGGAGTCCGCCCCATCTCGCCCATCACGACGACGAGCGTTTGGTCGAGCAGACCGCGCGCCTCGAGATCCGTCACCAAGGCGGAGACCATTGAATCGAGGATCGGCAAATGGTGCCGCAGCATGCCGAAGTTGTTGCCGTGCAAGTCCCAGTGATTGCCGTTCTTGGCCTCCCAGTTCACGCTGACAAACGTCGAGCCGACTTCGACCAGCCGCCGCGCAATCAAGCAGCTCGATCCCCAAAGATTGCGGCCGTATTTGTCGACTTGGGCCTCGTCCTCGCTGTTCAGCTCAAAGGCGGAGCGAGTTTTTGATGAAGACAAGATGGCGAACGCTTGCCGCTTGAACTCGTTCAGCCGCGCCAACCCGCCCCGCGTCTCGACCGCGCGCAATCCCGCGTCAAACTGTTCCAGTAGAGAGCGGCGTTTGTCGAGCCGGTCGGCCGTCAGGCCCGGAAGCTCGTCCATCGAAGGAGGTCGCGGCGCGCCCTCGGGCGTCACCGGGTCGTAGTCGTCCTTCGACTTGGCCTTGTATTTCGGATCGCACACGGTGAACAACGGATCGTAACGGCTGCCGAGGTAGCCGCCGTACGGTCCGGCTCGACGCAGCGCCTGCGAGTACCCGGGGAAGGCGGGCAAGATGACATAGCGGGGAGCATCTTTTGGCCCCATGTCCATGTACTGACAGATCGACCCCATGCTGGGATGATCGGTGGCCTTGGCGAAATAGTTCTCGCGGTCGTTGCCGCCGTCGAAGCCAGTCAAAACGTTGTACGGATTGTGGCTGTTGTACCGATGCGAGTAGGTGCGGATCAGCGTAGCCCGATCCATCAGCTTGCCGATCTTCGGCATCAAGTCGCAAATGGAAAGCCCCGGTACAACCGTGGAAGCGGCTTTCATTTCACCGCGGACACTTTCCGGCGCGTTCGGTTTCAGATCGAACATATCCTGATGCGGCGGTCCGCCAAAGAGATTGATGAGGACCACCGACTTCGCTTTCGCCCGACCGCGCTCGTCCGCTCTGCCTTGCGCCCGCAGCAAGTGTTCCAGCGTCACTCCACCGAACATCGAGAGCGAACCAACTCGCAACGCTTCGCGGCGGGTGATTCCATCACACACTCGCGATGGCCGACTGCCAAGTAGACGCATCATCACATGCGCTCCGTGTGAATTGCCGAATTGCCGCTGTTCGCGCAACGCGCAGCTCGTTCTGAACGTCTGATACTACCATTTGACGTCAGTGGCGACGAGCCAATCTTGATCGGCTTCCACCCGCCGTGGAAAAACGCTCGCAATGGGCCCGCGAAATCAGCAAAATGCGTGTCTCTTTCCTTCCTCGCGAGTCCCAAAATGCGTCCCAAAATGCACCGATCAACCACTCAGATCGTCGCCCTGTTCCTGATGGTCTCTCTTGTTCATGCGCGCGGCCGCGACGCGGCGGGTGTGGAAGCCGAGCAGTTGCGGAAGCTGCCGCGCGTACTGCTCAAGGCCGACAAGACGACGCGCGCCCAGATGGTGCGTCTCGACTTGCGGAAACGGCTGCAGGCGGCGAACGACCGCAGCAGTCGGAATTGGCGCGCGGTCGAGAGTATCGAGCAGTGGCGGAAGTTCGTCGCGCCGCGGATCGCCGCTCTGGACAAGTCTCTCGGATCACCCGATCCCGCGCCGCGGATTCTCGACCTGCGCACGGTCGCCACAATCGAAGGCGACGGTTTTGAGATCCGCAACATCGTCTTCCGCAGCAAGCTGGGTCTGTGGGTCACGGCGAATCTCTATCTGCCGACCCGTCGTCCGGCGTCGATGCCGGGGATCCTCATCTGCCACAGTCATCATCGCCCCAAGGAGCACGGCGAACTGCAAGACATGGGAATGACGTGGGCGCGAGCCGGTTGCGCCGTACTGGTGATGGATCAGCTGGGACACGGCGAGCGCCGTCAACATCCCTTCCGTTCGTCAGCAGACTTCGCCGGCGAGTTTCGCGTCAGCCGACAAGACTACTACTTCCGCTACGACACGGGGATTCAACTACATCTGGCGGGCGAGAGTCTGGTCGGCTGGTTCGCGCACGATCTGCGCCGCGGCGTCGACGCCCTGCTGACGCTCGATGGAATCGACGCGAAACGCATCTTGCTGCTCGGCTCCGTCGCGGGCGGCGGAGATCCAACAGCCGTGGCCGGAGCGATCGACTCGCGAATCGCAGCGGTCGTACCTTTCAACTTTGGCGGGCCGCAGCCGGAGACGCGATACCCGCTGCCCGCCGACGCCGAAACGTCGTTCAACTACGCGGGCAGCGGCAGCTGGGAATCGACTCGCAATCTCCGCCGTTCGGCCCGGGACGGCTTCTTGCCCTGGGTCATCGTCGCCGGGATCGCCCCCCGTAAACTCGTCTTCGCTCATGAGTTCAATTGGGACCAACCGCGCGATCCCGTCTGGAAGCGACTGCAAAGCGTTTACACGATGCACGGCGCGCGCGACTCGCTCGACTACACCTACGGCCGCGGGGAAGTCACCCAGTCGTCCTCGACCGCCACGCACTGCACGCACATCGGCAAGGTTCACCGGCGGCGAGTTCATCAAGCCTTCCGCCGTTGGTTCGATATCGATGTCGACGACGCCAGCGAGTTCAGCCAGCGCGTCGACGCCGGCAAATTGCGGTGTTGGACGCCCGCCTTGGAACGGGAGCTCCAGCCGCCGCGACTTTGCGACGCGCTGGCGTCTCACGTGCAGTCGCGACTGGAGAAGCAGCGCGCTGAACGGCGCAAGTTGCCGCCCACTCAACAGCGGCTTGAGCTGCGGCGGCGGTTGGCGGAAGTGCTCGGTTCGGCGACGCACGATCGCGCGGCCGAGATTCTGCCCGCCGCGGTCGAGCCGGTCGATGTCGGCGCGCCGGCCACGCCCGTCGTACTGCAAACGGAACCGGGAATACAGATTCCGCTGTGGCTGTTGCTGCCCAAAGGGGCGTCGACAGACGCACCCGTCCGCGTCGTCATCGCCGTTTCGCAAGCGGGCAAAGACGCCTTCCTTGACCGGCGGGCGGAGGAGATCGCCGAGTTGCTCAACTCGGGACTCGCCGTCTGTCTCCCCGACGTGCGCGGCGTCGGCGAAACGAAACCGGACGCCTTCCGCGGCAAGCGCAGCGCCGACACGGGGCGGTCGTCAACTGAGTTGATGCTCGGCGGCACACCCTTGGGAACTCGACTCCGAGACCTCCGGAGTGTCATCGCCTACCTCCGCAGCCGCTCCGATGTGGCCGACTCCTTCGCCATGTGGGGCGAGTCGTTGCAGCCGCCCAATCCGGCCGACGCCCCGTTCCGCTCGCCGCGTCGGATCGCTGGCCGCCCGACGGAGAGCGAATCGCTCGGCCCGACGCTGTCGCTGCTCGCGGCGGTCTACGAAGACGACATCAAAGCTGTTTTCATCCGCGGCGGGCTGGCGGAGTGGACGGACGTGCTGCGTTCGCAGTTCACCTACATTCCGCACGACGTGGTTGCGCCCGGCCTGCTTCCACTCGCGGACATGGGCGACATCGTCAACGCGTTGCCTCAACCGGTTCGCTGGGAGGCTCCGGTCGACGCGTGGAATCGCAAGGTATCCGCGTCCGAGCTCGCGCGACTGCGACAGCTCGCGCCGCAGAACAAGACCTATAAGATCACGCCCGACACGACATCCGTCGCGCGATGGCTCACCCCGTAGTGGAACTCGCCAGAGTTCCTTGTGCATGAGATTCGGATCGGTCGGATCGGTCGGATCGGTCGGATCGGTCGGATCGGTCGGATCGGTCGGATCGGACGGATTGATGATCGCACTGCCACTTGTGGCGTTGAGGATGCGGGGTTTCGCTCAATCGATTCCAGCGACCAACGGGAGCGGGCGAACGAAGATCGAGCGGCAGCTCGCTTTGTGAGTGGCGGGCTCTACTTCACTGGGAACTTCACGAACAGGTTGGCTCGTGCGACTGGTTCGCGGGCCAGATCGGTGTCGAAAACTCGTGTGGGGGTGTTGCCGGCCAGGTCCTCCATCAGGGGGCTGACTTGCAGTTCGTAGTCTCCGGACCGCCAGGCGGTGCGAGGTTGAAAAGTCCATTTCCTCTCCCCCGACGAGACCTCAATCTTGCCGTCGACGCTTTCGCCGCGCTCGTCGACAACGCGGAGAAAGCGATACAAGAGCGGGTGGTCCAGCGGCTCGGGAAACTTCACGACCAACGCGGCTCGCTCGCCCGCACCGGGAGATTCGATCTTCCATTGCGCCGGCAATGGCCGCGAGTGATCGGCGGCCTGCGCGCGAAACTCCTTGACGAACGGCTTGCTGAGTTGCTGGCCGGTCGCATCGCGCAGTTTGTCCTTCACAACCAATCGATAGCGACGCCCGGCGACAAGCACGGGGCCGAAATCTTCGCGCAGATTGAGACCCTGTTTAACTCGGCCCGGGTGAATCCACAGCGTCAGTCGTCGCGCGTCGCTGGACCACAACTCAGTCCGCCGCCAGGGATCGTGAACTGGCTGGCCGTCTTCATTGAGCAGCGTGAAATGATCGAAGATTTCGCGGCCCTCGCGCATCGGCTTCGAGAAGTGAATGTAGAACTTCAGATGATTGGCCGGCAGCGCGCTCGACGTCGGGTAGATGCGCTCGACAACCGGCGCGGCGGACGGTGGCCGCGGGGGAGCTCGGTACACAGCTTTCATCAGTTCACCCGACACGACGGTTCGCGCCACGTAGCGGTTTCCGTAAACCAGCGGACGCCGCGGCGTGAAAGTCAGCAGTCGACCCACGCGTCGATACTTGCCGAACAGGGGAGTCTCCGCACCGGCGAGAGTCAACGTCACGAGCTGCCTGCCCTCGACCGACTTCACATCTCCAGCCGGAATCGCCGCCCGCTCTCCGGCCGTCAGCGCGCGGAGCACTTCGACGCGCCGTCCGTCACCCTCGAGGGGATGGATTTGAAGGGGAGGCGGATCAGCCCCGACCAACGCCACTAGCAGGTAGAGTCCGTACATCGAATCTCACACTTTGCAAAGCGAGCTCAGGAGAATCAACCACAGCCACCGCTACGGGAGGGCGAGCGATTCCAGCACGGAGCCGTCCTTCGTCTCGCGCACGACCAGCGCCCGATCTTTGCCGAGACGGTCCATCAGCTTCACGCCGTGGTAAGCCTCGACCATTTCGATCCGCGGCGTCGCCGGCGCGTTTCCTTTGAGCCGTCGGACGGCCTTCTCATTGACCGCCTCATCGCCAATCAACAACCCTTGCTCGAACTTCACTGTCCAGTAGGGGCTGGGACCAAACGGGCGTCGCTTGTGATGAAAACGAAATGTGCTGGCCAAAACGTACGGCTTGCCGTTCTTTTCGTAGACGAACATGTCGAGCGGGCGATTGCCCGATCCCAGCTCAATCATACTCATGCCCTTGACCTCCGCGCCGGGTTGCAGCGCGTCGAGCGGATACTTCACCACGGGCGTGCAACTGAAGGCTCCGACGACATACGTCTTGCCGTTCTCCTTGAGCGGAATCACGACACTCATCGGCGCCTTGGTCTCCCAACGGCCGTGCGAGATGTGGTATGTCTCAGCTGAGAACGACGACGACTTCTCCTCGTGCGAGAGGGGCGCGTTGATGCTGAAGATCTTCGACGCGAATTCTTCATTGCTGCGGCCGGCGGCGACGATCTGCGTGTCGGCCCAGGCGACGTCGGTGACGGTCGTCACTTTCGCGTCGCCAGCCTGTAACCGGACCGCCGCGTACTCGACCTTGGCCAGTTCCAGTTCACCGACCTCGCCGTCGCCCGCAATCGTCAAAATGGCGAACGACTTGTCGTCCTGTCGGCGAACGGCGAAATAGGCGACTCCCGATAGTGGGTTCACGGCCATGTCGATGACGGTGATTCCCTTGGCTTGAGCGCCCAGCGGGGCCGCCAGCTTGGCTTCATAGTTCGCAATCGGCTTCTTCAAAGTCGCCTGCGATTTGGTGTCGCCCGTCTCGATCGCGACGACTTGTGCGCCCGCGCCGTCGCCGACAAGCAGCACGCCCTCCGGCGCGAAAGTGATCACGTTGATCGACTTCAACTCGGGTGAGCCCGTGACCGCCTTCTTGATCACTTCGCCCGCGCGAACATTTGCGGAAATGGAAAGAGCGATAACAGAGACGAACAAAACGACGCGGGACATGGACGATCCTCCTGGTTGGCTCCTGGTTGGCTCCGTAATATCGACCAACCGACGATTCACGCGACAAAATTCCGACGCGATTGGCGTCATCGTAACCCGACAAATTGCCGTTCGCCAGACTGGCGGCGGACGAGAAATCGGACGTTCTCAGCGAACCCGGCGCGGTTTGATGTCGTCGACAACGGTAACGATGCACCAATCGCCCGCATCCGCTCTTCCCAGATCCTCAAGTGGCAGTGCCACACACAATGCGAGCTACCGCTCGATCTTCCCTCGGCCGCTCCCGTTGGCCGCTGGAATCGATCGAGCAAAACCCCGTATCCTCAACGCCACAAATGTGATTAAGAGCGAGGCGATTTCCCCACTCCACCCCCCAAGGAGACATCGATGAGCCGCTTGGAGATTGCGATCGAACAGATCGAACGCGTCCGCAAGTACGCGAACAGCTTGCTGGACAACATCGACGAAGCCGATTGGTTTCGCCAGCCGGCCGAAGGCGTAACGCATATCGCCTGGCAAGTCGGCCACATGACGCTTTCGCAGTACCGACTTGCCTTGCGGCGCATTCGCGGTGAGCTGGCGACGGACGCCGAATTTGTGCCGGCCGGATTCCAAAAGCTGTTTGGCAAAGGATCCACGCCGTCGTCAGACAGGTCGATCCACCCCGATCCGGTCGTGATTCGCGCGGCGTTCGACAACGTCCATCAACGCGTGATCGCCGAAACGCGAACCGTGGACGACGCCGTGCTCGACGAACCGGTCGATCCCTTGCACCCGATGTTCTCCACCAAACACGGCGCGTTGATCTGGGCCGCTCAGCATGAAGTCTCCCACGTCGGACAGATCGGTCTGCTGAGACGACTTTTCGGGAACCAAGCGCTGTGGTAGTCGAGCTACCGGCGGACTAGACACACGATTTGCGGGCCGTCCGCAAACCCGGTTGTTCTCGACGAACCGCTGTCCCAACGGCTACGCTTCGGTGCGGAATTCGCCGACGATTTCGCGGAAGTTCGTGGCCAAGCTCGCCAACGATTCACCCGACTGTTGGGTAATCGCGGCTTGTTTGGCTGTCGCCTTCGCGTTCTCGTCGACGGCCAGAATGCTCTCGGTCACTTGCTGACTCGCCGATGCGCTCTCCTCAACGGCGTTCGTCACCGAAGCAACGCCATCGGCCGCATCGTGAATGTTGCGAGAAATCTCTTTCGTCGTCACGCTCTGCTCTTCAACCGCGGCGGCGATCTGTCGCGTGGCTCCGTTGACGTCGACGATCACCTCCTCGATCTCTTTCAGCGCCTCAAACACGAGATTGGACGATCGCTGAATTCCCCCGATGCAGGAGCGGATCTCCTCGGTGGCCCGCGATGTTTGGCCCGCCAGTTCCTTCACCTCCGTCGCGACCACGGCGAAACCCTTGCCCGCCTCGCCGGCGCGAGCCGCCTCGATGGTGGCGTTGAGAGACAGCAGGTTGGTGCGGTCGGCAATCTCGTCAATGATCTCAATCACCTTGCCGATCTCTTCGGCCGCCTCGCCGAGTTGATCGATGCACTGATTGCTCTTCTGAGCCAAGCCGCTCGCTCGGTCGGCGACATACGCCGTCTTCTCAGCGTTCTGCGCTACTTCAGCGATCGCCTTGGTCATCTCCTCGACCGAGTTGGCGAGAGTATTCACCGTAGCGGACGTCTGCGAAGAGGAATCGGCCATGTGTTTCGTGTTGACAGACATTTCCTCGGCTGCGGCGGCGACGTTTGAAGACCGCAACGTGGTCTCTTCCGCTCCAGCCGACATCTCCTGAGAAGTACCGCTCAATTGCTCAGCGGCGCTGGTCAAATCGGCGGCGCCGTCGTCCATCCTTTGAATAACGCCACGCAGATGGCCGACCAGACCATTGGTCGCCTCCCGCAACTCGCCGACTTCATCGTTCGTCGTCACTTCCAGCCGACGGGTCAGGTCGCCCGACGCGCACCGCTTGAACACTTCCACCGTATCGCGAATGGGCTTGGTCACCAGCCAAGACACAGCGAAGAAGAACACTCCGCCGCCAAGGATGAGGAATGCGCCGACGATCAGGCCGCCTTTCCACAGCGACGCGACCGCGTGGGCGTCTGCTTCGTCCATCGACTTAACAACCTCAAAGGCGCCGTGGACCTCACCGACTTTCCAACCCTCCATCTTCGCGCCCGTTGGATCGAGACCCTCGGCGTTCCCCCAGAGTCGCGCTGAGTTCGCCGGGTCGCCGTGGCACAGCAAGCACTCCTGAGTCAAACGCACTGGGCGAAAGTACCTGATCGAATTCGCATCGGCGTCGAACTCGTGGTACTCGTCCAGGTCCGAGTTCTCGTGGAAAGCGGTCAGTGCACGCGTCTCCAACTCGTCGGGAGTGTTGGCCGAATTGCGGGGACCGATCTTGGGGACGCGGAATTCGTATCCACCCTCTTCCGCTTTCGCCATCGCCGCGTTCCAAGCCGTCACGACCGGCACCGCGGCTAGCACGCGTTCGAAATCGCCCTCATTCGCCCATTTGACGAGCTGATCTTCAGAGAGGATCCCGAGTTCCCACTTGTGCCCCATCTCCTCGCGCACGGACTCGGCAGTCAGAACAATCGTGCGGGCCTGACTGACGGCCTCCTCGCGGCTCGCCGATTTCACGTTAATGGAATACAGGTAGAACAACGCCGCCGTCACGACGACAAGTTGACACAAGGCCAAGCTAACAATCTTCTGTCGCAGATTCCATTTCTTGAACATCCGGCGCCCCCATCCCACTCTGCAAAGAGACCTACGTTGATTCCAAACTGCGCAACTATAGGTCAGCGTTTTGGGGATTCTCGCGAGTCACATGAATTGCCTGCGATTGTCAGCATTCGCACACTCAAATCGCGCGAAATCGTCACAACCTTTCCGTTTATGCGAATACGCACAGCTGGACTGGCGCCAAGCCGGTGGCTGCTTAGCCTTGGTCCAGATACGTGTTACGGCCGATTGCTCGCATCGGACGGTGCATGGACGGCCGCCGATTGTTATCGGTACACGCTGCGCCACGACGCGGTCACCACCTGCTGGACGGCGCCGGCGACGGTGGACCAACTGAACGACAACCTGACTGCGCTGAGCGATCCCGATTTGCCGGCCGAGCGAGCCGCCGCGATGATCGCGCGGGGAGACGAAATGCTGATCGCCGATCGCCGCTTCACAGCCAACATTCGCAATCGATGAAAGCGGGAAGCTGCCCCGCCACACGCAGATTAAAACCGCCTCGCCCACGGATTGGGACTTACCTCCCGCAGGCGCACGACGCGTTGGGCCATACCTGTGTGGACGACCTGTCGTGCCCTACTCAGGCGAGCAAGTAATCATCCGTCCGCGGCGTAACGCCGCAGTTCAAGCTACCTCCCGCGGGCGAGGCGCAAACAGCAAAAGCCGCGTCAGTGAGTTGGACTTACCTCCTGTACGCACTCGTTTCCTGTAGCGTACCTGTGCGCGAAGCAGGCAACGACCTGTACCACGTCCGCGGTCAGGTCCTTCCGCGGCGTAACGCCGCAGTTCAAGCTACCTCCTCACCGACGACGGCGACACGATTCTATCACAGCGACAACTGCCGCTGCGATTCTCCGACACAATCGGCGCATTCGGAACGACACGAGCGAATTCGCGGGGAGTTTTGAGCTCCCCGGCCCAAATGATTTACACTGACAGAGACAACTATTCAAATCACAACAGGTGCCCCAATGGCTCGATCTCTGGCTCGATCACTGAGTCGAATACTGAGTCGATCTCTCCTTACCGCATTGGCGTTGCTGACTCTGACCGGAAGCCTGCCCGCTCAACGCCCGCGTTCGCTGCAGGCTCAACACGAGTTGATGGTCGAGATGGTGCGGGAGGGAGTGGATGACCCCCGCGTCTTGAAGTCGGTCGCCGACACTCAGCGACACCTGTTCGTACCGAGTTCACAGCGGAAGAAAGCGTACCTCGATCTAGCGTTGCCGATCGGGCACAGCGCCACGATCTCGCCGCCCTACATCGTCGCCTACATGACAGAGCAACTGCGGCCGCGGCCGACCGACCGAGTGCTGGAGATTGGCACTGGCAGCGGCTACCAAGCTGCGATCCTCAGCCCGCTTGTCAAAGAGGTCTATACGATCGAGATCGTCGAGCCGTTGGGAAAGAGCGCCGCGAGTCGACTGCAGAGACTGGGCTACAAAAATGTCAAGGCGAAGGTGGGCGACGGCTTCAAAGGTTGGCCGGAGCATGCGCCGTTTGACAAAATCATCGTCACCTGTTCGCCCGAGAACATTCCCCAGCCACTGATCGACCAGCTGCGAGACGGCGGGCGGATGGTGATTCCACTCGGCGGGCGCTACCAACAATCACTCTGCCTGGTCAGCAAGAAGAACGGCAAACTCACGCGCGAGACGCTCGAGTCGACGTTCTTCATTCCGATGACGGGTCGCGCCGAGGAGTTGCGGGCGGACAAAACGGAAGGCGCGGCGACGATTCTCAACGGCGATTTTGAGGCGGTCACCAAGAGTGGCGGTCCGCTCCGCTGGTATTACCTGCGACAACATCGGGTGGTGACGCCGCAAGGTGAGAGCGAGGCCCCCGCCGGTGATCGGTATCTGAAGTTCGCCAACGAAACACCAGGCCGCATGGCGCAAGCTCTGCAGGCGTTTGGGGTCGATGGGCGGCGACATCGCGAGATTCAGCTTTCGGCGTGGGTCCGCACGGCGGACGCGGCGGCGGGAGAAAACAAGAACGATCTTCCCTCGCTCCAAGTTCGCTTCTACGACGACAACCGCAAGAACGTCGGCGTCGTGGGACTCGGCCCGTTCTCGGGAACTTCACCGTGGACGAAACACGAGAAGAAGTATCGAATTCCGCGCACGGCTAAACTGGCGGTCGTCGGCGTCGGGCTGTTCGGCGGCATCGGCGAGGCGTCGTTCGACGACGTCCACGTCGAGGCTCGGGAGAAAGTCAGCGAGTAGCCGTCGCGCTTGGAGCTACCTTTGCTAGAACGTGGTTTGCTAGAACGTGGCGGCGGTTCGTTTGATGGGAAGATGCTTCGCGATGCCCCACCGTCTGGCGACGGTAGTTTATAGGTACGTGAACTATTGTAGCGACGTTGAATCGATTGTGATCACGGTCGCTTGACCGCCTCGTACGCTTCCGGATCGATCCGCTCGAGTGTCCGCAGCAGCATGTTCTGCTCAAAGCGTCGGTCGGCCGCCGCAGGCAGCTGCGACACGATGGCCGGCGTCGCCTGCTCGGCGATTGCTGGACCAATCTGGGAGATCAGCGCGAGACCGCTGGTTCGAGTGGCCCGGTTGTCGAGAGCCTCGACCGCAATCTCGGCGACTTGCGACCAGGGCGTCGCCTCGAGGTCGGCGTCCAATCCAGACACGAAAACGATGCCTCCGTTCTGAGTTCGCCGCTGGCCAAACTCAATTCGCAACAGCGCGTGCGCGGCGGCCAGACGGATCTGCGGCTGGTCATCGTTCAACAACGGAGTTACGCGCCGGCTGAATTCGGGCCTTCCGGCGACCAGTGCGCCCAGCGCATGAAGGGCCGAACGCCGCACGCCCGTCGAGTTGCTCGACATTTGTTCGAGAACGGCGGTGAGTAGCTCTTCATCCGGATCGCGCCACGACGCCAATAGTTGGAGTGCGCGAGAGCGCTCGTTGTAGTTGCCGGCCCGCAGAGCGGACATCAGAATGGGCCGCACGGCGGCCGCGTTGTCAAGCAACAACTCTCGGTCGTACGGCGCGGGCGTCGTACTGCGATTGACGATTTCGCGGACTCGCTCGCGGGCCAGATCGGCGGAGGACGGTCGCTGGTGTCCGACTTCCAATCTGGCGACCAACGGAGCGACACTGGACGCGGACTCGACGCCGCCTCGACTCGCAAGCCGCCAGCGCAGCTGTTCGGTAATCGAATTGTCGAGACTCCAGCGCACGGGCCGCCCGGCGGAAAACGACGACAACGGGGCTGGCTTCCCGGCGATGTACATCCCGACGGTCGCCGAGAGCGGCAAGTCGCCCGTTTCGTAAGCCGTGTTCTCCAGTTCCAGATTGACCGTGCGGCGGTCAGTGTCGGCGTTGATGAGCCGACCTGTCATCATCGGTGTGCGGGCGTCGATGCGCCGCACCCAACTAAAGTGCCCCATGCCGCGCAGCCCCGGACGCCATCGGTGGGCCATCTGCGGATCCGCCGACCCGACACAGCGCACCTCCATACCGTCCTGCAGATCCGCCAACCGCGCCGGCTTTCCGTCGATCCGCACCTCGACGCCGGCGACCGCGCGAAGACGATCGATCGGCTGCTGGTCCGAGCCGATGCGACTCGCCGGAATCCAGGTGTAGCTGTCCGCCGCCGACCTGATCGTTTGGGTCATTCTCATGTCGCCGAGAATCCGCGGCCATCTCGACAACTCGACTCGCGCAATCGTCCGCCGATCCGCCGCCAACTCGATCTTCACCGGCATGCCGACACGGTGAGCGGTGAACCACCGCTCGACCGCGCTCGCCAACTGTTCGATCGTCGCCGAGCGCAACTCCCATTCGGACTCGGGCCAATCGATCGCCTCCGCCGCCAATTCGAATCGCGCGTCGAGCGCGACGGGCGCCTTGATGTAGATCGGTGTGTGGTGGCGTCTCAACGTGACTTCACGAGTTTGCAGATCAACGTCATCGATCGCGAACGCTTCGGTCTCCAACGGCGCGATCTCGGGTTGCGGGGCCGCCGGACGCTCGGCCAGTCGAATCGAATCGATGTCGGCGTCGGCTGCCGCCAATGTGTTGTCGACGCTTCGCGCGGGCGACGATCCGGTCAGTCCGACCAGCGCAATCGCCGCGCAACAGGCGGCGCCGAGTAGGCGATTGACAATGGATGGAGCGCGAAAATCACGGATCGCTTTGACTCGCTGCTCCATTACGTCGCCGCCGTCGGCGGCTCCGAGCGCCAACGCCGTCGTTGGCGAACCGTCGCGAAGCGCCTCCAAGACTTGCAGCGCCGTGCGGCCGTAGGCGCGGTGTTCCGCCGCCGGCACGCATTGCAGTGACATCGCGTCACACGCCAACTCGCGAGTCACTTGCAGTTGGCGAACGGTAACCCAGACCAGCGGGTTGAACCAATGCAACGAACGGATCAACAGAGCCGCCGTATTGACCAACGCATCCCAGCGACGAATGTGAGCTAACTCGTGCAGCAACACGTACCGCAACTGCTCATTGCTCAGCTCCGCCAACAGCTGCTCCGGGATTACAATCGCCGGCCGCAAAACGCCGGCCGCCGCCGGTGATCCGTCGTCGGTGCTCAACAACAGCCGGACGCCCCGTTTCATCCCCAGCCGACGCATGCACTGCGCCAACAAAACTCGTGGCTCACCCCGCACGATGCCCCTCAACGATCCGAGCCAACGGTGGAGCCGCCACACTCCGCGCGCCCAACGGGCTGTGAAAAACGCGGCTCCGATTAACCAGATTATCCCCCCGGCGAACGTCACCCAGCTGGCGACGGTTCGCCAAATCGGCCGCCGACCGCTGGCTCCGACAGTCGCGGTTGGCGATGCGGACGTGGATCCGTCTGGAATCTCCGACTCAACCGCCGGCGCAACAGGACGTTCTGCGACTTCAGTTCGGAGTCCCCGCGGCCGTGCGGTCGGCGATCCACGACCCGCACGGCTCTCCGCCTGCGGTTTCCGCAGTGGGGCGTCGTCGATCACAACGCTCGGCGGCGCGGA
>JASMLW010000578.1 GCA_030748485.1 Pirellulaceae bacterium
TGACGGCCGCGTTCATGTTGGCGGTCGGGCTTTGTTACCACCCCCAAGACGCCTCCCTCGAAGGAGACAAGGGGTGATCGGGAAGACCATCGCTACTGTTGCGCGACGGCGATCGCGCCGTGGACGACGACTCCTTCGCCCAGTTCGGCTCGCTTGATTTCGTACGAGCCGGCGAGCGGGGGGAAGACGAACTCCGCCACTCGTTCGCGCAACGGAGTGAAGAAGAGAGATGCCGGCATCATCGAGACACCGCCGCCGACCACGACGACGTTCGCCGCTGAAATGGTGATCACCTGCGCGATCGCCCAGCCGAGCGTGTCGACAGCCCGCTGAACTGCCTCCAGCGCGATGCGGTTCCCCATCTCCGCAGCCGCCGCGCAATGCTCGCCTGTCAATTGATCGAGCCGGCCGCCGCACGTCTCTAAGAGCTGGGCCGCCGCGTCCCGCAGTTCCACGCTCGGCTGGCTCGCCATCGATCGAGCCGCGTCGGCGATGCCCCAGCCACTGGAAATGTTCTCGACCGTACACGGCGGATCAGCGAAAGGAAGAGGACGGAGGTGACCGATTTCGGCGATCGCCGGTCGATCGTCGCCCACCGACTCACCGCGGGACACCCAACCACCGCCGATTCCAGTTCCGACCGTGACGTAGAAAACCGAGTCGACCCCGCGGCCGGCTCCCCAACGAGCCTCGGCCAATGCGGCGCAATCGCAATCATTGCCCAATCGCACCGGACAGCGCGTGCGCTGCTCCAACCACGACCGCAGGGGGAAGTCGTCCCAGCCATTGACTTGGTGGCTGGTCGTCACAACTCCGCGGCGACGATCGACGGGTCCGCCGAACCCAACCCCCGCGGCCGCGAATTCAAACTCGTCGCGCAGTTCGCGGATGACGACATCCAGTTGGCGCTGAATTCCGCCGGCTCCACCAGACGCATCGATTGGACGACGTTCGAGTCGGACGAGTTGGCCGTCGTTCGCGCCGACGCCCAACTGCAATTTGGTTCCGCCAATCTCGATGCCCAGGTAAACGCTCATCCCAGTTGGCGCGGCGTCGCGGCGAGCCTACGACGCGTAGCGTCCCTCGACATTGATGCGGGCGAAAAGATCGTTCAGCACCCAGTGGAAGAGGCACAAGTGGATCGACTCGACCATCCCCATGTCGTCCAGGGCGACATGCAATCCGTCTTGCTGTATCTCGGCGAGCCGACCGCCTCGATATCCGGTCAGGCCGAACGTCTTGAGTCCATGGCGATTAGCCCAGTCGACCGCGTTGAGCACGTTCGGGCTGTTGCCGCTGCCGCTGATGGCGATGACCAGATCGGATTCGCCGCCGTAATTCATCAACTGCTGCACGAAGATCTGGTCGTACGACAGGTCGTTCCCCACCGCCATGATCCACGGCGTGTTGTCAGTCAGGCTGATCACCTTGAGGCGTTTCTTTGTCTCGTCATTCAGATCCGCTTCGCGGAGCGTGCTTTTGCCGAGGTCTTCGCTCATATGGCTGGCGGTCGATCCGGAACCGCCATTGCCGAGAATGTAAACGAAGTTGCCGTTCTCCCAGGCTTCGAACAACAGGTCGGCCCACCGCGACAGCGCGGCTTGGTCAATGCGAGCCAGCTCGCGTTGCAGTCGCTCGAGGTACTGGACACCGTCGAGTTTAGCGCCGAGCATGCGGGTTCCCCTCACCTTGAGCCTTTGTTCAATCGGCGAAGCCGCAACGATATCAAGAATGGACGGCTACGGGGAGTCCGCTTTTCGTCTCAGCAGCTCAACCACTTCGGGCAGCGGGTAGTCGAGCACGGAGACGCCATCGCCGGCGCCGTGCAGTTCGCGCAGCCGCTGAAAGCCGCGTGTGACCAACTGCTCCCGGGCACTCACGAATTCACGGTCCATCCTGCGCTTGTCGAAACCGCCAGCGACTTCGACGGGAGTGAAGTCGGGGTCAACGATGAATTGAGACAGCGTGGGATCGCACCGCAGATGCCGTTCCGGCGCGACGTGCAACGTCTCCGGGTCGGACCAGCCGATCACGTAACGGAGGTACAATCCGCTGTCGGTGATGTCGACGACATCCTCGCCGCAGACATCGCATCGGTACCCCTGGTCGCATTTCGCCATGGATTGGCTACTGTAATCCGAGAACGTCGTTCATGTTGTAAACGCCCGCCGGCTGGCCGGCGACGAACTTGGCGGCCGCCAGCGCACCCATCGCGTAGCAATCGCGATTGGTCGCCCGCACGGTGAGTTCGATGGTCTCGCCCAACATGCCGAAGACGATTGTGTGTTCGCCCGGATTGTCACCGACGCGGAGGGCGTGGTAGCCAATCTCGTCGCGAGTTCGTTGACCGGTAATGCCCTCGCGCCCGTGTTGGTGCTTATCTTGCCCCATCACGTCGGCGATCAAGGATCCGAATCTCAAAGCCGTGCCGCTGGGAGCGTCTTCTTTGTAACGGTGGTGGCGTTCGATCACCTCGACGTCAGCTCCTCCCGGCAGGTCGCGCAGCGCGCGGGCGGCCGCTTGAGTCAGGTTCATTGTGAGGTTGACGGCCAGGCTCATATTGGGAGCCCACACGACGGGGATCGTGTCGGCGGCGGAGCGGACGAGATCGCACTGCTCGTCGCTCAATCCTGTGGTGGCCATGACGAGCGGCAGTCGCTGATCCAGGCAGCGGCGAGTAATGCTCTCGGCGGCCGCCGGCACGGAAAAATCGATCACCGACTCGATTCCTTCGGGAATCTCACTGCCCAGTGGCACGCCCAGCGGCGCGACTCCGGCGATGGCTCCCGCATCTTGCCCGATCGCCGGGTGGTCGTCTCTCTCGATGGCGGCCACGACCGCCAGTTCGGGATCGTCGGAGCCCAACGCGACCAATCGTTTGCCCATCCGCCCGGCGGCGCCGTGAATTGCAATCCGTGTCATGACGAAGTTCTCGAGCCCTAGAAGTCTCAACCACGCCCCCAGCCGAGCCGCGCATGTTGCGATCGATTCGCCGCACTCGACCATGAAGAAGAGAAGTGAGTTCAGGCGAGAACAGACAACTCAACTGTACAGCTGGATGGCCTTGATAATTTCACTCAGATCGTTCGGCACCGCAACCGCCCGGTTGGCGAAAGACGCGCGGCGCACACCCCGGCTGCCCAGAACTTTGTTGAATTGCTCCTGGTCGGTCGTGTGGTAGGCGACGGTGGCGGTCGGGTCTTTCAGTTGATGGCCGGTGAGGACGCAGACGACGCGCTCGTCGGCTCCGATGACGCCCTGTTTGCGGAGCAGTTTGGCTCCCGCCACGCTGGCCGCGCTGGCCGGCTCGCAACCGATGCCGCCGGCTCCGACTTGAGCTTTCGCATCGAGGATGTCCTGATCGCTGACCTGTCGGACCACGCCGTCGCAGAAGTCGAGTGCGCGCAGGCACTTCCTTAGATTGACGGGGCGGTTGATCTCGATCGCGCTGGCGATCGTCTCCGCTTTCTTGTTGGCCGCATCGAGTTCCTTGTAGTAGTTGCAGGCGATGCACATGTCGCCCGTGCCGTCACTCCACCGCATGCCGCGTCGTTCGTAGAGTTCGAACAGCGTGTCGGCTCCGGTCGCGTTGATGACGGCCAGTCGCGGCACGTGATCGATCAACCCCAGCTCGTACAACTCAGCGAAGGCTTTACCGAAGGCGCTCGAGTTTCCCAGGTTGCCTCCCGGCACGACGATCCAGTCGGGCGTCTCCCAACGCAACGCCTCCAGCACCCGAAACATGATCGTCTTTTGGCCTTCCAAGCGGAACGGATTGATGCTGTTGACCAAGTAGATCCCCAAATCTTCGGCGACTTCCTTGACTCGCGCCATGGCGTCGTCGAAGTCACCGGCGATCTGCACCGTCAGCGCTCCGTACTCGAGCGCCTGTGACAACTTTCCATAGGAGATTTTTCCGGTGCCGATGAAGATCACGGCCTTCATCAGTTGAGTCACCGAGCAGTACATCGCCAGTGAGGCGCTGGTGTTTCCGGTCGAGGCGCAGGCCGCTCGTTTGGCTCCCACCGTGTGGGCGTGAGTGAAGGCGGCCGACATGCCGTTGTCTTTGAAGCTGCCCGAGGGGTTCATTCCCTCGTATTGCAAAAACAGGTTCCCGGCCTCCATGTCCACGTAGCGGCCGACCCGGTCCGCCTGCTGCAGCAGAGTCTGGCCCTCGCCGACCGTGACCACCCGTTCGGGTGGAGCGAAAGGGAGCATGCGGTGGAAACGCCAAACCCCACTGAACGCCAAACGCTCGTGCCGGCGCGGCCACTGGCCTTCGAAGTCGGCGAGCGTCCGGGGAACCTCCAGCGCGTCCCAGTCGTATTTCACGTCGACCAGATCACCGCACTTGCGGCAGGCGAACAGCACTTCATCCACACCGTAAGTCGCCCCACATTGGGCGGAAATGCACTGTTGGAACGCGCGGTCGGTGGGCACGTGGAAACTCGAAAAAAGCGACGAGAAGCGGGGTCAATTTGAGGTCAGAGTATAGCTTTCGCCAGCCAAGGGCAGTAGCCGAACCAGTCCTCAACGGCTTCGTTGTTGGACGCCCAGGAGACAATCATTGTGAATTGCCGAATTTTTTGGAGCGCCGAAATCCGGTGACACCAAAAGACTTAAGTTGACCGACGGGGGATCCGCCAACCCACCTTCAATGTTTGACAGCGCATCGGGCCGTTCTTAGAATGGACAGGCTTTCCAGGAAGCGAACACAGCAGAGCGTGCTGACTGGCCGAGTCAGTGCTGAGAATTGAAAGCGGAGGCAAGCGATGAAAAAGTCCGACATGAAGGTGTACAAAGAACTACTAATCCAAATCCGCGCACGTCTGCGCGGCGATGTCAGCGCACTGGCCAGCGCCGCGTTGCGGAAGACTCGATCTGAGTCGAGTGGGGATTTATCGAGTATGCCGATCCACATGGCCGATGTGGGCAGCGATAACTTCGAGCAAGAGTTCACCTTGGGTTTGATGGAGAACGACGAGGAGACGCTGCAGGCGATCGAAGCTGCTCTTGAGCGGATTGAAGACGGTGTCTATGGTTCATGCGTTGAATGCGAACGAACCGTACCGAAGACCCGACTCAATGCAATCCCTTTCACACCCTACTGCGTCAAGTGTGCGGAAAAGCTTGGAAAATAGAGCAGTTCCGTTGACTCGGTACGCGCTATTCGGCTGTCTGGCGGCCGGCGGTTGCGCAGCGGATCTGATCTCCAAAACCCTCGTCTTCCAATGGCGGGGAATGCCTCGCGAAGACAACGTCTACTGGCTGTGGGAGGGGTACGTCGGCATCGAGACGGCGCTCAACAACGGCGCGTTGTTCGGGTTGGGGCAAGGCGGCAGCCAGTATTTCGCCGCGCTCTCCGTCGTCGCGGCGATCGGAATCTGTGTGTGGCTATTCCGTTTTGGCGCTGCCCACGACCGATTCTTGACGATCGCTTTGGGCTGCGTGATGGGCGGCGTGCTCGGCAATCTCTACGATCGGCTGGGACTCTGGTCGCCGCCGGCAGGCGCGGCTCAGGAACACTACACGGGGGTCCGCGACTGGATCTTGTGGCGTTACGGCAAGTGGACGTGGCCGAACTTCAACATCGCCGATTGCCTGCTGGTCTGCGGCGCGTTCTGTCTGGTCTGCCAGGCGCTGATGGTCAAGGACGTCGGCGACGGCGATTCAAATGAGTCATCGAAAGTTTGACATTTAAGTCGGCTTTGATACATTGACCGCGGTGTAAGTAAAGGGGTGAGGCGTGGTTAGCTCATAGCTCTCCCAATCGTTACGCCGTCGCGCTCATCGAAGACGAGCGGCCAGGGATGCGCGGCTAGGCACTGCCCGGCGAGCAGCCGAGAATTTGGGACACCCCGATGAAGCTTTCACGGACCGTTGGCTACGCAGTTCGCGCCACATTGCAACTTGCCCGCACCGGTTCCTCTAATCCGGTCCCTTGTAGCCAACTTGCCGCCGAAGGCGATATGCCGGAGAGATTCCTGTTGCAGATTCTCCGCAATCTCGTAACGCATGGGATTCTCCGATCATCGCGTGGCGTCGATGGCGGATACACCCTGGCTCGCTCCCCCGAGAACATCTCACTTCTGGAGATCATTGAGGCGATCGAAGGGCCGATGGCGGAGACGCCGGCGATGAATCCCGGGAATCCAACCGAAGCGCGGCTGCACGACGCCATTCTCCAAGTGACCGAGACATCGCGGCGGCAGTTGGAGGCGATCAAGTTTTCACAACTTCTCTCTGTGCCCGATCCGCCGATCGATGACGCCGCGGGCGGCGATTCGAGCGATGATGGCGGGGCGACAGATTCGTAACGGCCTGTTCGATTCTTTTCCAGGCCACTCTTATCCAGGCCACGCGCCGATGAGTGACATCAATTCGAGATTCGAGGCCGCTGTGCGCTGGGCTCGCGAGGCGGGTCAGCGGACGTTGCGGTATTTCCAATCGGCGCATCTTCAGGTCGAACGAAAGAGCGATCAATCGCCCGTGACGATCGCCGACCGAGACGCCGAGTCGTTTCTTCGTGAACGCATTGCCGCGGACTTCCCAGACGACGCGATCGTCGGCGAGGAGTTTTCCGATCGCGCCGGTTCATCGAGCTTCCGGTGGATTCTCGATCCGATCGACGGCACCAAGTCGTTCATTCACGGCGTCCCGCTCTACGGCACGCTCATCGGAGTCGAACAGGACGATGAGAGCCGAATTGGCGTCATTGAAATCCCAGCGCTCGATGAACGGGTTTACGCCTGCGCCGGGGGCGGCGCTTGGCATCAACGCGCCGCGCGCGATCCCGAACCGGCGAACGTCTCGTCAGTCGCCCGTTTGGACGAATCGTTGCTGGTGACTTCGGAAGTGCAAACCTTCACTACTCGAGGCGCCGCCAACGTCTTCACTCAACTCGATCAGCGAGTTCGTTTGGCGCGGACTTGGGGTGATTGCTACGGCTACCTGCTCGTCGCCACAGGGCGGGCCGAAGTGATGATCGACCCGTTGCTCAACGTCTGGGACGCCGCCGCCGTTCTACCCGTGATTGAAGAAGCGGGCGGGCGATTCACCGATTGGCGCGGCGTGCGGAGCGTGCGGAGCGGGGACGGTTTTGGTTCCAACGGCCGCCTGCACGACTCCGTGCTGGCTGTCACGCGCGCCGAGCCTCCGCCCGAGTAGGCTCGAGACTCGTTAAGGCGCGGCGTCCGCGGCGATCGACATCGCCGGCGTCACTTCTTTAGCAACTTGCCCACCAACGCATCGAGTTCGGCCAAGCCGCGCTGCCGATCCACCTCGT
>JASMLW010000579.1 GCA_030748485.1 Pirellulaceae bacterium
CACGAGGCCAATGCCAGACCCGACAAGACGAGCCCGCCGAAGCACCACGCCAAGCCGTGGTCCCAGCTCTTTCCCGCCGCGCCGATGAACGTATTGGTGCTCATGAAGGTCGCGTAGAAAGACAAGCCGATCACAACGCCGCCCAAGCGCCGACCGGCGGTTAAGTAGTCGTTGACCGACTCGACATTGCGATTGGCGGCGACCGCGTGGTAGACGAGGACACCCAGGTAGACGGCGATCAACAGCAGATGAAAGGCGTGTTCGTCGAGCCAATTCATTTTGAAGTGAACCGCTCGCGGACCGTCGGCTTTTGAACCTTACCCATCGCGTTCCGCGGCAATTCGTCGCAGACTTGCAGTAGTGTTGGCGCTTTGTAGGAAGCGAGTCGCTGCTTGGCCCAGTCGCGCAGGTCGTCCAGGTTGAGGTCCACCGAGTTGCCGACGACGCAGACGGCCACCCGCTCTCCCCATTCGTCGTCTGGAACGCCGACCACCGCGCAATCGTCGATCAACGGGTGAGTCCGCAACACATCTTCGATCTCCAGCGCCGACACCTTGTAGCCGCCCGTCTTGATAATATCGACGCTGTTGCGGCCGAGAATGCGGTACGATCCTTCATCGACGACGGCGACATCCCCCGTGCGAAACCAGCCGTCGTCGCGAAACGCCGATCGAGTCTCGTCGTCGCGACGCCAGTATTCGAGAAACACATTGGGACCGCGGACTTCGATTTCACCCGGCGTGTCGTCGTCGACCGATTCGCCTCGATCGTTCGCGCGACGGATTTCGACGTTCGGCAGCGGTTCGCCGACGTGTCCTGGCCGCCGCTCTCCCCGCAATGGGTTGGACAGCCCCATGCCGATCTCAGTCATCCCGTAACGTTCCAATAAACGCTGGCCGGTGATCTGCTCCCACGTCTCCAACGTCGGCACGGGCAGCGCGGCGGAACCCGACACCATCAGCCGCAACTGCCGCGCGCCCGCCGACCAGGCGGCCTGCTCTTCACGCGTAGCTTCGTTGAAGGCGGCGATCAGCTTGGCGTAGATCGTCGGCACGGCCATGAACAACGTCAGTTCGCGACTCGCCAAACATCGCCAAACTTGTCGCGCCTCGAAGTCACCGATGAATTGACATACCGCGCCGACTCGTAACGCGCAGCCGAGCACGTTGATGACTCCGTGGATGTGGTGCAGTGGCAGCACGTGCAAGATTCGATCGTCCGCGCTCCATTCCCAAGCTTCCACCAGGGCGTCGATTTGGGCTTGGATCTGAGCGTGAGTCGTGACGACTCCTTTGGGTCGGCCCGTGCTCCCGCTGGTATAGAGAATCATCGCTCGCCGGTTCGAGTCGAGGTCGGGAAGCGACCGGGGCGTCGACGGCGTCGCGGCAACTTCGACCGTCGAGTAGACGGGCAAAGCGCGTTGGGCGGCAATCTCCGCAATTCGCTCTTGCAGTTGAGCCTCGACGAACACCGCGGCGACGTCGGCGTCGTCCAACGCGTACGCCAACTCCGGCGGCGGGTGGTTCAGACCCAACGGAACGGCGACGCCTCCCGCTCGCCAGATACCCCATTGCGTCGCCGCGTACTCGAAACCGGGTGAGACCAGAAACGCGACTCGGGCTTCCGCCAAGTCGTCCTTGTCACCCAACAATTGCGCAGCCACGCGCGCCGATGCGTCGAGCAACTCGGTGTAACCGTGCTCGCCCGTCGCGTCAACGATTGCTGTACCGTTGCGGTTGTGAGCGGCCTCAAAGAGCTGAAGTTGTGTCATCGATAGAAATCAACCGAGTCGCAAACCGTCGTGGAATTCGCAAACCGTAGTGGAATTCGCCAGAATTCCCTCGCCAGAATTCCCTGCTTCAGTTCAATCGTCAGCCGGACTTCTGAGCCGGACTTCTGGCGAAGTCCACTACGTAACAACTTGGCCAGAACGTAGGGGGATTCGCCAGAATCCCTTGTTTCAGTTCAATCGTCAGCCGCAATTCTGAGCCGGACTTCTGGCGAAGTCCACTACGCAACAACTTGACGGAGGGCTGGCTGACAGACTGGAGTCTATTCGAGCCGCCAGCCTTTGCGGTACTGGGGATGAATGAATTCGTCGGCTTCGGGACAGTTGCGAGCTCGCATCCCTTGGCCATCCCAGTCGAGCGATTGCCCCGTCCGCAGCGCCACGTTGCCGACCAAGAACGCCTCCGTCAGACGGCCGGCGTACTCGAAGTTCGCCATCGTCGTCGCGCCTGTCTTGGCTGCCTGAATCCACTCGTGGTGATGGCCGATTTGCGCTCGCGGTAGCGTTGGTTGAGGCGCTTCGTAGTCGACAAACTTCTCCGCGGGCAACAACTTGTAGTGAGCGCAGTACATATCCGTCGTGAGCAGTCGTCCCTTGTCTCCGATCAATAGCGAACCGTTCGAGGGGAGCGATTGCCCCAACGCCAGTTCCCGCGATGGTTGCTTGCCGTTCTCGTACCAGACGACTTTGACAGGGGGCAGCTTGCCACGCGCTGGAAAGTGATAAGTCATGATGGCCCATTCGGGAGCCGTCTCGGGCGTCAGCCCCTCCGACCGCGTTTCGACCCTGGTGGGATACTTCAAGTCGAGCGACATGTAGGCCAGGTTGACGGTGTGGCAGATGATGTCGCCCAGTACTCCTGTGCCGAAATCCCACCAGCCGCGCCACGTGAACGGATGGTAAATGGGATGGTACGGGCGCTCGCGCGCCGGACCCAAGAACAGATCCCAGTTCACATGGGGTGGGATTGGCGGCCGGTCCTTTGGGCGAGCAATCGACTGTTTCCAATACTTGAGAGGTCGGTCGGACCACGTATGAACTTCGGTAACGGCTCCCAGCGCCCCCGATTGCACAATCTCGACCGCCCTCCGAAACGAAGGCTCGTACGTGCCGTGGTTGCCCATCTGCGTCGCGACTTTGGTTTCAGCGAAGACTCGTCTCATCCGCCGCACTTCGCCGATCGTGCGCGCCAGCGGTTTCTCGCAATAGACGTGCTTGCCGCGGCGCATGGCGGCGATGGAGATCAGAGCGTGGGAGTGATCGGGCGTGCTGACGACGACGGCGTCAATCTCCTTTTGACGGTCGAGCATCTTTCGGTAGTCTTTCCACTTCCGCGCCTGGGGATACTTGGCCAAGTTCGGGCCGGCGTATTTTTCATCGATGTCGCAGAGGGCGACGATGTTTTCGCCGCTGACTCGCGGCAGGTTCAGAACGCCGCCCACTCCGCCAACTCCGACGCCGACCAGAGCGACATTTAGTTTTTCATTCGCCGACCGAGACGCGGCCAAAGCTCGGCTCGACCAGACGCCGGAGGCGAGCAGCGCGGTCGAGTGCAAGAACTGCCGACGAGTCGTGTGATTCGACATGAAAGCTCCCCGTGGATCCTAGCCGGGCGCAACGAAAGCCAGGCGCAGCGCAGTGTCGCCAGCGGCGACAGGCCATCACAATAAGACGCCCCGCGCGGCCGTTCAAGAGTCGAGCCATCGTCTCCGGCGGCGGACGTTTCTTGGCGGCATGTCGAAATCTCGAGTTTCCGGTCGCAATCTGGCAGCTCGTGTCTCTTAGTTGATAGAACGGAGGCACCTCGATTACGTCCGACGGCGTCATGCGGTTGGTGAAACACTTCAACCGCAAGTGTTGGATCGAGCACGAGCCCAAAAAGTAGGGCGGACAGCGCCTCTCAGCGCCGCCTTGGCGACCCGATCGACTGGCCGTCGCGATCGGACCTTGCGATCACCAACAGGCTCTTGTCCGTATACCGACGCGCGCCCGTCTGATAGGTGTCCAGATCAAAGTCGCCCGACAGTCGATAGACTCCCCAGCCATCGTTTTGCTTCCCTACTTCGCGAAGATGATTCCAGGCGTCTTCCTGGTTGTCGAAGGCAATGCCGCCCGTGTAGAGCCCCAACGGCAACGGACCGAACTTGACGATGTTCTTGCCATCGTCGAGGGCCCGCGAGTAGTTGCCGTCTCCAATCGTATAGATCGGAGTCTGGATCGTCTCACGCCGCAGGGGCGTCGCGAACGAACTGAACGAAACACCCGCCAGTACGACGACTGCGGCCAGGGCGGCAAAGGTCCAGGCGATCCGTTTCCACAGTTTCGACTTCAACACATCGTCCTCCTGACGAATGACGGACTTTTTTCGCTCGACTCCACCGACCGCCGAGAGCAGACGAAGTGGCTGCAGATTGTCAGTCTTCCAGTCGACCTTTGTCGCGAGGATTCTACCGATTGTCCGGCGGCGGACAAACGGCGATTTCACGCCATTTCGCGGCAGTAGGATCAGTGGGATCGGAGGGACTCGAACCCCCACTCGGCGGATTAAAAGTCCGCTGTGCTGCCATTACACCACGACCCCGGTGGGATGGTCGGTGAGGCGGTTTCCAACGACGTGCGGGAAGCACAGCGATTCTCCGGCAACGAGAGAGTTGAGGATTTGTCCGAGTCGTGATTAGAGGACGCTTCGCTGGTCCCGCGGGTTCGCCAGAAAGCCGCGGCCGCGAACTCGCGCGGCGGTTTCCTTGTCGCCGCTACAACGGCACAATCGTTGCTGCGCTGAGACGATACGCAACGCGAAGGGACTGCAATGGGAGATGATTCGATTTCTGTTGTGCGGGCGACTGGCGACGACGTCGGCGTCGCGGCGCCGCTGTTTGACGCCTATCGGCAATTCTACGGCCAGGCTCCTGACCTGGCCGCCGCGGCTGAATTCCTGGCCGCGCGGATGAGTCGCGCTGAGTCGGCGCTGTTTCTCGCCGTGCGGAATGGGGCGGCGATCGGATTCACTCAACTGTACCCGTCGTTCTCGTCGGTTTCGATGCGGTCCGTCTGGGTGCTCAACGACCTGTTCGTCGCAGCTGAGGCGAGGCAAGCAGGCGCTGCGCAATGTCTGCTGCAAGCCGCCGCCGAATTCGCTCGCCAGCAAGGGGCCATCCGGCTCGCGCTGGCCACCGCCGCCGACAACACGCCCGCGCAATCGCTCTACGAGAAGCTCGGCTGGCGACGCGATGACGCCTTCTGGCATTACGAATTCCAGTTGGAATAATGGTGGCGGATCGCTCGCGTGCGTAGCTCAATTGGCAGAGCCGGGGACTCTAAATCTCTGCGTTGTGCGGGTTCGAACCCCGCCGCACGCGCTGAACCGCCAGCGAAGAAGAAGAAGAGCCGGGAGTTGCTCAGACTCGCAGGAAAATCTTCTGGCGGTACATCCACAGACAGGCGAGCCAGAAGACGAGGCCGACGAGTGTGGCTTGAACGGTTGGCTCCAACGCCGCGGCCGTGGACGACAACGACGAGGGATAGAGAGGAATGATCGTTTCGCCAAAGGATAGTTTGAGCTCAAAAACCTGTTCGCCCAGGTGAGTTCGCAGCGTCTTTCGCACCCACGGCTTGAGCAGTTGAGCCATCAAGTAGATGGCAATCGAATTCGAGCCGACGACGACGAGCGGCCAGGTCCAGCGCCGCCAGCCGACCAGGTCGATCAACAGGTAGAGAGCGGCCAACATGAAGCAGCACCAGCCGGTCGAATAGATGGCCCACGACGGCGACCAGATCCTCTTGACGATCGGACAAATCCCTGTCACTCCGATGATCTGCCCGCCGATGACTCCGACCAGCCCGGCAATGAGCAGGGTCCGCAACGTGCGAGCCGGATCGGTCGTGCGCCGCAGGAGCTCGCCGCACATCAACCCGAAAATCATCGTCGCCAATGACGGCACGAAGTTCAGCGTGTTGTAGCCTCCCGCGTTGAAGACAAACGGCTCCGCCCGGGAGAAGAGGTTCAAGAAAAAACGGTCGAACGCGGCGCCGAAGTTGGCGTTCTTGTGCCAAGCCGCGCCGACTCCGTCGAGATGTTCGGCCGCCCACTGTGGGGTCACTCCCAGATCGACCGCGCCTTCCTCGAACGTCAAACCAGCGGACGGGTAGGCGACAAACGCGATCCAAGTCGCCAACAGAATGGCCGCCGCCGCGATCGCCTGAGTCCGTACGGTTCGATTCCACAGAAGGAACAAGAACGGGTACCCGAGACCGATTTGAGACAGGACGTTGACAAACGACCAGTTCGTTCCCGGCCTTCCCCAATTGGAACTCAGGAAGACACCCAGCATCGTCAGCACGAATCCGCGCCAGATCGCGTGCCCCAACATCTGCTTCGACGACTGTCCCAGGCTGGCTCGCTTGGCGTACGAATAGGCCATCGCCACACCGACCATGAACATGAACGACGGCTGAATCATGTCCCAGTAGCCACAGCCGATCCAATCGACGTGAGTCGAATGAAAATGGATCCACGGCCAGACGGAGTGGGATGAGATCGCGGCGAAGTTCTCTGAAGTCCCCGCCAAGCCGAACCCGCTAAACGCCAACGTCACCATGATCAGTCCGCGGTAGGCGTCCAGACAGAGCAGACGTTGTTGGGACGGGCGTCTTTCTGAACGGGCGGGCGAGCTCGACGCGTCTGCGGATGGAGTGGCGGTCATGGCGAGTCATTCTAGCCCCAGCGATCGCGGGCAAGCAATCGAAGGCCGGTCCGGGAACCGCGAGTTCTGATCTCAACGACTTTCGGTCGCCACAAGATCCGCCAGACTCGCTAGAATCGGAGGCGACTCTTGACGCGAGAGGAAACGCGATGCTCAATCGATTACCGCTACTCGTTCCCACGCTGCTCTTCGCCACGCAATTCTTCGCCACCCACACCGCCTTGCGAGCTCAGACTCCACAAAACGACGACAGACCGAAACCGGGCAGCGCGGAGTTTCCCGATCTGCCACTCGGACTGACAAGCTTCGGAGGAGCCCGTCTGGGCGACGACATCTTCGTCTACGGTGGTCACAAAGGGGACGCTCACGTCTACTCGATGGCCGATCAGTCGAATGACCTGTGGCGGTTGAGATTGGCCGGTGAGAAGCGAGCGTGGACAAAGATGTCGTCTGGTCCGCGGTTGCAGGGATTGGCGCTCGTGGCGTTTGACAAATACCTCTACCGGCTCGGAGGCTTCACGGCGCGAAACAAGAAAGGCGACGAACATGACCTGTGGTCGCAAAGCGGCGTGGCGAGATTTGATCCGGTCGCCAAGACTTGGACGAAGATGCCGCCGCTTCCCGAACCCCGCTCCTCTTTCGACGCGGCTGTGGTGGGCGACGCGATCTACGTCGCGGGCGGGTGGCAAATGCAAGGCGATGGCGAAAGCGTTTGGCACAAGACGGCCTACCGCCTGAATCTAAAAGGCGAGCCGAAGTGGGAAACGCTGCCCGAGCCGCCCTTTCAACGGCGAGCGCTGGCGTTGGCCGCGCACGGAGGGAGGCTGTATGCGATCGGCGGAATGCAGCAGAAGGGCGGACCGACAACTCGCGTCGATATCTTCGACCCGCAAGCGAAGAAGTGGTCTCAGGGTCCTGCTCTCCGCGGCGAGCCGCTGACGGGATTCGGCAGTTCGTCGTTCGCCACGGGCGGGCGACTTTACGTGAGCGCTGTCGACGGGAGCTTGCAACGACTCTCGAAGGACGGGCGCTCGTGGGAGTCTCTCAAAGGACTCAAGACAGGTCGCTTCTTTCACCGCATGCTGCCGCTGGACGAGCGCCGACTGCTGGTCGTCGGCGGAGCCAATATGTCGATCGGCAAAGTCGTCGAGACCAAAGTGCTTGCCGCCGATTGACTGCGGTCGCGAGACAACCGTTTTTTGGCTCGACCGATTTGTCGCTACGCTTGGTGACCGGCGAAACCGCACCATCGCCATGGCACGCCCAGGCTGTCGGCCAGTTGCATGCACGGCTGCAGCAACTCGCGGTAGGATTCTTCGGCCGGGTCGACTTCGTCGTTCGGCCGATTCGGCGTCCCCTCGACGACAGTTCCTTCGATGAGAGGAATGAGCTGCCCATCCTTCAGCGCCAAATCGACGCGCGCTTGCCAGGTCGCCGCCTGAGTTCTCGATCCGCTGGGCGTATCCACTTCGTGTTCGGCGGCATACTCGCCACACAAAGCGACCTCGCCGATATCGTCAAACTCGTGCTCAGAAGTCGCTCCACCGCGACGAACGCGGCAACGTCGCGAGTCCCATTCAAGTTCGATCGCGTCACTGCCGCGGCTGGACCAGCGAAACCACCCCACACCGGACACGATACCGCCAATCAGCCCGCACAACCACTTCCACCAAGCCGCTACGGGCGAAACTTGCGTGTCGTACAGAGACGCCATGGCGAACAGCGCAGCCGACCCGATAAGAAATGCGATTGCGGCTTGGATCGCCAAGTCCGACGCCGTCGTCGCCGACCGCTGGACGTGGACGACCTTTCCCAGCTCCCAGCGCCGGATGCCGTAGCCATCCAGCCCGTTACTGCCGGAACCGTCCGCCCGAGTTGGTTGCATAAGTCATTTCTCTCATGACCCCGATGTGAGGGTGTGATGATAACAGACTGACGAAAATGAAGGATCAGCAATTGCAGCAGTAGGTCCTGCCTGCCGGGCAGGACCTCGCGACGAAGTCGCGACAATGTGCGTTCCATTCAGCAAAGCGAGGCGATTTGATTTGACGTTGAGCACGAATCTGACGACGGCTCTCGGAGAACGGGCGTGCG
>JASMLW010000580.1 GCA_030748485.1 Pirellulaceae bacterium
GAGCTAGGGATTCTACCGTGACCTGGAGGTCCATTCCTCCGCCAATTAACGCCCAAGTGCGGCAAAGATTTTGTGAGGAGCACAACATAGGTTGAGAAATGCCTCATTCCGTCATGGAGCATGTTTCCAGCGCGCAACTCGGGAACCGGCCGCGCTTGATCATCTTGACAGCCTCAATCACTTGCGGTGGCTTTGCCCTCTGTCTTCTCATTCCGTTTGTATTGTTGGCAAACTGGGGAGTAATGGTGTTCTTCGGCACACCGATCTTGTTGGTGTGGTGCGTTGTGTGCGCTCTCGCGCTTAGATTTGGCGTAGCAGAGAATCGTATCTATGAGATGACTGACGACGAATTCAACATTCGCATTCCGAATGCCAAGCGCACGCTTCGATACTCCGCGTCGGAACTTGTTTGGACCGAAGGCGCGGCTCGGTGGGAGTCGCCCGAAATGCCGCAGGAGAATGTGGTGTTGATTTGTTCATGCAAGTCTCCATTTGTATTTGCAGTCGGACTAACGGCTGAAATGCGCGACAAATGGATTTCCGCTCTGACGTACTCGAACATAACACAGGTCGACTCCCCGCCATTCCTGCGGGAGCGAGACGTTCTTAAAGCAACTGCCGTAAGCGCCTTCTCGAGTGCCACTGTCGGAGCAGCGTTTTGGTGGGCATCCGAGATGCTTGAAACGCCATCGCCCATTTTTTTGGCCCTGTGTCTGGGATTGACGCTTTTCGCATTTACTTTTTCACTGCAAGTGCGATCCTCAGTTCGGGCCGCCATGCGCCTTCGATTTGCGCATCGTGGTGCGGTCTGGCTTGCTCTTTCCATTGTTGCGACAGCACTTCTCTCGCTGAAGTCAATCGAATTGACTATCTCAGCGGGGTTGTTCGGCTATGTCGTCGGGTTCTGCTTAGTGCACTTTGTGACGCGTCGACACTGTCTCGGTCCGAGCGATGAATGTCTCCGCCCTCCTCGGCGGTGTTCTTTCTCAGCTCTGCCGACCGATCGGCACATTGCCCTTTTCGTCCCCGATCGAGTAGTTGAAGTTCAAACTTCCTCGTCTCGCGCGGGCAACCTGCCATGACTATGGACTACCGGTCGGAGCCTTCTGGCAAACGCAGCTTTAGACGCCGCTGATCGACGGCAATGCTGAACAACTCTTCCGTCCTCGAGACCCAGTCTAACCTCGAGACCCAGTCTAACCTATAACGCCGCGCATTCTCCTCCTACAATCAACCGTCCCGCTATCGCGACACCACCCATACCCGCTGGACGCGACTATGGAATATCACGAAATTGCTCCGTACCTCATCACCGTCTCCAACTTCCTCAGCCCGGAAGAGTGCGCCGATTTGATCGAGCTGACCGAGCAACTTGGCTACTCGGACGCGCCGATCAACGGGCCGGCCGGTCCGACGATCGCGAAATCAATTCGTAACAATGACCGCGTGATGGTCGACGACGTCGACCGCGCCAACGCTCTGTGGGAACGAGCCCGCGATGTTTGCCCCACGTATTACCAGGCCCATCGAGTCGTTGGATTGAATGAACGATTCCGCTTCTATCGGTACCGCCGCGGACAAGTCTTTCGCTGGCATCGCGACGGCTCGTTCCGCCGCGCTAACGGCGACGCCAGCCGACTGACGTTCCTGGTCTATTTGAACGACGGCTTCGCCGGTGGCGAGACTCTATTCGAAGATGCGGCCATTGAGCCGCAACAAGGCAAGGCCCTGATCTTCGCACACGGCTACTTACACGAGGGCGGCGAAGTCCTCGACGGCGAAAAATATGTCATGAGAACAGACGTGATTTACTCCGCCGCCATTACCGACGATTAGCCCGGGCTGATGGATGAAATGGAAATCCAACTCTTGGCCGTGAACGCGCTGGCAAACACGACTCGAGCAGCGCAAATAACCGTGGCGTTGGATTCTCTTGTTGCGCCCACGATGACGCATGAAAGATGTGCGTTGACGGCCAAGAGAAGTGGCACGGCCACTCCTGGCCGTGAACGCGCTGGTAAACACGACTCGCGCAGCGCAGACAACCGTGGCGCTGGATTCTTCTGTCGCGCCAACGATGACGCATGAACGATGCGCGCGCTGACGGCCAGGAGTGGCCGTCTCACTGAACGCGCGGGTAAACACGACTCGCGCAGCGCAATAAGTATAGCGCGGGCGCGACCTCTCCTCTTTACCCCAACAAGAACAGACGAGAGGATGCCCGCGTTGATGGCCGCGCTAGTGAGGGATCACAGCACAACGGGTCTTCAACCGCCGATACCCGACGCGACTTCGATTCAGCCGCCGCCCCTCGCTTGCGCAACGGGCTGGTGTAAACGAACCACTGCACACCAGTGGAACGGCGTCGCACACCAGCGCGACACCAGCCCGACGCGCGAGCGAGGGATCGCTGCGCAACGGACTTTCAATCGCCAGGCACTCGACGTAACGTCGATACAGCCGCCGCCCCTCGCTTGCGCTGCGGGCTGGTGTAAACGAA
>JASMLW010000581.1 GCA_030748485.1 Pirellulaceae bacterium
TTCGCCAGAACGTGGAGGCGGTTCGTTTGATTGAAAGTCCTTCACAATTCCCCACCGTCTGGCGACGGTAGCTGCAGCTTGCATTGTGTGTGGCACTGCCACTTGTGCGGATATTTCGGAGAAAAACGACGCCAAAACAGATTCCTCGCTCTTCTCGACCGCCAGAGAGCCGTACATACGCGATAATTGAATAGCTGATTCGAGATACGACAGAACTCGCCTATCGGAGATTGCCATGTCAGCGAACACCCCTGAAACGGATCTCCCTCCCGACGACTCGAGCGTCCAGGCGGAATCGTTCGCCGAAACGGCCTTGAAGCTCGGAGGCAAGAGCGCCGAGGAGGCGCGGCGCACGGGCGCGATCGACAAAGCCGACGATCAAGTCGAAGCCCTCTTCCAGCCGCAGTATCAGACCGTCAACAGCCCGGCTCACCGCATCGTGTGGGATCGGACGCCGACGGTGGATCTGTTTGAATCGATTGGTGACGACGCGCCGGCCGATGTGCGGAAGATTATGGACGACTCGATCGACGTCGTCGCTCGCCGTCGCCAGGAAAGGCAGTTGCTCGATGGAGACTGCAAGGTGAGTTCCGAGACGCTGGCCGAACTCGGGCAGGCCGGCTACTGGGGATTGCTGGTCGATCGCGAGCACGGTGGAGCGGGCGCTCCGTTCCGGAGTTTCGCTCCATTCTTGACGCGGATGGCGATGCGGGATCCAACGGTCGCCGGGCTGGCGTCGGTCCACGGCTGCATCGGAGCGGTCGATCCCGTGCGGACGTTTGGCACGGCGGAGCAGAAGAATCGCTTCTTGCCGAGTCTGGCGAGTGGAGAACGACTGTCGGCCTTCGCGCTCACCGAGCCCTGCGCGGGATCGGACCTGACCGCCTTGCGAACGCGAGCCGAATTGCGCGGCGACCGCTACGTGGTTAACGGCGAGAAGTTATTTATCACGAATGTCACACCGGGACGCGCGATCGGACTGGTCTGCCTCATCGAAGACAAACCGGCCGTGTTGATCTGCGATTTGCCGGCGGAGGAAAACGAGCATTTCCAACTTCGCCAGTACGGCATCTACGCGCTGAAACAGACTCACAACCTGGGCATTGTGTTTCGCGACTTCGAGGTTCCGGCCGAAAACCTGCTGACGCCGCAGCGCGGCAACGGGCTGACCATCGCCTATCACGGTCTCAACCTCGGCCGCGTCGCGCTCTGCGCAAACGCCGCCGGTGTGATGCGGGTCATGTTGGCGAACATGATCCCCTGGGCCAAGTTTCGCGTCACCTACGGAGAACCGATCGCCAAACGCGAACTCGTCCTGCGGCGAATGGGGCGGTTGGCGGGATTGATTGTCGCCTCCGACGCCCTCGTCGCCTGGTGCTCGAGCCTGATCGATCAAGGGTTCCGCGGTGAAATGGAGTGCATTGTCGCCAAGATCTTTGGCAGCGAGGCGCAGAAAGAAGCTGCGATCGAACTGTTGATGAAGACACACGGCGGCCGCTCCTTCGTGCACGGGCACATGTTTGGCGACAACGTCCATGAGTACCTGGCTCCGTGCATCTACGAGGGCGAAGGGGAAATGCTCGGAATGGCGTTCTTCAAGTCGCTCGTCAAACAACATGGCACGACCTACTTTGAGCCGATTGGCAAGGCGCTTCAGTCCGCCGGCATCAAGAAGCCCAATCCGCTCAACCCCGCTCACATGTGGGCGTTGAAGGGAGTTGGCGCTCCCTATGCAAAATGGATGCTGGGCCAATACGCCTCGTCCAACGCGCGATTCGACTTGAGTAAGTTGCCCGCGAACCTCCGCAACCACGCTGAGTTCGCGGTGGACGAGTTGCAGTCATCGCCGCTCGAGATCAGCGGCGTGATGCGGAGGCATCAACTGAAACTCGCCGATCGGCAATGCCGCATGGCGGAACTCTCCGGTCGGATTCAGAAGCTGGTCGTGATGCTCTGCACGGCGATCCATGCGGGACAGCAGGAGGACGAGCTCGTTCGACAGGCGGCGCACGTTGTCTGCCGCGACTTGACGCGCGAGTTGTCCGGCAAGCGGCCGACCGACCGCTATTTCCGTGCGGTCACCGAACTGGGGCAGGCGATCGCCGACGGCGGCTTCACCTCGCTGGCCGGTGTCGAGGCCGAAGAGATCTTGATGTCGTACGAATGACGGACGCTCGGTTGAATGCGGAAGCGGGCTCCCCCATCGCGGCGGCGGTCGCGAAATCTGAGTCGCCCGATTCCGCAAACCGCTCGTGCGCGTCATCATGACGCGATCGGAGTTCTCGTTCGATCAGCGGTTGAGGTTTCAGCATGTCCAGTTACGCCGTGATCTTGCCGGCGGCCGGGAAGAGCAGCCGGTTTCGAGATCAGCACTTTAAGAAGCCGTTTGCACCGCTCAACGGCCGCCCCGTTTGGATGTACTCCGCTGAGAAGTTCGTGAATCGGGACGACGTCAAACAAGTGCTGCTCGTCATCTCGCCGGAAGACCGCGATTACTTCCAAGACAAGTTCGCCGCCAACGCGGCGTTGCTGGGAATCGAAGTCGTGATGGGCGGGTCCGAACGCGTTGACTCCGTGAAGAACGCGGTCGAGAAAGTCGCGGACGGCGTCGAGTACATTGCGATTCACGACGCGGCTCGCCCCTGCATCGCCGGCGAGTGGATTGACCGCGTCTTCCAAGCCGCCCAAAAAGGCGGAGCGGCGATTCTGGCGTCACCCGTCGCCGCGACTCTCAAACGAGTCGATCCGCGGACGAACGAGATCGCCGAGACCGTGTCGCGCGAGGGAGTGTGGGAGGCGCAAACGCCACAGGTCTTTCGCCGCGATCTGTTGATCGACGCTTTCGCGCGGCGCGGCGGAGCCAAAGTCACCGACGAAGCGCAGCTCCTGGAGCTCGCCGGACATCCGGTCAGCGTTGTTGCCGGCTCGCCGATCAATCTCAAGATCACCACCCGCGGCGATCTGAAACTGGCCGAGCAGGCGATCAAGGCGCTCCCCAAACCCAAACTGTTCGGACCGGCTCATCCGTTTGAGGACGACGACCATTGGAAATGAGCGACCGCGATGGCGCGCGAAAGTTGGAGCGGCGAGGTCGGCGAACCTCGGCGACGGCCCCCGCGTCTAGTCGAGCTCTGTCGCCGATCTGCTGAGACCGGCGCGGCCGTCGCGTTTTCTGGGCGAAACGAGTAGCATCATCTTCCTTCGCCCCGCTGCGTCATTCCGCTCGAGCATCCTTGACTAGAGGCTGTTTCAAAACCTTGTACGATGGCCTTCCAAGGTGCCTTCCAAGGCCGTCGAATTTGGAAATCCTCGGGAAACGACGGCCTTGGAAGGCCATCGTACGGCAAGACATCGGTTTTGAAATGCGCTCTAACTAATCAGCAATCATTCATTCGCACGGCTCATTCCATGTCCGACATTCTGACCGAACTCCAATGGCGCGGCCTGATTCATCAGTCGACCGACGACGGCGGGCTCGCCGAATTCATGGCTCAACCGCGCACCGTCTACGCCGGGTTCGACCCGACGGCCGACAGCCTCCACGTCGGCAGCCTGCTGCCGCTGATGATGCTCCGTCGCTTTCAACTGCAGGGCCACCGCCCGATCGCGCTCGTCGGCGGAGCCACCGGAATGGTGGGCGACCCCAGCGGTAAGAGCCAAGAGCGGAATCTGCTTTCTCTCGACGAGCTGCAGCGCAACATCGACGGGATGCGGGAGCAACTGAAGCTGTTGCTGGATTTTGACGCGGGCGAACGGTCGGCGCTGGTCTTGAATAACTACGATTGGCTGCAGACGTTTTCGTACCTGGAGTTCCTCCGCGACGTCGGCAAACACATTTCCGTGAACGTCATGAACGCCAAGGACTCGGTCAAAGGCCGACTGGACCGCGAAGACGGCCTCAGTTACACGGAATTCAGTTACATGCTGTTGCAGGGGTATGACTTCGTCCACCTCAACCGCTCTCACCACTGCGAGGTGCAGATTGGCGGCAGCGACCAGTGGGGGAACATCACGTTGGGCATCGACTTGGCGCGGCGGATGCATCGCGTGAAGTTGCACGGCCTGACGTGTCCGCTGTTGACGAAGAGCGACGGAGGCAAGATGGGAAAGACCGAATCGGGGACGATTTGGTTGTCGGCGGAGAAGACCAGCCACCACGCGTTCTACCAGTACTGGTTCAACGTGGACGACGCGGACGTGAGCAAGTGCCTGCGGTTTCTCACCGAGTTGACTGAGGAGGAGATCACGGCGCTCGACGAATCGCGGGCGGCCGCTCCCAACGAACGGCGGAGCCAGATCCGGCTGGCCGACGAGCTGACTCGGATGATTCGCGGCGACGATGGCCTGGCGACCGCTCACATGGCGAAGGAGTTCTTCTTCGGCGCCGAGATCAAGAATGTGACTGATTCGCTCGTGACGGACGTTTTCCCCGAGGTGCCCAGTTGCGAGTTGCCGCGCGAGCGGCTGGCGGCGGGCCTTCCAATTGTCGACGCCTTCGTGGCCGCCGGGCTCGGTAAGTCAAAAGGCGAGGCGCGGCGTCTGATCAAACAGGGTGGCGCGTACGTGAACAATAGTCGCGTCGATGACTCCGATCTGGCGCTCACGACTGAGCATCTGGCCAGTGAATCGGTGATCGTGCTGCGGAGCGGCCGCAAGAAATACGCGCTGCTGCGGTTCGTCTAGCGCCACGACAGCGCGCCACGACAGCGCACCACGCCAGCGCGACGGTGAGGTCAGCGCTCCATGAAGGTGGTGAGACTGACGTCCTGGTAGTTCCTGTCCGAGAGAAGTCCGCCAACGTAGTCGCAGAAGCGGACATCCGACTTGGAAAGCACCCAGTAGTAGGTCTGCTTGGCGACAACCGTCTGCTTTCTGCCTCGTGTAAAGGTCGTTCGCTCGATCTCCCTCGGCAGCGTTTTCTGATTGCGCAGGGCGGAG
>JASMLW010000582.1 GCA_030748485.1 Pirellulaceae bacterium
ATTGTGAGTACGCGTTCGCCGTGGACAAATCATCCGCCTCCAAACCAGAATCGCCGTCGCTACGAATGATACTCCGAAGCGCGCGTTGAATCACGACGGTCCATTTTTGCCGGGAGCACAAGTTCTCGAAATAGCGTGAACCAATTCGCCAGACGCGCCTCTTGCCCAATAGCTGACGCCACTTCCACCGAGCGACGAATCTCGACTCGGTGCTCTTTCAGCCGACTTCGGCTTCTATTCCAGCTGCTCGCGACGTCGCAATCTCTTGAGCAGCGAGTCCCCAAATGGAGATGATGTATGAAACCTTCCAAACGCGCACGCCGCGGCCGCTCTCGGCGGCGAAACCCAGTCGCCCAACCTCGACCAGACGCCGCCAATGGTGGTGTTGAGGATGTGGGACTTCCCTGGTTGGATTCCAGCGACCAACGGGAGCGGACGAAGTCGAACCGAGCGGCAGCTCGCTTTGTGTGTGGCACTGCCACGTGTGGGCCGCCATCGCCGGTGAGCGGCGTGCTGGAGCTGCATCCGCAGGGTTACGGATTCCTTCGTCAGTTGTCGATGGGACTAAAGTCCACCGCGAGCGATCCGTACGTGCCACCCGACCTGATTGCTCAATATCAACTGCGGCAGGGCGCGCTTGTGGACGGCGAAGGGCGGACGGAATCGCGCGGCAAGCGAGCTGTTCAGGGACTCGCCTGCGTGGCCAAAGTGGAGGGCGTTCCCGTCGCCGAATTTCGGTGTCCGCCGCGGTTTGAGGATCGACGGCCGATCCTCCCCGAGTCGCGGCTTCGCTTGGAAACCGGGCCGGCGCCGCTCAGTACGCGAATCATGGACCTCTTCACACCGATCGGGAGGGGCCAACGGGCGCTGATCGTGGCGCCGCCGAAGAGCGGCAAGACGGTCTTGTTGCGGGAGATTGGTCAGGCGGTCGCCGCCAATCATACGGGTGTAGAGGTCTGTGTGCTGCTGATCGACGAGCGGCCCGAAGAGGTGACCGAGATGCGCGACCGAGTTCCCGGCAACGTCTTCGCCAGCAGCCTGGATTGTCCAGTGGAAAGCCACGTCCGATTGGCTCGCCTGGTCGTTGACCGCTGCAGGCGGATGACTGAATGCGGACGCGATGTCTTGCTGCTCGTCGACTCGTTGACGCGTATTGCGCGGTCCTTCAACAAGACCATTCGACAACCGGGACCGCTGGTGGCGGGCGGCCTGCACATTCGCGCGCTCGATGAGCCGAAGCAACTGTTCGCCGCCGCCCGTGCATTCGCGGGTGGGGGATCCTTGACGATCGTCGCCACCGCTCTGGTCGAGACGAACAACCGCATGGACGAGGTGATATTTCAGGAGTTCAAGGGAACGGGGAACATGGAGCTCGTTCTGCACCAGCAGCTTGCCGAGCGGCGGGTCTGGCCGGCGATCGACTTGCACGCCTCGAGCACTCGCAACGAAGATCGATTGGTCGGCCGACGAGAGCTGGCGGCCGCCATCGCGATGCGGCGAAACTTCGCGCGGTCCGGTCCGGTCGAAACGATGGCGACGCTAACGGACCGATTATCTCGCTTCAGTAGCAATCGCGAGCTGATCGACATCATTCAGCCGCGCTAGTTGTTTTCGCTCCAAACAAGAAGAGCGGACGCCACATGGGCGCCCGCTCGGATTCTGCTCGGTCGAAGTTTAGGAGAGTTCGTCTTACTTCTTCTTCTTCACCGCGACGAACCCTTTCGTGAACGCTTTGTCACTGAACGCTAAGGCGAGTTGAGCGTCGCCTTCGGCTTTGGCCAGTGCGCCTTTGCAACGGCCACAGCAAAGACCAACTTTGACACCAGCGACGCTAACGGACTGGGCCTTGTTGACCGGGCGGCCGCCCAGCGGGCACTTCGCCTGCTTGAACTGACCCGTGGCGACCAGTTGGTGATTCAACTTCACCGCGTGCTTCTTCGTGTCCTTCGCCAACTTGGCTTTGCAACCGTCGCAGCAGACGTAGACGTTGGCGCCCTTGTAGGCTACGGCCTTGCCCTTCGAGACCAAGATCTCTTTGCCCGCGACAGGGCACTTCACCTTTTGGTCTTTCGATTTCGCCTTGTCTTCCGCGACGACAAAACCAACCAGGCAAAGAAGGGAAACACCAGTCAATGCAGCAATCAACTTCTTCATCTCAAAATCCTCGAAATAAGAAAACGTCTTTTAAGTAACAATGTTGTGTCTCGAAATCTCTTGTCTCGCTCGCCCAACAAGCCTATTGATGAACTCTTAGGCGAACTGTTTGGCGCGAGCCAACGCGTGTGCGCTCGAACCGATCGGTTCGAGTGATTCAGAAGGGTTGGCCTAGAGCAACCAGATGCAATCGATCGCGTGGATACGTCTTGCTGTCGGTGGTCCGCGCGTTGCGCGAACCGACTCGCCGCGCGACTGGGACGCCGTGAGGTGGTCACTATCGCACAGTGTCTGGGCGGTCAGCCGGATGCGACTGAGTTGTCGGTGCGCGTTCGTCTTAGCTCGACCCAGCTTCAAATCGACTTTGCATTTGCAACAGCGTCGGATGGTGATGTGATGTGCACCCTGTGCTTGTTTGGCACACCTAGCGCAGTGGGCCGGCGCGGCATCGACCCGCTTGCCGCAGCAGTCCGCGCTCTTTTGGGCGTCGACCGCTCGCCCTTCCCGGACGCAGCAGCAGGCGGCCGCGTCCAACGCCGGACAGGCCAGCTGGAGGACAAGAAAGGCGATCAAGAGTGAGCGGGAGTTGGTCATGATGTTGCACAGTTCGCTAAGCCAAACGTCGCAAGTATACCCAGTCTCACCCGCACGCTCCACCAAAACGGACATCCATTCTGAGCAAAAGCATCGCCATTTTCAGCTCCAATTCACCGTAAACGTTAGCTATCTAACGCAGGGTGGGGAAATCACTTACCCACCCCCTCCGAGTGACGGCCGAGTTGATCGGCGCGGTCGACTGCCCCACGCAGCGGCGAGATGGACCGAGTGGGTAAACTGCGTCACGCGGGAGGCGAGTTGTTCGTTTCCTAACAGGTGCGTTTCTGGTTTACACTGTCTTTTTGTTCGACACGATTGGGCAGCAAATGCATCTCTAAAGAGTGGAGTTGTTCGCATGCCGACGGCCGTCTCATCGGAAGAGTTGGAGCAGTTGCTGGCGAAGGCCCAGGGTGGGTGTGCTGACACGCTCGGACGGTTGCTCGACTTGTATCGCAGCTATCTTTCCCTCATCGCGCGCCTGCAGTTGGACACTCAGATGCAGGCCAAGTTTTCGTCGTCTGACGTCGTACAGGAGACATTTTTGCAGGCGAAGCGCAGTTTCGCACAGTTCGCCGGGGCGAGCGAAGCGGAACTCGTCGGCTGGTTGCGAAAGATCTTGGCGTCGCAACTGTCGATGCATATCCGGCGGTATTCAGCCCAGCGCCGCGATGTGAAGTTGGAGCAACGGCTACACGTGGAAGTGGAGCAGTCGACGTTGATGTTGGATCACCTGATAGCCGACGGCAGCACACCGAGCCACTCGGCGATGCGTCGCGAGAACGCTGTACTGCTGGCCAACGCTCTGGATCAATTGCCGTCCGACTATCGCGAGGTGATTGTGCTCCGACACTTGCGCGGCATGACGTTTCCACAGATTGCCTTGCAGATGAACCGCACGATTGATAGCGTCAAGGGCGTGTGGCGACGCGCGATCGGCAGACTTCAAGAATACCTCACCGACCGGATCACGTGACGGACGAGCCGCTAAGCCAGGCGCTGCCCAAGAGGGGAGCGGACCGAACGACCGAACCAGTAGAGGATCGGTTGGCGAAAGCGATGGAGGTGTATCTCGAGCAGTTGGAGGCGGGGCGACGGCCCAATCGCCGCGACTTCGCGGCTCGCTTCCCTGACATCGCGGATCAGCTTGACGACCATCTAAAGGGGTTGGACTTTCTCCACGGCGCGGCGGCCGACCTCACTGCCAGCCAGGCGCCGGATTCGAATCGTCTACAGCCCCAGGCGACGCTCGGCGACTTTCGTCTGTCGCGGCCGATTGGACGCGGTGGGATGGGAATTGTCTACGAGGCGGAACAGCTCTCGTTAGGTCGGACGGTCGCAGTCAAAGTGTTGCCGTTCGCAGCCGTGCTGGACGAGCAGCAATTGAAGCGTTTCCATAACGAAGCGCGGGCCGCCGCCACGCTCGACCACCCCAACATTGTGCCGGTTCACTTTGTCGGTCAGGAGCGGGGCGTTCACTTCTACGCGATGCAGTTGATTCGCGGCCAGAGTCTGGCGGAGTTGATTGCCGACTTGCGCGAAGAAGAGGGGTTGCCGCGGATTTGGACAGGCGAAGCGGAAGAGCGAGTCGCGGTGAAGAAGACGGCCGATACCGCCAAGCACTTGTGGACCGCGGCGGCGAGTCGTTCGGAGGAGCGTGAGCGCCGTCATCAGTTTGCGGCGGAGGCCGGCTTGCAGGCGGCCGAGGCGCTCGACCACGCTCATGGCGTCGGCATCGTGCATCGCGATGTGAAGCCGGGCAACCTGTTGATCGACGCGACGGGGAAGATCTGGGTGACGGACTTTGGGTTGGCTTGTTTCGAGCATGGCGAGACGTTGACGCGGACGGGCGGCGTGGTTGGCACGGCGGCCTACATGAGTCCCGAGCAGGCGTTGGGGAAGCGCGTGTTCGATCCGCGGACGGACGTCTATTCTCTCGGCGCGACCCTCTACAAATTGCTGACGTTGCAGCCGCCTGCGCTGACTCACATCGCGCCATCTTCGCAGGATCTGCAACCGTTGCGGAAGATCGACAACCGCGTGCCGGCCGATCTGGAGACGATCGTGATGAAGGCGATGGCGTTGGACCCGCTGGACCGTTACCAAACGGCCGCGGCGATGGGCGACGACCTGCGGTGTTATCTGGAGGGGAGGGCGATTCTGGCGCGGCCTGTTGGCTTGCTGGAGCGCGGCCGGCGTTGGGTGCTGCGACGACGGCGATTGGCTTTGGCGATGTCGGTGACTGCGCTGTTGGCGCTGGTTCTCATGTTGGCGGGAATGACCATCTATTCTCAACAAATGGCCGACTACGCGGAGCAACTGAACGGGGCGCTGGAAGCGAAAGAGCGCGCGCTGTTGGCGGAGGCGGCGGCCCGCGGCGAAGCCGACCGAGAAGGCCGGGTGGCTCAGAATCTCTGGCGGAGGGCTGAGGCGAGCGAATTGAAAGCCCGCCGTTTGACCTATCGATCCGACGTCGCGCTGGCGTTTGAGCGGTTTCGTGAAAACCGGTTGAGCGACGTCGAGCGGATACTCGCGCGGCATGTTCCCACTGATCCGACCGTCGATTTGCGAGGCTTCGAGTGGTATGTACTCGAGCACACCTTGGCGAGTCGCCTGGTCACTCTCGGGCGCCACCACGGCTCCGCCACGGCGTGCGCTCTCTATCCCGATAGTCGCCGCGCCGCCACGGTGGGCGAAGATGGAGTGATCAACGTTTGGGACTTGGGGACGGGCGAGAAACTGACGACCTACGAGCCGGGCGTCGGCTCGCTGCACGCACTTGCGATCTCTCCCGATGGCTCGACGTTGGCGATTGGCGGCACGCCGATACTAAGCCAATTGGGCAGTGCGGCCGTTTACCTCGTGGACGCCGAGACAGGCGAAAAGACGAAGACGCTGCACCGGCACTTCACGACGATCGAGTCGATCGCCTTCTCAGCCGACGGAGAACGCGTCGCTTCGGCGGCTCGTTACAAGACGGCGAAGGTGTCGAGCGTGGAAGGTGAACTGCTCGCCACCTTTCCGGCCGATCGCCGCAACGACTCAATCGGTTTCGCCGCCGCCGGCTCCGCCCTGGCCATCTTGTCGGAGGGTAGCAAACGGGTTGGTATTTGGAACGGTGAGACGGGGGAAAAACTCCGCGACCTGGACTACGCCTACCGCATGGACGAAGCTGTTTGGTCTCCCCGGGGAACGCAGTTGGCCGTGATCTCCGGTGCCAACTGGCTCAACACAATTGACGCGGCGACGGGGGCGACGTTGGGTTGGATGAGGTTGTCGAATCGACAACGACTCGCCGCCACCGCTTTAGGCTTCTCCCCTGACGGGCGCGAATTGGTGGCCGGCGACGATATGGGCCGGCTACACGGCTGGCGGATTGACGAAGCGCAATGGCGCGGAAGGGAGAAGGCGGAGCCCGATGTGCCTCGCTGGTCGTTCTCCGTTCACAGTGAGCGTGTGACGGCGTTGGCGAATACGCCCGACGGCCGTCTGCTGTCGTTGAGCGACGACGGCGCCGTGAAGTTGAGCAATCCGAGCGCCAACGTGGCTCAATACGAAGAGACCGACTTTCAAGTCAACTCGGTCGCGTCGGCGGCCGGCGTTGGCGAAATTTTCTACGGCTGTTCGGATGGCTCCGTGCGGCGACGGAAACACAGTCTGGCAGGGACTACCGTCGTCGCACGAGCCGCCGAACTCTCGGTCTGTGATCTGTCCGTCAGCGACGATGGACGCACCCTGGCGGTCGTCTTTGACTCGGGGCGAGTCGATGTGATCGATGTGGCGGCGGAGAGCGTTCTTTGGACGCCCCGTGAAACCTCCAGAAGAAAGTCGGCCGATCAGTTCGCCGTGGCGATCTCGTCGAATGGCGAGTTCGTGGCGGTTACCGGATTCGATTATCGCTGTTGTCTCTGGAACGTCGCTGAGCGGAAAGTAATTCGGCGGTACAGCAATTCCGGAATGGGCCGTTCGGTCGCATTCTCGCGCGACAGCCAACGCGTTGCGTTCGGCAGCGATCAGATCGAAGTTCGCACGACTCGCACCGGCGGTCTGATCCGCGATTTCACCAACATCGGAACCGTCTATTCCTTGAGCTTCGCCGCGGACTTCAACATTCTCGTCAGCGGCGCCGAGGATGGCGGCGTGCGGTTGTTCAATCTGCGCGACAACCAAGTTCGCGTTCTCCGCGGTCACGAGGACGCGGTCAGTTCGGTTTGCTTCAGCCCAGATGACTCGCGGATCGTGAGTATCGACGTCGCGCAACGTCTCGACAGCATTCGGTTTTGGGACGTCGACTCGAAAGAAGAAATCGGAGCCCTTCCCAACCCGCTGCCGGCGCAGCCGAGCGACACCTATTGCCGTCTCATCATGACGCCGGCGGGGATGATGATCTGCAATTTGGCCGCCCCCAAATTCGCTTCGCTAACTTGGCCGTCCCCGTCAGACGGCCCGACCGCCGATTAGTCGCCCCGAGCCTGCTTGCGAACCCGCGCGAGCGCTCCGCCGGAAGTGGCAGTGCCACACACAAAGCGAGCTGCCGCTCGGTAGTTGTTCGTCCGCTCCCGTTGGTCGCTGGAATCGATTGAGGGAAGCCCCTGATCCTCAACGCCGGAAGTGGCAGTGCCACACACAGAGCGAGCTGCCGCTCGGTAGACATTCGTCCGCTCTCGTTGGTCGCTGGAATCGATTGAGGGAAGCCCCTGATCCTCAACGCCAGAAGTGGCAGTGCCACACACAGAGCGAGCTGCCGCTCGGTAGTTGTTCGCCCGCTCCCGTTGGTCGCTGGAGTCCAACCAGGGAAGCCCCGCATCCTCAACGCCAGAAGTGGCAGTGCCACACACAGAGCGAGCTGCCGCACGGTAGTTGTTCGCCCGCTCCCGTTGGTCGCTGGAATCCAACCAGGGAAGCCCCGCATCCTCAACGCCGGAACTGCATCCGCCACGCTCGTCTGTCAGCCGTGGTCGCCGTTGATGCTGCTAGACTAATGTCGCGACACACGCCAGGACTCGATCACCGGAGACACTGCTATGGACCGACGGACCTTTTTGACAACCAGCGCGGCCGGACTCGCTTGCTCGTTGGGCGAATTCGCTCTTTTTCCAGAAGCCGTTTTGGCGAAGATTCCCGCAGACCTCAAGGTCACCGATCTGAAGGTGATTCCCGTCTGGACGGGGTCGATGAATTACATCTATGTGAAACTCCACACCAACCACGGCGTGACGGGAGTCGGCGAGGGCGGCATTCGCGGTCGCGGGGCCACCATGATGGCGGCGATTCAAGAGCACGAGCGCTACATCGTCGGCAAGAATCCGCTGCAGATCGAAAAGCACTGGCAAGCGATGTACCGCTGGCCGCGCTGGCGGGGCGGCCCGATTTTGAACAGCGCGGTCAGCGCGGTCGACATCGCCCTGTGGGATATCGCCGGCAAGATCCTCGACGCGCCCGTCTATCAGCTGCTCGGCGGAGCCGCCAAGGACAAAATGCGACTCTACGTCCACGGGGGTGACGCCGACGCTGTGCGGCGGGCGAAGGCGGCCGGTTTCAACGCGATCAAGACGGGCCCGGCGATCGCCGACAACGGCGTGATCAAACAGCCCTGGAAACTTGCCGCCGAGATCGCTCGCCTGCAGTCCATGCGCGAGGCTGGCGGAGCGGACTTCGACATCCTTTACGACGCGCACACGCAATTCAAACCGGAAATGGCCCTGGAGTTTTGCCGGCAGGTCGAGAAGATTCGCCCCTTCTTCGTTGAAGAGCCGATGCTTACGTCCGATATCGGCAAGATGAAATGGCTGGCTGATCACGTCAACGTCCCGATCTGCCAAGGCGAGAGTCAGTTCATGAAGTTTGGTCTGCAGGAGATGATGGACCGCCACCTGGTCAGCTTTATCAACCCGGACGTGATTCACGCCGGTGGCATCTCGGAGTGCAAGAAGATGGCGGCGATCGCCGAGGCGCACTTTATCGACGTCGCGCTGCACAACGCGCAGAGCCCCGTCATGACTCTCGCCGGACTCCATGTCAACGCTTGCACCACTAACTGCGTGATCCACGAGTTCAACCAGGCGAGAAAGTACGCGCAGTGGGAGGAGGATCTCTATCGGGGCGTCAGCGTCAAGTACGCGAACGGTTACGCCGCCCTGCCGACAGAACCTGGCCTGGGAATCGACATCGATGAAGAAGTCGCCAAGAAGCGACCCGCCCGGCCTTTCGCGCGAGCTCGGGGAACGCTCGAATGGCCCGACGGTTCGGTCTCAGACACATAAGGAGGCGGCTTGGAAAGAGGCGTTGAGACCACGTCGCGGCGCGACCGCTTCCGCCGCTGTTGCTTGTAGCCGCGTCCGCGTTAGGTGAGTCCCGTGAGCGGTCCGGAGCCACAGAAATCCGGGTTGCCAAACGACTTGGTTGGATGGCCCATCGCTTCGCAGAAACTCATCAACAGGCGGTTGTGCGGCACGCGGCGGAAGTCCATCGAGCGGCCCATGCGGAAGCCGAGCCCGCCGCCGACGAGGACGAAGGGAATGTTGTTGCGCGTGTGGGAGTTGCCTTTCCCCAACTCGTTGGTCCAGACAATGGTTGTATTGTCGAGCAACGTGCCGTCGCCGCCGGGCTCGGGCGTCTCGTCCAGTCGCTTCGCCAACAGGGCGACTTGCTCGCCGTACCAAGTGTTGATCTTGATCAGCTTCTCGTACGCTGTTTCATTTGTGTCCGGCTCGTGCGACAGGCCGTGGTGCCCTTCCTCAATTCCCAGCCAACGCATCCGCGGCTGGCCGACGCTATTGGTGATCTGCAGACTGGCGACTCGATTGAAATCGGCGGCCAAGCTGCTGACCAGCAGCTCGATCTGCATCTTGGTGACTTGCGGCATATTGTCGTTCTGATCTTTGACATTGGGCGGCAGCTTGGGAACCGCGTGCCCGACGGCGTCCTTCGATTCCGTTCTCGCCAACTCAG
>JASMLW010000583.1 GCA_030748485.1 Pirellulaceae bacterium
CGATGATGGTCGCCAGGGCCTCGTCGAAAACTACTTGCCAATCACCTCGCGGCCCGGCGCCGCGGCAACCGACGATTACGGAATCCGACAACTCATGACCGCCATCGATCTGCGTAGCGATACTGTCACGAAGCCGACTCCCGAGATGCGCCGCGCGATCGCCGAGGCATTGGTTGACGACGATGTCATCGACGTCGATCCCACAGTCGACCAGCTGCAAAAGTACACAGCCGAGTTGTTGGGCAAGGAAGCGGCCATCTTCATGCCGTCCGGCACGATGACGAATCAGATCGCGATTCGCATCCACTGCAAGCCGGGCGACGAGTTTCTTTGCGAGCGTTTCTGTCACATCTTCAACTACGAGCAAGCCGCCTTCGCTCAGTTGAGCGGCGTGGTGGCGCAGACGGTGCCGGGCGACGCCGGCGTATTGCACGTCGATCAACTGCGGGGACTGATCCGGGCCGACAACGATCATCTCGTGCGAACTCGACTGGTGTGTTTGGAGAACACCCACAATCGCGCGGGCGGGCGCGTGCAGCCTCACGAAAACGTCTCGGAGATCTGCCAATGGGCTCACGACAACGGCTTGCGGACGCACCTCGACGGCGCCCGGCTGTTTAACGCCGTCGCGGCGTCGGGGATCGAGGCGGCCGAGTGGGGCCGGCATTTCGATACGGTCAGCGTTTGCTTCAGCAAGGGGCTCGGCGCCCCAGTGGGTTCGGCGCTCGCCGGCTCGGCCGAGTTGATTCGCGAAGCTCGCCGCCATCGCAAACTTTTTGGCGGTGGGATGAGGCAAGCGGGAGTGATCGCCGCGGGGGCTCTGTACGCGCTGCGGCATCATCGCCAGTTGCTACCCGAAGACCACGCGAAGGCTCAGACCTTGGCGGGCGCCGTGATCGCCACGGACGGTCTGGAGTTGACCGCTCCGCAGGTCGAATCGAACATCGTGATCTTCCGCGTCGATTCGTCGCTGAGCACGGCGGCGGCGTTCGCCGCCACGCTCGAAGAGCAGGGGGTGCGAATGCTGTCGTTGGGTCCGGACATCATTCGCGCGGTCACCCACCTCGACGTCACCGCAAACGAAGTTGAAAAGGCCGCCCAAGTGCTCCGCCAAACAGCGCACGATTTGGCGAGCGGGATGAGGCAACCGGCGACGGGCGGCGTCTCCTACTAAGCTCCGCCGGCTAGATTCCCGACAGCTAGATTCCCGCCGGCTAGATTCCCGACAGCTAGATTCCCGACAGCACGGTTGCTCGGTGCACGCGTTCGATGGCGATCACGTAGGCGGCGGTCCGCAAGCTGACTCTTCGTTCCGCAGCGACTTGCCAGACCTGCTCAAACGCATCGGCCAGCACTCGGTCCAGTTCTTGCCGGACGCGATTCAGTCCCCAGCGATAGTACTGAAGATTCTGGACCCACTCGAAATAACTGACCGTGACGCCGCCGGCGTTGGCGAGAATATCGGGCAGCACGATGACGCCTCGTTCAAACAGGTTCTCGTCGGCGTCGGGCGAGATAGGTCCGTTGGCCGCCTCGACGATGATCGACGCTTTGACGTCATTGACGTTGGCGCTGGTGATCACGCCGCCGATGGCGGCGGGGACGAGCATATCGACTTCGAGCGTCAGCAACTCGTCGTTGCTAATTCTCTCGGCGCCGTCAAACCCCTCGAGTGAATGATTGGCCATGGCGTAGCGCAGCGCCGCGGGAATATCGACGCCGCCTTCGCGGTAGTACGCGCCCGTCACATCGCTGATCGCCACGATCGGAAAGTCCGATTCATGCATAAACTTCGCGCCGTGGAAGCCGACGTTGCCGAACCCTTGAATAGCGACTGTCGTTTCCGCCGGCTTGCGGCCGATCCGATTGAGCAGCTTGAAGGCGAGGATGCCGACTCCGCGACCGGTCGCCTCTTCGCGTCCCTCAGCTCCATAGGCTTCGACGGGCTTGCCGGTGATACAGGCTGGATTGAATCCGTGGAACTTCTCCCACTGGTTGCGAATCCAGCTCATCACCTCCGCGTTCGTGCCCATGTCCGGCGCGGGGATGTCCGTGTCGGGTCCGATCACGTCGTGGATCTCGTCAATGAACTTACGGGTGATGCGTTCCAGTTCTTTGCGACTGAGACCGCGGGGGCTGACGCAGATTCCGCCCTTGGCTCCACCGTAGGGAATGTTGACGACGGCCGTTTTCCAGGTCATCAGCGTGGCGAGCGATCGCACTTCGTCCAGATCCACATCGTGGTGAAAACGCAGTCCGCCCTTCATCGGCCCCCGCGCGTTGTCGTGTTGCACTCGATAGCCGATCAGCGTGTCGATTTCGCCGTTGTCCATTTCGACGGCGATTTGGACCTGCACTTCGCGCTTGGGCGTGAGCAGCAGTTTTCGCATGCTGCCGTCCATGTCGAGCTGATCGGCCGCTCGCTCAAAGTAGAGCCGTGTCGATTCAAAGGCCTTCATGAGGATTCCTGTCCGTGGGCGTCATTCAACAGAAAAGTGAGTCTCGATGTGTGGGTAGTTGAGTGGGGCGGATCGCCGCAGTCGACGGGGCGCACTTTTGTAGCACATCGCGGCGGAGACCCGAACCCGGATTGATTGGTTTGCGGTCCTTTGAGGAAACCCTGGCGGCGCGGTAGATTAGAAAGATGCGGTTGTCGCGACGACATTCGCTCAGGCGCCTCGATCCCGGTTCGAGTCGCTCCCCCGATTCGACTTCGCTCGCAAAGCTCTCGTATGTCAACGACGATCTCCGAGTTCTGGAACCTGCTCGCCGCCAGCCGGTTGCTCACCCCCGAGCAGTTGCAGCAACTGCAAGGCGACTTCCAGCGAGTGAAGGGCGCAGCGGGCAGCAACGCCAAGATGCTCGTCGAGTGGCTCGTGTCGCAGAACGCTCTCAGCCGCTACCAAACACAGATTCTCATGGCGGGTCGCAGCGGCCCGTTCTTCTTTGGCGACTACAAGGTCTACGATCGGCTCGACGGTATCGGCCAGGGGACCATGTTTCGCGCGCTGCACTCCACCACCGGCCATCCGGTCGTACTCCAGTTTCTCTCCGGCGCCATCACCCAGAACGCCAACCAATGGGCGGCGGCGGTGGCCCGCGTGCAGCAGGAATCGGGCGTGGTTCATCGCCACATCCAGCGGTGTTTTGAGCCGGTCGACTTGCGGACCCACAAGTTCCTGGTCCTCGAAGATGTCCGCGGCCAATCGTTGTCCGAGCGCATGAAGGGCGGCCCGCTGCCCCCGGGCGAAGCCTGCAACGTAGTGCGGCAGGTGGCGTTGGCTGTCGCCCATTGTCATCAGATCGGGCGCGCCCACGGCAATCTGCAAGCCGAGTTGGTGTGGATGGAAACAAACGGATCGGTGAAACTGCTCAGCGATCCGCTGGATGTCTTGGCCGCTCAACCCGCTGATCGAGCCGACTACATGGCTCCGGAGTTGACCACGGCGGGGAAGTCACCCGATTCGTTGACCGACGTGTACTCGCTCGGGTGTCTGCTCTTCGCCGGCGTCGCGGGGCGGGCTCCGTTCGCCGGCGGCGACGTCGCGCAGAAGATGCAAAGACACGCGAACGAGGCGATGGAGCCGCTGACCAAATTCGGCGCGTCGAACGAGTTGAACTCAGTCGCCAGCTATATGATGGGCAAGAACCCGACCGTTCGGCTGCAGACGGTCGCGGCCGTCATCGAACAGATCACGCCGCATTGCGACCCCGCGTTGATGGCGGCGGCGCCGGTTGCCCCGCCCGCGTCGTTGGGCGGCTACGAATCGGCCATCCGCGCAAAGCAGTCGCAATTGACCCAAACGGCAACCGCCGTCGCCGCCGCGCCGGCGGCAAACCCTCGACTCGGACCGCGGATGGAGAACGTTGCGCCGAGTATCTCAGGGGACACCGCGGACGGAGAGAAACCTTCGGCGCTCGCCTACCGCCGCAAGAAAGACAAAACCACGCCGATCATTCTGGCGGCCGTTGGCGGGGCCGTCGCCCTCGTCCTGCTGCTTGGCTTCTTTGCACTCGGAGGTAACGGCGATCAGGTCGCCGGTGGCGGAGATGGCGAGGGAACCGGCGGCGGGAACGGCGGTGCGCAAACCAACGGAGGCGGCGCGCAGGGCGGCCAGACCGGAGGATCCGGCAGCCAAGGGACCGGCGGCGACGGCAGCAGTGGCGGTAGCGGCGCGGCGGGGCCACCCGGAGCGCTCTGGGCGCCGCCATCACAGGGCGCTCCACTAACGCTCAAGTACGCGCCGCCCGGCGGGCAGATCATCTTCGCCTTGCGACCGGCCGCCATGGTGGAGTCGGCCGAGGGCAAGCGAGTGCTCGATGCGCTCGACAACGCGATGGGCCCGGGCAATCCGTCAGCGCGGCAGAAGTGGGAGGAGGCGGCCGGCTTCTCGTTCGCCGGCATCAAGCGATTGCTCGTCACCGTCCACGGCAACGACGGACAGTACCCGCGGTTCTCGTTTGTCGTGACGCCGAAAGAGGCAATCTCTCAGGTGGACCTGATCAACAAATGGGGGGAAGCCAACATCAGCAAGGTTGAGGGCCGCGACATCTTGCAAGTTGGCTCGCGAGCCTTCTTCATTCCCGCCGACTTCGGTGAGAAAAATACATTCGTGATGGGGCAGTTGGAGGATGTTCGGGAAGTCGCTATCAGCGGCGGGGCCGAGCCGGCGCTACGGCGAGAAACTCGTCAGCTGCTGGCCTCCACCAACAGCGATCTTCACTTCACCATGCTCTTCGCCCCCAACTTTTTCTTCAGCGATGGACTGCCCCTGTTTCAAGGTTCGCGGCGCCGGATGCTCGAGCCGATGAAGTGGTTGCTCGGCGAAGACCTTAAGTCGGGGGCGGTCAGTCTTGATTTTGGCTCGTACGCCTACGGCGAAATTCGCTTGATCGGCCAAGCTGAGAAAGACAGCCTGACGCTCGCCCGCGAAATGAAGGCGCGCGTCGCCGACATTCCCGATCGGTTGGAAAAGTACATCGCGACGCAGATCAATCCGCCTGCGTACTGGCGGCGAGTTGCCTTTCGCGTTCCCAGCATGATCGACTTTGTCCATGGCTACACGCGAGTCGGCGATGAGGATGGCCAGGCAGTCGTCAACTTCGCCCTGCCGCCCCAGGCCGCGCACAACTTGGCGTTCGCCGGCGCAATGCTGGTCGTGTCACAACCGGGCGGCGGGCCGGCGGTGGCCGTCAAAACTCCGACCCAAACACCCAAGACGATCGATGAGTTGTTAGCCAGTAAGATCACGATTTCCTTTGGTCAGAATTCTCTCGAATTCGCCGCGCGCGACATACGCGACGACATCAAGGAAACCTACAAGCCGACGATACCCTTCGACATCAAAATCATCGGCGCCGATTTGCAGAAAGATGGGATCACTCGGAACCAGCAGATCGTCGGTTTTGACCACTCCGACAAATCGCTTGCGGACGTTCTCACCGCGCTGGTCATGAAGGCAAATCCGATCACAACGGTTAAGGATCCTTCGGAAACGGACCAGAAACTGATCTGGGTGGTCACCGGGGATCCGGCTAGTCCAACTGACAAGATCATTTTGATCACTACTCGGGCCGCCGCCGCCGAGGCCGATTACGAATTGCCGAAGCCATTTCAGCCAAAATGAGCACGGAATCGGGCTCGTCAGTCGTATAATGTTCCCAAGGCCCCCGGCGCTGTTGGGTGACTCGGTCTTGCCGGTCGATTCCAGCCGGCAATGCGGTGGCGGACAACGATTACTCAGCGGCGGTTTGTTTTGGCAGCGGTCCCGCCACCTCTCCGAGGTCAGCTCGTGGAACTTTTTAGCATCCAGTGCACTACCTGCCAGGCTCGGCTAAAGGTCCGCGACGAATCGGCGATCGGCCAGATTCTCAGCTGCCCAAAATGCAGCAGCATGGTGTTGATCGAGGCTCCGGCGGATTTCGAACGCGCCGAGGAGCCGGCGTCGGTGAAAACAGTCACCAAAGGCTCAGCGGAGATCATGACCAGCGCCGCGGCTCGCGCGCACGAATCGAGCGCCGACACCAAGCCGATGGTGTTCGGCAGCGAGGAGTTCGAGGAGGTGTCCGAGCGGGGGAACTTCGCCCCGCCCCCACCGGCCGAACAAGACGGCGCGGATGCTGAACCGGAAACGAAAGACGTGCTGCCCCCACAGCCCGGTGATTGGAGGTCGCGCGAGTCCCAGCAACTGCGGAAGTGGTTGCTGCTGGCCGGAGCCGCCGTCGCGGGAGTTGTGTTGGCCGTCGCGTTTGTCGGCTTCGTCGCATCTCGAAGTTCGCGCCCGATCGCCGCCGCCGACCCCGACGCGCCCGGGCAAGAACAGAGATCCGACTGGCAAGGTGACGCCGTAGTCGAACCGGACGGCGCCGCAACGGCTCAAACAGGAGCCGACACGCCGGGAGATGCAACTCAGGCCGACGCCGCGCAATCTGGATCGGAGACTGGTTCGGAAACTGGATCGGAAACTGGTTCGGAAACTGGTTCGGAAGTTGAGCCCGTCGATACGGGCGCGACCGACGGCAACGCGACCGACGGCAGTTCTGGCGCGGACGCCGGGACACCGCCGGGGTTGGATCCGACGGACGACGAACCGCCCGGTTTGACGCCCGACACTCCGGGCGGCGACAGCAAGCCTGACCTCGGCGCACTGACGGCCGCGTTGCAGAGCATTGAGCAGTTGTTGGACCCGACGGCTCCGGTGGATGTTGATCCGCGGATCCGAGTTCCCAAGATCGTTGAAGACGACATCAATATCGCGCCTCTGCCGCGGCCCAAGTCGCGCAAGGTCGACATCTCAGTTCAACTGGCGCGCAAGATTGAAGAGGTCTCTTTTGAAAACGTGCCGTTGGTTGAGTTCCTGCGGTTCGCGAGTGAGATGAGCACGATTCCGATCACGCTGGAGCCGTCTGCTCTGGCGGCCGCCAAGGTCTCGCCCGACGCGCCGGTCAGCATTGCGCGCAAAGCGACGACCGTTCGCCGCATGTTGACGGAAACTCTGCACCCGTTGCAGTTGACGATTGTCGAGGGCGAGGAGCACGTGGTCGTAACGATTCCGGCGGACGACGAACCTGTGTTACTCGATGTGGCCGATTTGCTGGATGACGACAGCGAGCTGACGGCGTTGGTCGAAATGGTATGGTCGTGTGTCGCGTCGCCAACCTGGCGACAGGCGGGCGGCGAGGGTCGGCTGCAGGTCCAGGCGAAGTCGCTGGTGATCGACAACGAACCGCTGGTGCGATTTCAAGTGCAGTGTTTTCTCGATCGGCTCCGCCGCGCTCGCCAGCAGCCGCTCAAGTACGATTTGCCGGACTGGCAGACGCGCATCGGCGAACCGGTGGTTCCCGAGTCGCTGGTCAAACCGATCGTTTGCAATTTCCGTCAGCCGACCTATTTCATCGACGTGTTGCGGCATGTGTCGGCCGAGAGCGGAGCCCAGTTGCTCGTCGACTGGCGAGCGGCCAGTGAGGCCGGCTGGAACCAGGACGGCGAAGTGACGGTGAGTGTCGACGACAAGCCGGCGGCCGAAGCGCTGCGCACGCTGTTGAGGCCGATGGACCTGGCGGCTCGCCAAGTCGGAGCCGAACTGGTGCAGATCACGACGCCCGAGTCGCTGGAGTCGCTGACGGTCGTCGAGTTTCTCTTGATTGACGACATCGCGGTCAACGCGGGCGAGGCGTTGAACTTGATTCAGCTGATCAAGATCTCGCTCGGCGACGGCAGTTTTCAAAGCGGCGACGGTCCAGGCGCACTCCATTACGACGCCAAGAGCAAACATCTCATCGCCGCCCTCACGCTGCGCGATCAAAGTCGGCTCCAGCTGCTGTTGTCCCAAGTCCGCGAGAGCGAATAACGGACGACCCGGCGCGCGGCAGCCCGTTACACCAGCCCCTTACACCAGCCCGACGCGCGAGCGAGGGATCGCAGCTCGACGGGTTCTCCATCGATTGTCGACCAGCAAAATCGGCCCGACCTGGCAGCGGTCGCGCTTCGGGCTAGTAGGCGCTCTGACGACGAATCATCAACACGGGCTGAGGACGCGACGTCGCGAGAGCTGCGATCCCTCGCTCGCGCGTCGGGCTGGTGTAACGGGCTGGTGGTCGGACCTGGTGCAATTCGCAACACTAGCCCGCCGCGCAAGCAAGGGGCGGCGGCTGTAACGAGGTCGCGTCGGATGTTGGCGATGGAAAACCCGTCGCGCTGCGATCCCTCGCTCGCGCGTCGGGCTGGTGTAATCGGCTGGTGTAATGGGCCGCCGTCTCGGAACGGTTGCCGTCTATTCAACGTCACGTTCAATCCGGTCCTGAGCGAACATCACGTACCGAATCACGGCCTGCAGGCTTTCTTCGTCGCCGATGTACAGTCGACTTGCGTTCTCAGACCACCATTTCGTTCGGGTTTTTGAGCGGCGCCTCTTCTCTCGGTTCTTCAGTCGTCTAGTGCACCAGGCCTTCAGTTGTTGATAGACGTCCTCTGGCGGGACATCGGCCGTGACGACTACGTGGACATGGTTGCTCCGACAATTGACCGTGTGGAGTTTCCAATTTCGGATCTTGCAATGCTCCGAGATCGTCTCTTCGACGATTGCGCGTTGTTGACGGTCGAGGGTGCATGCCGATTCGGTCATGAGTTGCAGCGCGCCGATGCGCAAATTGAAGTTGGGAGGTTGCACTCCCATTCCAGGGCGGATCCAACCTCGCTCGTCACCAGGAAGCCAGGTGCCGTATGTTGTCCATGTAATGAAGTAGCCGATCGGATCCGGCATGGGTGGTTCATTTGGACGATACGTAACTGATCGATAATCGGTCATGATGTACTCGTCGTTAGACAGCGATTTCATGTCCATCATAGGGAGCGCGAGTGTTGGGACGCAGTCATTCCGCGCAGCGGTCTCACATTCGCTGAAAAGGCGTTTAGGAGTGACACAGATGGGTCACACCACGGCCAAGACTCAGTGTCGGACACTTACACGAGCCCGGCTCTGAGCGACACCAGCCCAACGTACGCAGGGCAGGCTGGGCGGCGGCTGTGACGAGGTCGCGTCGGATGTTGGCGATGGAGAACCCGTTGCGATACGATCCCTCGCTCGCGCGTCGGGCTGGTGTAACGGCTGGTTCAACGGCTGGTGTCGGGCGAGCGAGGGGCGGCGGCTGTGACGAGGTCGCGTCGGATGTTGGCGATGGAGAACGCGTTGCGCTTCGATCCCTCGCTCGCGCGTCGGGCTGGTGTAACGGGCTCTGGTGTCGGGCAGCGAGGGGCGGCGGCTGGATCGGCGCGCCACGCGCAACGTTGAGACCGACGCCCCGCATCGCGCTGTGGGCGTCATCTGACAGGCCCCGCCAGTCTTGCGTTACGCCGCGCCTGCGGTCACCGCGCCGCCAGTTGCATGTCGATCGCGGCGGCGATTTTTGCGCAGCGGTCCATCATCTTGTCGTGCTGGTCGAAGGTCATCGATTGGTACCCGTCGCTCAGCGCCGCCTCGGGTTCGGGGTGGACTTCGACGATCAGCCCGTCGGCTCCGGCCGCCACCGCCGCGGCCGCCATGTCGGGAACCAGGTAGGTGTGTCCCGTCCCGTGGCTCGGGTCGACCACGACCGGCAAGTGCGTCTTGTGATGCAGGTAAGGCACGGTCGCCAACGGCAGCGTGAATCGCGTGTGCGATTCGAATGTGCGAATGCCGCGCTCGCAGAGAATCACATTCGGATTGCCCTCGTTCAGAATGTACTCGGCCGCCAACAGCAACTCGTCGATCGTCGCGCTGGCTCCCCGTTTGAGCAACACGGCTCGGTCTATTTGGCCAACCGCTTCCAGCAGTCGATAGTTCTGCATATTTCGCGCGCCGACTTGCAGCACGTCGGCGTACTTGGCGACGAGGTCGACATCGTCGGTCGACATCACCTCGGTGACCACCGCCAGGCCCGTCTCCTCGCGGGCGGCGGCGAGCAATTTGAGTCCTTCCTCCTTGAGCCCTTGGAAGCTGTAGGGGCTGGTTCGCGGCTTGAATGCGCCACCTCGCAATCCCGTCGCTCCCGCCGCTTTCACAGCGCGGGCGGTCGAGATCAGTTGCTCTTCGTCCTCCACCGAGCAGGGGCCGGAGATAACGCCGATCGTACCGGCTCCGATGCGCAGCGATCCGGCGACGACCTCCGTCGGCTCGGGCTTCACTTCCCGGCTGGCGACCTTGTACGGCGCCAAGATCGGCATGACCTCCGCCACGCCGGCTCCGCTTTCGAGCGACTCTTTCGTCTGCTCGCGCTTCTCGCCGATCGCGGCGATCACCGTGCGTTCTGTTCCGTTGATGACATGAGACTTCAGCCCCAGTCCCTCTACTCGTTCCACCATGTGCTGGATTTGTTCGGGGGTGGCTCCCCTTTCCATGACGACGATCATCGAGAATAGCTCCTTCGGCTTAACGGGCGCGTCGCAGGTTTGAATCATCGGAAACCTCTCGCGCCGCACGGTGTAATCTGTCGAGGACAAGTCGACGCCTAACGCATACCGCAAGCGCCGGTCGCGACCTAACAATCGGCGGGGAATTGAGTCGACCGCCAGGGTCCGACTCACCGCTCCACCATCGAAAACAAGTGAAAAACCAATAAAAAAAGCCCTGAAAAAACCACGAGGGTCTGCAGGGCTTGTGGAAATCGCTGTTGAGCTACACCACGACTGGCCCCTCGACCCGGAGGGTAAACGCAAACCAGTCGTATCCAAAAAGGGTGTCAGAGTGCATGGGTCCATTATGTCGCGGGCTTAACCGATTGCAAGTGCCGAACCGGAAACGAAGCGCAACTCCACCTGCGGCAGGCGCGGCCCGCTGATTCTTTCGTCCGGCCCGACGACCTACCGGTAGTCTTCGCGAATCGGGTTGAAGACATCGAGCGCTTTGACGGGAGCGTCGCCGGCCACCGCCTTGTGTTCGACGCCGCCCGGGATCCGCCACATTTGTCCGGGCTGCAGGTGAAACTCCTCGCCCCCGATCGTGAAAACGAGTTCGCCCTCCAACAACAATCCCATCTGCTCGTGCGGGTGGCTGTGAAGTTCGACGACCGCGTGCGGTGCGAACTCAACCAACGAGAGCATCACGTTGTCGCCCGCCGCGGTGAAGATGTCGACGCCCGGGAAGATGTTGTGTTTCGAGCAATCGCTTTGGTTGAGCACGTATTGCATCGTGAGATCCTTGGTATTGGGGAATGTAGACGCGGCCGTGCTGCCGTCGGAGGTGCGGTGAGTTGCTTCAGAGTTGCTTCAGAGTTGCTCGGCGAGTCGCAGCAACTGGTTATACTTCGCCAGTCGCTCGCTGCGAACAATAGAGCCGATTTTGATTTCCGGCGCAGCCACGCCGACGGCCAGGTCGGCGATCGAAGCGTCTTCGGTCTCGCCGCTGCGAGCTGAGACGACGAACGACATGTCGGCTCGACGAGCCAGCGCGATCGCCGCCAGCGTTTCCGAGATCGTGCCGATCTGGTTCATTTTGACGAGCACGCTGTTGCCGGCGCCGGCGTCGATTCCGCGCTGGATTCGCTCGGTGTTGGTCGTAAACAGGTCGTCGCCGACAAGGCGGACGCGGTCGCCGAGGCGCTCGGTCAATTCCGTCCAGCCCTCCCAATCTTCTTCGGCCAGCCCGTCTTCGATGCTGACAATGGGCAGATCGTTCGTCCACGCCTCGAGCCGATCGACCATCTCACTGCTCGACAGGGAAACCTCTTCCGCCCGCAGTTGGTAGCGGCCGTCGGCGAAGAAGTGCGTCGCCGCGACATCCAGTGCGATCGCCACATCATCGCCCGGCGTGAGTCCAGCGGCTTCGATCGCTCTGACAACAAACTCAACCGCCTCGCGGTTTCCGCCCAGCCGCGGTCCAAACCCGCCCTCGTCGCCCACCAACCGCCCCTCCATGCCGGCGTCTTGCAGGAGGCGGCCGAGCCGGTTGTAGATCTTGACCAGCCATTCGAGCAGCAACGGATAGTCGACGCGGCGAACGGGAATCGCCAGCACGTCCTGAAAGTCGAGGTTGCCGCCCGCGTGCAGTCCGCCGGAGATCATGTTCGTCATCGGCGTCGGCATCGCCGGTTGAAGATCGCTCTCGTCGACTTCATCCATGAGACGATGGAAGTGTGTGTGGAGGGGAACGCCCGCCATCGCCGCCGCCGCATGACTCGCCGCCAACGAAACGGCGAGCATCGCGTTGCCGCCCAGCCGTTTCTTTTGCGGAGTGCCGTCCAGGTCGAGCAGAATTTGATCGACGGAAGCCTGCTTTGCCGGGTCGCTGCCGACCAGCGCCGGCGAGATGACTTGATTGACGTTGTCGACAGCTTGACGCACGCCGAGTCCGTCGTAGCGCTCGCCGCCGTCGCGCAATTCCCACGCTTCGGCGGCGCCAGTGCTGGCCCCCGACGGCGCGATCGCGCGGCCGCGGAACGCACCCGCCGTTATCTCGACCTCGACCGTCGGCCTGCCGCGACTGTCGAGCACTTCACGAGCCAGCACGCCGCTGATTTCAGACATGCGCTACTTTCCTCCCAGCTCACCGCGGCGGTTGACATCATCGCCTAGTTGATCGCGAAACTTGTCCCATTCCGGCGCGATCGTCGCCACCCATTGGTCGAAGAATCTACGCGGCGGCTCGCTGTCAGCCAAGTAGTCGACCAGGCTCTTCCCATCCAGGCGAGCGAGTCCGCAGCCGGCCGTGTTCCAGACCGCCCGGCGCTCCAACTCGGCCAACTCCCCCGCAGCGATCACCGCCCCGACAACTGCTCGATAACTCGTCCAGAACTCATCCAGCAGAGCCAGGTAGTCAGCCTCGCGGTCGGTGGGAGCCCAGTAGCTCTTCAGGCAGAGGTGAGCTCCGAAGAACCCCAAGTCAAACGCCGGATCGCCCCAATGTCCGACTTCGAAGTCAAGCAGCACCAGCTCGCTCGAATTCACGAGCAGGTTCTTGGGGCTAAAATCGCCGTGCACCAGCGCGCAGCGGTTGGCGGCGAGTGACTCCTCGAGTTGCTCCATCGCCGGTGCGACTGTGGGCCGCGTGCGGGCGACGTGCCGATAGTACGGGTCGACTCGCAGGTCGAGAAAGAAGCCGCGATCGGCGTGTGCGGCCGCGATCTCCTCGTTCCGCCAACTGGCCGCGTGCAATTGACCGAGCATCGCGCCGCAGGCCGCCGCCACCCGACCGTCCGCCTCACCGGCCAACAGACGAGACTTCCAGACGTCGTGATCCGCCGCCGCCGTCATCGTGTAGGCGTAGTTCTCCCGATCCTCGTCGATGAGTTGGGGAGTCGTCAGCCGGATTCCATCACAATCCGTTTCGGCCAACAGCCGCGACGAGAGACGCAGTACGGCGCACTCGCGCCAGATTCGTTCAGGGCTGCAGACCCATCTTTCCTCAACCCGCAACTGCTCGCGCGATTGCTTCACGACGAGATCGGGGGCGACGGTTCGGGAGATGAGATAGACGGCCCCCGAAACGCCGCCGGTCAACTCGCCCGCTGAGGGTGTTTCGGTGGGGTCGATGACTCCCCGACTGCACAGGTAGTCGACGACGTTTTGGGGAGTAAGCAGAAACATGACTGAGACTGAACGCCGAACGTTCACGCCAACTTCGCAAATTGTCGTGGCGGGACAGACGGGCGACGCTCGAGGATTCTCTCCATTCGACGGGCCGGGAGAGTCGCTGCTACGTCCTACGCTCGAGGATTCTTTCTATTCGACGGGCCGGGAGCCCCGTCCTACGCAAGGGCGCCTGCCGGGCGGGACAACGGGTTAACGAGATTGCTTCTTCGAGCTGCGCGACGCCGAGCGCGCCCAAATCGCGGCGACTTGGCTCGGGCTGCCATTGTAGGCGTCCGAGAAGGACGTTGCGAAAGGTTGACCGTCGCGCAGTGCGTTCAGGACCTTCTTGTACCGGCGGGAGTCCTTCATCAGGAATTGCACGAAGCTGTAACTGACGACGGCCGCCTGGGCGGGGGACAGTTTGCCGGTGAGGAAATCGTCGGGGTTTTCCATCTGCCCCAACGCCTCGGCCAGTTGCGCGTCCCACTTCGCAATCCGCTCGTCGTCGGCGTTAATGCGCCGCGCGGCGAAGCGGCCCGAACCCTCGGCGAACCAGGCGGGGACGTCGGTCGCCAAACTCGCCACGTAGGCGGCTCCAATCTGTTGGGCGAGCAGCGCCTGGGCGTCGAACTCTTCGGCGCGGGGAGGCTGCATCGCCGCATACGCGTCGACGACGCTGAACTTCCAGTGTCCGCGCCACTGACGCGGCAACTCACGGCGCTCGACCATCTTGCCAAATTCACTGTAGTCGTAGCGAGTTCGGAAGAAGTAGAGCGACATGCGTCCTTTCAGCAACGGTTTGTCTGAAGGGGCGTCAAAAATCTCGACGATCCGCGGCACCAGCTTCTCAGCTTGTTTGCCGAGATCCTCGGTGGTGGCGGTTCCCAGGTTGCTTGTGACGTAGAAGTTCTCGGTTTCCGCGATGTCGCCATCGATGCCGGGCATGCCGAGCGCCCAATTCTTGGCGGCTCGCTCAGCGCGTCGGGCGGAGAGATCCTCATGACTGGCTCCCGCGGCCCAGGCCAGTTCAGCGACGACTTCGACGTGCTGCGCTGGATCGGGGCCGTCGAAGGTGGCTCCTTCGGAAATCCACGTCTCAAACTTGGCGATCACTTCGTCCGACAACGGCGGTTGCTGGCGAGGCATTCGCTCTCCGGAAGTCGTGCCTTTGAGTTTCTGAATCAAGAGGCTTTCGGCTGGTTTTTTCGGCAGCACGGGTGGGCCGCTCTCGCCGCCTCGCAACATCGCTGTGAAGTTGGTCAGATTGAAACGCCCACTCGGCCGGCGTCCGTTGCCGTGGCAGTTCGCACACTGTTCGTTGAGTACAGGTGCAAGGTCCTTGGAGAAACTGATCGTCTCTTTTCCTGTCGAACGCGTCACGCCGATCTTGGGTAAGTCGGTCGAAACGTTCGGAGCCAGCGTGGTCAAACTGACTTTCGTGTCCTGCCCGTCGTACTTGGCTCCCTCCAAAATCCACTTCTTCAACATGGCCAGTTCCGGCGCCGCGACCTTCAAGCCGCCGCGCGGCATATCGCCTTCGACAATCACTTCGACAACGCGACTGCCATCGGCGTCACCTCCGAAAACGACCTTGCCGTCGTTGTTGCCCTCCATCAGCGCGTCGTAGTTCGCCATGCTGAACATGCCCCGGGCGTTCTCGACGTGGCACCGTCCGCACTTGCCGACCAACAGAGGCGCGACTTGTTTGGTGAAACTGATTCCGCCGCCTGGAACTGGATTGGGCTTGGCCATTTCCGCAGGGTTCTTCAGCGGCGCCAATTTGACGCCCTCGAGCTCCAACAGCGCGTGAGCCTTTTTCAGGCTGTTGTAGATGGGGACCAACGCCGCCGCCACGTCCTTGTCGCCGTCTTTCAAAAGCGCGTCCATTTCTGACTGGATCTGCTCGATCAAAGCTCCCGATTGTTCGTATTTCTCTTGTGAGAAGAAGTTCCCCGCCCGCCGCACACTCGTCCGCAAGGCGAGCACCTTCTTTCTTTGAGCGGGCGTCACTTCCGCCAACGCGGGAGTCGTGACAAAACTACACATCAGGACGCCAAGAAGTAGGATCGAAGCCACCGTGGCAACCGCCTGAAATCTGTTTGTCATCCGTTGGCACCTCGAAAAATGTCTCGTGATTACGACTTCCTGGCCGTCATGACGACGATTGGCGTGACCGGCCCGATGCCTCCAGCGAGGGGAAGGTCGCGAGCGACGCATTATAAACCGCGTTGAGCAAAGAAGATAGCTCGCACAGCTGGGCCGAAACTCCATGCTCTGTCACAGGATAGAAACGCTCGGCGCCGGCAAAAGTACTCAGCTGCAGGTCCTGCCTGCCGGGCAGGACTTCGCGACGAAGTCGCGACAATCGACGTTCCACTTGCTGGTAGGTCCTGCCTGCCGGGCAGGACATCGCGACGAAGTCGCGACAATGGACGTTCCGTTTGCTTCAGCGTCAACTACTCATCTTCCGTGACGCCGCACGGAGCGCGTCGCTCGCCGCTGCATTCTGCTCGGTTTGTAGCCGTATTGAATGGCGAACCAATCGGCCCAGCGCTCGCGATCCTGGAAACTCGTGTTGCGATCATCCAGCAAATGGCCCAGCTCGTGGATCAAGATGTTGTTGAGATAGAAGTCACGTATTGTGGAGGGAGTCCACATGAGCTTCCACAGTCGTCCATCCTGAACCCAGCGACCGCCGTACATTTTCGTTTCGATGCGAACGCTCGGCTTGGGCGGCTTGGTGAAGATCTCCACCAGCTCGGTTTCGATCGGGTAGAGATAGAGGGAGGAGCCCCACTGCATCCCGTAGCATGGCGCGTTTCGCTTCTTCTTCGTCATGCAACTGAGTTGCACAACCTCCAGGTCGTAGAGCATCTGGTCGGGCATCAGGCTCAACCGCTCGCGAACCTCGTCCGGCGTGATGACGTGGTCAAACCCGTCGCCGGCGGGTTCGACGACGACCTTGTATTCGACGACCTTGTATTCGACGTCCTTGCCTTCGACGTCCTTGCCTTCGACGTCGCCTTGGTTCGCCGGCTCATGCCAACGTTCGGGCGGGACGAAGGGTCCTTGATCGCCTTTTTCAATCCCCCGGGCGCCGGAGCGATGCGGTGCGTGGCTGCGACGCCGCTTTTGGGAAGGGGATGACGAGCCAGACTGCTTGGCGCGAGTCAGTTTTCGAGGCGTTCGTTTCATCGACGTTCACGCAGTTCGAAGTAGACTGGCCGTCCATGATCTGTTGGTTCTCGTCCTGAAGGTCAGCGAATCGGCCCGCGATCTGCGAGCTCTTCCATATTAGGAAGCGGCGCTGTTCACTTTCAAGTGAACAATCGCAAGCCATTATAGAAACAGCACTTAAGAAGATTGCCTAGTCGGAAAAACCGCTAGGAAGCAGTGCTGCGGCGGAATTCTGGCGAGGCTGGAGGAGCCTGTTCAGGTGGGGAGTTTGCGCCTTTGAGCACGATGGCAATGATCACAACAAGTGCGATCAGGCCGATGATCGCGCCACCCACGGCCCAACCCCACCACGGAATCTGTCGCCCCGGTGACGCTTGGGATTTGCGACGTCGTTGGACCAGCGACGAAGTCTCGCCCGTCTCGATGGCTCGAAAGTCGAGCTCAATGCGTCCGCTGTCGGCGCGGTCAGCGATTTCGGGCGTCGGCGTGTTCTGTTGCTGTTGTCCGAGTCCTTTGACTGTCTCCC
>JASMLW010000584.1 GCA_030748485.1 Pirellulaceae bacterium
TGGTCAGCTGGTTGTAACGACGGTGCCCCGTGACGAAAGCGTCGCGATCGGTGATCTCGGAAGCTCCCACATCGATGATCGCGTCGAGATGTCCGTGGACGATGAAGAGCCCGATCAGAGAACAGCTGAGTACTGCGGCGCAGGCGATGAGTGCGTACCCGTATTTCGGCGACAGCCGGACGACGACAACGCAATTGCACACCATCAATATGACCGTGACCACACCGAGAATCTGGAGCAATGCGGTCGATCGTTGCGTGATGATCCCGCCAGTCATTGGATCGTCGAGCACATCGTGTGCGATCCGCACGACGAAGCCCGTGTAGAAAGTGAGTCCGCCCCAGTAGAGACAATACGACAGCAACAACAGCACGCGACTAAACCAGATCATGATTCTCAACGACGATGGAGTTGGACGAACCTGTTTGCATACTTGAATACTTGCATGCTTGATTAACTGTAGCTTGGCGATGGCGCGAACGGAATGAGTCTCGACTGGCTCGCCTGATTCCCGACGTTTCGACCGCTCGCAAACTTCCACCAACTCCTCGCGGCCGTGGGAATCTTTGTCGGGGGCAAGCGAGCGGGATCACCGCCGTCCCGCGAGATTCTTCAAAACAGCAGCGCCTACTTAGCCCCACGAAGCCGCCTGATTCTCGGTCAGCGTCGAACCAAATCGCCGCGCGCGGCAACTGGAGCGTCGATTGTCGCGACTTCGTCGCGAAGTCCCGCCCGGCAGGCAGGACCTACTTGTGTACGATGGCTTCCGAGGCGTCGTCGCGAGGAATGCTGCACCAACGATGGAGGCCGTTTCGGATTGCCAGAGATGACCACAAACACATCCGGCTGGACTTGCCCGAACTGCGGCGTCAACATTTACGAAGGATTTGACGTCTGTTGGGCGTGCGGCACGAACCGAGACGGTAAAGCCGACCCGGATTTCGAAGTCGCGACCGCGCCGATCATGGACGTCGAGGATGAGAGTCCTCTGCCGGCATGGCTCGCCGGATTGATGATCCTGTGCTTCCCTGCATTTCTCCTCTACCTGCTGACTCGAGTCTTCTTTCCGTTCGAGGAGCGACGGCCACAGTTCACTTTGACGTCACTCTTCGTAAGCATGACTGTCGTCGCAGTTTTGCTGGGTCTTTGGCTCTTCCGAGACCGTCTGCTCGGCGTCGGATAAATGTTTCCGAAGGCGGCAACCCCGTCTCCCGCAGGGGAAATCCCCCATCTCCTCAAAGCGGGGGCTGGCACAGTTTTGGTTGCCGGACTCAGCAAAGAACAGAAAACGCTAAACCCGGCGAAATTAGTTGTCCTCTTGGCTTCAGCGGGGTACCCTATTGGCCGATTGGACAGTTTTGTCACGTTTTCAAGGAGATGCGTTTTATGAAAAACCTGGTCCCGACCATTGCAATCATGGCGCTGAGTTTCAGTGCTGTGGCCGTGGCGGAAGACCTGCAGTCCGGGTTGAAGGTTGGCCAAAAGGCCGGCTTCTTCCTCGTCAAGGACAGCACGGGTCCCAACGCCGGCAAATCTCTCTGCTATCGCTGACTGTACGGCCCCCGTCCGGTAGTGAACATCTTCACCCGTTCACTCGACGACACCTTGGCCAGTTTGGTCAAGCAAATCGACAAGAAGGTTGGCGAGAACAAAGCGAAAAAGATGGCTGCATTCGTCGTGCTGTTGACGGATGATGCTGACGCGGCTGACGCGCAGCTGAAGGCCTTCGCCAAAAAACACAAGATCAAGAACACTCCGCTGACCGCGTTTGACGGCATAGCGGGTCCCGAGAAATACAAGATCGCCAAGAACGCGGAAGTAACCGTGCACTTGTGGGTTGGCGCCAAGGAAGTCAAGGCTAACCACGCTTTTTCCAAAGGCAAGTTGGACAAGAAGGGAATCGTCGCCGTCGTCACCGACACGTCGAAGATTCTCAAATAGTTCGATTGGCGATCGCGTTTGATTCGTTTGAAACAAACGTCGACAGTGAAGGCCCGCTCGACTGACCGAGCGGGCCTTCTTTTACTCTCGCCTCGATGATCGCGTTTGCGGTTGTTCGCACCAGCGCGGTTCTCCGCCGTGAGGCGATAGGCACAAAATGAACCCGAACGACAACCGAGGTCTGACGTGCGCCACTCTTTCCTGATCGCCTGCTCGTTGGCTCTGTTGTTCACCACCAGTGGAGTGGCGGGAACGTCGAACAGCCTGATGGATATTTCAGCCGATGGCGAGTTGCTCGCGTGTTCGAACCGAGACTCCGGCACCGTGACGGTCGTCGACTTGAAGTCGCACACCAAGTTGCGGGAGTTTCGCGTTGGCCAAAAGCCGGAGGGCGTGACGTTCATCGGCTCGACGACCAACCTGGCGGTCGCCGTGTACGCCGAGGACAAGGTGGTCGTTTTCAATGCGACCAACGGCGGCCGGTTGGCCGAGATCGATGTGTTTGACGAACCCTATGGGGTCGTCAGCGACTCGCGCGGCGAGCGGTTGTTCGTAACGCTGGATTATCCTGGACGCGTGGTGGAAATCGACGCCGGCAATTTCGAGCTGGTGCGTGAGGCCGACGTGGGCAGGTTCATCCGAGGCGTGGCGTTGTCAGAGAAAACATCGCGGCTGCTGGTCACGGAGTACTATTCCGCCAAGGTAAAGGCCGTCTCCCTCGACAGCTTGAAAGTGGTCGACGAGTGGAAAGGCAGCAGCTCGGACAACCTGGCCAGACAGATTACTTTCAACCCAAAACGCGAGAAGGCGTATCTGCCGAATATTCGCTCTAGCATCACCACCATCCATGGAACGGGATCGATCTTCCCTTACCTCTCGATCATCGACACCGCGCCGGCGGAGGGGAAGCGCCGCAAGCGCATCCCGGTGGACTCGGTCTTTAGCAGCCTGGTCACGGCAAATCCGTGGGAGGTCGCCGTTTCGCCCAACGCGCGCGAACTGTACATGGTCTTTGCTGGAACGAACGACATGTTCGCCTGCGAAGTGGTCGACGACGACTACCGGGAAATCAAGAGTCGTCGCCGGTTGGACTTGGGCGCCAATCCCCGCGCCGTGCGCGTCGCGCCCGACGGGAAGCGGCTGTATGTCTACAACGCCTTGGACTTCAACGTCGTCGCCTACGACACGAAAACGTTGAGGCGTGTCGCCGACATCGCCGTCACCGAAAACCCGTTGGGAGCGGAGGTGTTGGAGGGCAAGCGCCTCTTTTACTCCGCGCTGCAGCCGATGGTGGGACGACGCTGGATCTCGTGTTCAAGTTGTCATCCGGATGGGCAGGCCGACGGCCGAACCTGGCACAACCCCGAGGGGCTGCGCAACACGCAGTCCTTTGCGGGCATGGCGTGGACGCACCCCATTCATTGGTCGGCGGACCGGGATGAAGTGCAGGACTTCGAGCACACGATCCGGGGACCGTTGATGCAGGGTCGCGGACTGATCCGCGGGCGCGTGCAGGAACAGCTCGGTCCGAAGAACAAGGGCCTGTCGAAACAGCTCGACGCCTTGGCGGCCTATTCCAACTCCCACAAGTTCGCCCTCAGTCCGTACGCGAAACAGGGACTGAGCGATGCGGCCAAGCGCGGGCGCGAGCTATTCCGCTCGGACCGCACACAGTGCGCGAAGTGTCACCAGGGGCCGTTCTTGACGGATTCCCGGTCGCGGCCCGCCAACGAAATCATCCGTCACGATGTCGGAACGGGCGACGACGAGAGCGAGAAGATGGGACCTGCGTACGACACGCCCACGTTGCTCGGCGTCTATCGCACGGCCCCGTACCTTCATCACGGCAAGGCCGAAACGCTCGCGGACGTTCTCACCTCACAAAACAAAGACGACAAGCACGGCGCCACCAGTCATCTGTCGCCTGAACAGATCAACGACATCGTCGAGTACCTCAAGGCCCTGCCCTACGAGGATCCCGTCGTAGCGGCAAAGGCCGCCGGATTGACGCCCGAGAGGTGAGTGCTCGTCGCGATCGGGACACCCGAAGCGGCCTCGCTGCGGCATGACCGAGGGTTCACGGCGTGCTCGAGAACGCCGTTGTCGCTACGTCAATCCCGTTCCGCTCCGGACTGCTATAATTCGCGGCGGCCCGAACCAGAATTGGCTCGAGGAGTCATCAACCGGTCACAAAGAAAGAACCGATCAATGCGACATCTTCTAATCGTGGTGGCCGTTCTTTTGGGATGTCGCTGCGCATCGGCGTCGCTCCGAGGCGGCGCGGCGGCTATTGATATTACGCCGCACAAGTTTCCCGTCTTGATGCTCGGCAGTTTCCAAACTCGCGGGGCGACCGCTGCGCACGATCGCCTGCACGCCCGGTGCCTGGTGCTGGACGACGGTGAGACTCGAGTCGCTTTCGTCATCTGCGACAACTGCCTCATTCCACGGACTATTTACGATGAGGCGAAGGCCATCGCATCGAAGCGAACGGGCATTCCGATGAACCAGATCTTGACGGCGGCGACCCACACACACACCTCGCCCGTGGCAATGCAACTCGGACAGTCCCCTCGCGACCCGGCCTACGAAAAACAGCTCACGAAGCAAATTGCTGAGGCGATCATTGTCGCAAACAAGCGCCTCGGTCCCGTTGAACTCGGGTGGAGTGTCGTCGCCGTGCCCGACGAAGTCAGCAACCGCCGCTGGTTTGTCAAGCCGGCAGCCATGGGGACGAACCCTTTCGGTCGCGGTGACGACCGAGTTCGGATGAATCCACCGCGGGGAACTGGTCTCTTGATTCGCCCCGCCGGACCTGTCGATCCCGACGTGACATTTCTGTCAGTCCGGACGCTTGACGGAAAGCCGGTCTCGGTACTCGCAAACTACGGACTGCACTATGTCGGCGGCGTCGAAGCTGGAAAACTATCTGCTGACTACTTCGGCGAGTTCGCGCGGCAGATCGCGAATCGCCTCGATGCTGATGAGACGTTTGTCGGCATCATGTCCAATGGGGCCAGCGGCGACGTCAACAACTATCAGTTTCTCAATCCCCGGCCTCGTGCAGCGCCGTACAAACGAATCGCAGCCGTCGCGTCGAAGATCGCGGATCGAGTGCACGCCGAGCAGTCGCGAATTCGCTTTACCGCCGACGCATCGCTACGCATGGTTGAGCAAGAGATTTCACTCGGCGTCAGAAAACCCAATGCAGCGGACCTCAAACGAGCCCGCGAACTCTTCAAGAGCGCCGCCAATCCCGAACGGCTGACGAGCGAGGAAATGTATGGCCAGGAATCGATCCGATTGCATGACGCCCCGCCCACCGTACGCATCAAGCTGCAAACCGTTTCCTGCGGCGACTTAGCAATCGTCGCCATTCCCTGCGAAGTTTTTGCGGAGATCGGTCTCGAGATCAAACGACGCAGTCCTTTCAAGACGACCTTCGTGATCGGGTTGGCCAACGGCTACAACGGATACCTCCCCACACCGAAACAGCACGCCCTCGGTGGTTACGAAACGTGGCGATCCGGTTGGAGCTATCTGGAGAAGGAAGCCTCCACGATCATCACGAAGAAGACGCTGGAAATGCTGGACGACATCCACCGTCAGTAGAAGTCGCTTGTCGCCGGTTTACGCCCGACCTCGGCGCCGAGCACCACGGGCGTTCACGCCCTCCTCAACTCCCTTGGTGCAGCGGCAAGGTGAAACAGGCGACCGTGCCGCACTCGTCGCCTGGAGTCGCCCAGATACGACCCCCGTGCGACTCGATGATCGTGCGGCTGATCGCCATGCCCATTCCCATTCCGGACTCCTTCGTCGTAAAGAACGGTTCAAACAGCTTGCCGACAAGTTCCCGGGAAATCCCCACTCCGCTGTCTTTGATTGAAACTTGCACGTCGCCGTCTTCCGTCATCGCCGTGCCGATCTCAACTACCCGATTCTCAGCATCTTTGCTTCGCAGCGATTCGAATGCGTTGGTGAGTAGATTGACGACCACCTGTTGTATTTGGACTTGATCAACGTTTACGTTCAGCGGCGCCTCGGCCAAGGCGAGGCGGACGGTCGCTCCTTCATCTCTCGCTACGGGGAGAAGCAGTTTGTGGGAATCACGGACCATCGCGTTTACGTCAACTGTTGAGCGCACGCCCTTTGTCTTGCTGACAAACGCGCGAAGGCACCGAATAATCTCACCGGCTCGGAGGGCTTGCCCGGAAATCTGACGGTTGATGTCGCCCAGTCTTGCCGTCGTGTCGCCGCCCGTCTCAAGCAGCTTCTCTGCCGTGCCGGCGAAGTTGGCAATGGCGTAAAGCGGCTGGTTGAGCTCGTGGGCGAGCGCCGCGGCCATCTCACCCATCGCCGAGACACGGGAAAAGTGAGCCAACTCGGCCTCCTTCTGCCGCAACCGTTCCGCACTTCGCTTGCGACTGGTGATGTCAGTCAGGACGCCGAATAGATGGGTCAAGTGACTTCCTTCGGCCTGTGAACAATTCACATGCTCGCTGACCCAGCGCGACTCACCATCGGCTCGGCGCACTTGGTACTCTAGTTGTTCCGAACGATTTCCGCGTAGCCGAGAGACGAAGTCCTGGTAGACGGATTGGTGGTTTGGGTGAACGACCTCGCGATAGACTGACGGTTCGTCGAGGAAATGCGCCACGTCGTAACCGGTGATCCGCTCGATCACGGGAGAGAGGTAGACATACTGCAACTGGCCCGCGGGATCGAGGATGGCGTTCCAAACGCAGTCGCTTACGGACTGCAAAACTCGTTGCAACTCGTCGGCCGTGCGTTCCGCCCTATGCTTGGCCTCGTTGATCTCACGCATGTCATGTATCAGGAACAATCCCAACGGTTGGGCGTCCGAAAAATGCATGCGGGAGATCGTAACACTCACCGGAATCCAGTGGTCGCGGCGATTCGTTCTCAGTCGAAACCCTGCTCGACTATGAAACGTCCCGGTCTCCAGCAGGGTTGAGAAACACCCCATCTTCTGTTCGTCCGATTTGAGTAGATCGGTCATGTCGGAGCCGACCAGATCTTCGTGAGTCATCTCCGTGAACTTGAGGACGACGGGATTGGCGTCGATGATGCGCAGTGTCGCAGGGTCGACGACGACGATTGCATCTCCCGACTCTTGAAAAAGAGCTTGGGCCGTCTCGATCGGCGACCGCAGCCAAAGGGAGCCTTCTTGTGCTGCGGACATGCATGTTTCCTTACTGATTCAGGCCGAAGATGACTCGATCTATTCAACGAACACATCAGCCCGCTTGCTGATCGATTAGTCGTCATCCTTCATCGCTGCCTTGTCGCCGCCTTGCCGCTTTCGGTCCGTTCCGTCGTCTCGATCTCTTTGCCGATGTTCCGCTTCGCCGTCTGCAGTCTTTGCCGCGTGCGCACGGTGTCCGGGTGGTCGCCGCCGAGCTCCGTTTCCCGCACATCCCGGACCACCTCCCACATTTCGATCGCTTCTTTCAGCTTGCCGATGTCGGAATAGGCCGCCGCGAGATTGCTCATCGTGACAAGGGTGTGTGGATGCTCGCCGCCAATCTTTCGCAACCTGACCTCAAGCACAAACTTGTGCAGCGGAATGGCGTCGACAGCTTTTCCATCGCGGCGGTAGGCTTCGGCAAGGTCGTTGATTGCATGCAGAGTGTGCCAATGCTCGGGGCCCGACTTCTTTGTATGCTGATCGCGCAACTTCGAAAAATACTC
>JASMLW010000585.1 GCA_030748485.1 Pirellulaceae bacterium
CGAAAACGCCAACGGGCGAGATCACAATCGTCACGCCTTCACCATGCTGCTGACCGGCGGAGGCTTCCGCGGCGGTTGCATCCACGGAGCCACGGACGAGTTTGGATACCAGGCCGTCGAGAACCGGGTCAGTGTTCCCGACATACACGCGACGCTGCTCCATCAGCTCGGAATCGATCACCGCCGTCTCGGTTTTCGTCACGCCGGCCGTCTCGAGCGACTCACGGATCCCGACGTGACGGCTGCGCAAGTGGTGGAAGAAATCGTTGGCGGGAATGTCTAAACTCCATTTGCCTGAACTCCTTTTCTAGAGTGGCGGCGTCTACTGTTTCACAATCTCACGAGGCGGAGAACCGATGATGACATTGGACCGACGGCGGTTTCTGGCGGGCGTCTCAGCCGCGGCGAGCGGCATGGCTGTGGCGGCCGAGCAGTCGGCGGCGGCCGACGCGAAGAAAGAGAAGATCAAGATCGGACAAATCGGCACCGGGCATGCGCACGCCTCGGGCGTCTTTGGACAGCTGAAGCAGACGGACGACTACGAGATCGTCGGAGTCGTCGAGAACGACGCGAAGAAGCGGGAGTCGTTGGGCGGAGCCTACCAGGGCGTCAAGCTGATCAGCGAAGAACAGTTGCTCAACACCAAAGGTCTCCAGGCGGTTGTCGTCGAAACCGAAGTTCAGGATCTGCTGCCGACCGCCAAACGTTGCGTGGAAGCCGGCATGAACATCCACCTGGACAAACCCGCCGGCGAGAACCTGAAGGACTTCAAACAGCTGTTAAATGAAGTCGAGCGGCGCAAATTGCATCTTCAGATGGGTTACATCTACCGCTACAGCACGGCGTTTCAGTTCTGCTATCGGGCGGTCTCCGAGGGCTGGTTGGGTGAGGTCTTCGAAGTGCACGCGGTGATGAGCAAGAAGGTGAGCCCGGCGTCGCGCAAGTACCTGTCGCGCTTCAAGGGCGGATCGATGTTCGAGATCGGCTGTCACGTGATCGACGCCGCGATTCGAGTGCTTGGGACCCCTGACAAGACGACAGCCCACGCCCGCAAAACGCACCCCGACCGAGATTCTCTAGTCGATAACCAACTGGCTGTGTTGGACTATAAGAATGCGGTCGCGTCGATACGAAGCACGTTGATCGAATACGAGGGTTTTCAGCGCCGACAGTTCACGGTCTGCGGTGAATTTGGGACGTTCGACCTGCGGCCGCTCGGCGGCAACACATTTCGCTTGGCGCTGGAGCGTCCGCAAGGCGATTACAAACGCGGGTACCAGGACGTCACCGTGCCGAAGAGTCCGGGGATCTTTATCAGCGCGTTTCGCGACATGGCCTCGGTGCTGCGCGAGGAGAAAGAGAACGACTACCCGCTCAGCCACGAGTTGGCCGTCCACGAGACGATCCTCCGCGCGAGTGGTTACCCAGTCGAGTAGTTCTAGACTGGTTCGAGGTGGACCTGCAGCACGTGCTCCAACGATGCGATCCATTTCAGCAGCGCCGGCGAAGGCGGCTGATCCAATTGCAGCGTGCAGCAGGCGGCGTCGGCGCCGGCGAAGATGGCGTTGTCCATCTCTTCCACGTTGATGTCTTCTTCGCGGAGCGAATCCAGCACGGCGGCCAGGACACCGACGCGGTTGTAGTGGCGGACGACGAGCGAATGCGTCGCCGGCGTGCGTTCGCACATGTTGACTGTATTGGGTGGACGGCCGGTCGCTCGAAACACTTCGACGATGCGGACAACTTCCGCCGCGATCGCTTCCGCCGCTTGATCGGTGGAGGCTCCGATGTGCGGCGAACACGTGACCATTCCAGCCAACTCGGTGTCGGCAAACGGAGCCGATCCGCCGGTCGGTTCATCGGCGAAGACGTCCAAGCCGACGCGCAGGCCCTTGTCGCTGATGGCGTCGCGCAGTGCGTCCACATCGACGATGTCGCCGCGCGATGTGTTGATCAAGACGCCTCCCGCGGGCAACGCCGCGAGAAACTCGGCGTCGATCATTTGCCGCGTTTCAGGAGCCGCGGCCAGGTGCACGGAGACCGCGTCGCAGCGGGTCGCCAGTTCGAGCGGTGAGGCCACGAATTCGACGCCTAATTGTTCGGCTCGCGCCGGCGTCAAACTGCGACTCCACGCTAACACTCTCATTTCCAGTCCCAGGGCGCGGCGGGCGACGGCGCGGCCGATCATGCCCATCCCCAGCAACCCGAGCGCTCTGCCCTTCAGTCCACGAGCTCGCCCGAACGCCTTCTTGTTCCAGTTGCCCGCCCGCAAGTCGACTGTCGCGTCGGCGAGGCGGCGATCGCAAGCGATCAACAGTCCAATCGCCAGTTCCGCCACAGCATCGCTGTTTCGTCCGGGACAATTCGTGACGTAGATTCCTCGAGCGCTGGCGGCCGCTACATCGATCGTGTTGACGCCCGCGCCGGCGCGAATGATGAGACTGAGTTGGTCGCCCGCTTCGATCGTGGCGGCGGTCACTTTGGTCGACCGGACGACCAGCACATTGCTTTCTCCGATCGCCGTCGGCAGTTCGTCAGCCGTTAGTTCCGGCTGCAGGTCGACATCCACGCCTAACTCGCCGAGCGCCTGCAGCGCCTGGTCCGACAACTTGTCCGCGATCAAGACCTTCATCGTACGGGCTCCAGCGACAATCGAATTCGATCACTGATGATCCATCTTAGCTGGATTCAGCCCCATTCGCTCCCGGGTTCACGATGTGACGGGTTAGTTGACGGGCGGGTGAAGGCGGCTTACAAGATCAACTGCTGCGAGTGGTCATCGGTCGTTATGGGGAGCGCGAAATGCATCGCCGCGATTTCTTGTCGAGCCTTGCCATGGGTGCCGCAGGTATGTCTCTGCTTCACGTCGACCCGCGCAACCGGGCTTGCGCCGAGCAGCGGCGGAGCCAGGACCGAGGAGCCAACCGCATCACGGCGATTGAGCGCCACGAGATCTGCATCCCATACCGCGAGTTCAACGCCGAGCGGCTGTTTCGATATCACGGCGTGAAGCTGCAACTGCGCACGATCTTCGTCGCCAAGACAGAGTCGGGGGCGGAGGGGATTGGCGAGGCCTGGGGAGCCGGCTGGCCAAAAGACGATGATCTAAAAAAATACATCGGCTCGACGCCCTTCGATTGGATCGGCTCGGAAGTCGATCTGCCGATCAACATGGCGATCTACGATTTGATCGGAAAACTGATCGGTCAGCCCGCCTGGAAGTTGATTGGGCCGCAAGTGCGAAAGCGAGTGCCGGTCGCCGCCTGGACCGTCTCGCTGCAACCGAAGTGGATGGCCGTCGAAGTACGGCGGGCCGCGGCGGCTGGCTATCGGTGGCTCAAGTACCACGTCGACGAATTGCAGAACGTTGTCGATCAAACTGCCGCAATTCAGCGAGTTGCTCCGGACGGCTTTCGCATGCACTACGACTTCAACGCCAACTCGACGATGAAGGCGATGGCTCCGGTGCTGCGTGAATTGAATCGCTTCCCCGTTGTCGGGCGGCTCGAGGATCCGATCAATCCTGTCGATCGCGATGGCTACCGAAAGCTGCGGGAGTTAATGCGGCCCGAAGTGCTGATTCATCACGGCCCCACCGACATGATGAGCGATCAGTTGGTGGATGGCTTGATGGCGGGGCACGCCGCGGTCGGTGCGGCCGCCAAGATCGCTGCGTTGGCCGAACATCACAAGACACCGATCATGTTGCAGAACGCAGGCGGCGACATCAATCAAGCCTTCCTGGCTCATCAAGCTTCCGTCTATCGCATGGCCACGATCGACCATGTCAACCTCGCTCACCTCTGGTCCGACGACGTTGTCGGCAAACGGACGGTTGTCGAGAAAGGTGGCGTTGCAGTACCGCGGGGCCCGGGTTTGGGCGTGAAACTCGACCGAGAGAAGTTGACGAAGTACGAACAGGCGCCGCGTCCCGAGTACTCACCTTTCCTCATCCGCATTCGCTACGAGGGCGGACCGACCATCTACGCGCGACATAATCCTGATCTACCGGGATCGACTGACAACATGCGTTTGCTGCAGCGACTCTTGAAACAAAAAGAGAACCTGCCGGGTCCCACGCCAGGCTACGGCAACCGAGTCGCGTCGGCATTCCTGGACAAAGAGAACTTTGGTGAGTTTGAAAGCTACTGGCGACGAACGGCGGGCGGTCACGTCGTCGAATTGTAGGCCGGATCAAGGAGCGCAGAGACGCCGCTCCGGCATGCGCCGCGACGTTGCCGCCTGCGGCTACATTCGCCAGAACGTGGAGGCGGTTCGTTTGATCGTTTGATCGGAAGGTCATCCACCAACGCTTGCCGGAACGGCGCTGCGCTTGGTCCGGCCTACAGTGACCCTGCCAATTCGGGTAGCGGTCGGCCTTCGTCGGTGAGGTAGCGAGGTCGACCGTTCAGGTCAGAGACGGTCGCCTTGGCGGTGTCAAAGCCCAGATTGCGGTAGAGCGTAGCGAACACGTCGGCGAATCGAATGGGCCGGGAGACGGGCCGCTCGGCGTTGGCGTCTGTCTTGCCGATTGCCTGTCCGGTCGTCATTCCTCCGCCGGCCAGCATGGCGGCGCAGACGGGAGCCCAATGGTCGCGGCCCGCATTTTTGTTGATCTTGGGTGTGCGGCCAAACTCACCCCACACGACCACACTGACATCGCGATCCATTCCTCGTTCGTGAAGATCGCTGACCAAAGCGGACAGGCCCCGGTCGAGCAGCGGGATGACTTTGCGACCATTGGCGAAGTTTCCGCCGTGCCAATCGAAGTCGGCGAACGCCACCGTCACACAGCGCGCCCCGGCTTCCACCAGGCGTCGGGCGGCGAGGAACTTTGACATGTGCGCCTGGTAGCCCAGATGTGAATAGGAGAGCACTTTGGGATCGTCCTTCCCGTATCGCTCGCGAACACGCGGATCTTCTCGGGAGATGTCGAGAGCGTCGACGAGTTTGCTGGACGTCAGGATCTCCAAAGCCTGTTTGGTATGTTCGCTGACTCCTTCCGGCAGTCCCGTCTCGAACTCGCGGCGGTAGTCGTCAAACTTTTTCAGCAGCGTTTTGCGATCATTGAGTCGAGCGGGAGTGACGCCGCTGAGCACCATGTCTTTCATGGCTTCGCCGGATGGCTTGAACGGCGCGTGCGCCTTTCCGACGAATCCCGCTCCCGGCAGATTGTACGGTAGGTGGGCCATCTTCATGGAGAGGTCGATGGTAGGCGGAACGGCGCGGTCGACAGGACCTCTTACCTTGGAGAGCAAGCTGCCCATCTCGGGCCACCCGCCAGCTGGTTGCGATGCGAATCTCCGCCCGGTGACGCATTGGAACGAAGAGTGACGGCCGTCGGATTCGACAAGTGTTCTGATGATTGCGAACTTGTCCATCATCTGCGCGCAGCGCGGCATCAATTCGCTAATCTGAATCCCGGGCACGTTGGTCGCGATCGGTTGAAACTCACCGCGAATGTCCGCCGGCGCGTCTGGCTTCAAGTCGACCATGTCTTGGTGCGGCGGCCCGCCGGTCAAATAGATCATGATGACCGATTTGTGCGAACGTTCGCCCGTCGTTGCTTCCGCATGTAGCAATTGAGGAAGCGTGAGTCCTCCGAGCCCGAGCGCGCCGATGGATAGGAAGTCGCGTCGAGGAAGGCGGTCGCACAACCGGACCGAATCGCCAAGTAAGGAAAGCATGACACCAACTTTCGGTAACAGACGCTCAATTCCCTCGATCGAGCCACCAACAATTTATCGGCGATGCCGATCACAAACAACATCTAGAAGTCGCCGACGGTGGTGAAGGTGCGTGCTGGATGCGGCTTAACTTCGTATTGTTGCTAGTAGACAGGAGTTGGCGACCAGGCCCTGGCGCCCGTCGCTCCCGTTGGCTGCCGGAATCCAACCTGAGAATTCGCGAGTCCTGTAACACAAAATGAACAATCTCTTCAGCGATCCGCCGTCTCGCCTTCCCCAAGAATTGACGGATGTGTTGTACGCTTCGTCAGTCGTCCGCATTGAGCGCATCGTTTCGACGGGGCAGTCGAGTGAGCCGGGGTTTTGGTACGACCAGGCCGAGAATGAGTGGGTTGTCGTGTTGCGCGGTCACGCCGTCTTGGCGTTTGATGACGGTTCAACCGTTGAGTTGACGGCGGGCGATTACATTCACATTCCGGCTCATCGACGCCACCGAGTCGAATCGACGTCGAACTCGCAGCCGACCGTCTGGCTGGCAGTTTTTTCCGCCGCGGAGGGGGACGACTGATCTTAGAATTGCCTCGGTCTGACGCCCTCGCTAAACTGAGACGGTTTGGACGCGCGCCACCAGGAGCAGATCGATGTTGGAAATTCTCGGGCGACCCCAAAGAGCGTGCTCCGGTTTGACGCGACGGCAGTTGATGCAGGTCGGCGGCGCCGGACTGTTGGGCTTGTCGTTGCCCAAGTTGTTGCAGGCTGAACAGCAGCAATCGACCTTCTCCGGCGGACGGGCCAAGTCGGTTATCTTTCTATTCTTGTTTGGCGGTCCCAGCCAGCTGGAAACATTCGATTTGAAACCGAAGGCTCCGAGTAAGATCCGCGGTCCCTTCAAACCGATCGCGTGCCGGACGCCGGGCTTGATGATTGGCGAGCACTTGCCGAAGTCGGCCGCCATCTCGGACAAATTCTGCGTCGTTCGGTCGATGACGCATTCGTACAACGATCACAGCGGAGCCGGGCATTACATCCAAACGGGGCATCGTTGGCAGGTGCCCATTCGCGGTGGATTCTCGGCGACGATCAACGATTGGCCGTCGATGGGGTCGGTCGTCGAGTACCTGTCGCTCCGCGAGGCAACTGCGGAAAGCCGCGGACTGCCCAACTACGTCGTGCTTCCCAATTGGCTGGGCGCGTTGCAAGAAAAAGGGCAGTATCGTCGTCCCGGTCAATACGGTGGCTGGCTCGGCCGCGGATACGATCCGCTAAACACGAACATTCAAAAGCGGAATCTGACGGACAATCCATATTGGCGAGACTGCACGGATGAAGAGCTGACGTTTGAGATTCAGGGACTGGTCAGCCGCCAGCAACTCACAATCGATCGGCTCAACAAGCGCAGTTCCCTGCTGAAGCAATTCGACGCCGAACTCCGCGAACTCGTCGACACAGAGCGGGTTGAGGCGTTCGACCACTTCAAACAACGCGCGCTCGACCTGGTGACTTCTCAACGAACTCAGAAGGCTCTCGACGTCACTCGCGAGTCGGCGAAAACGCGCGACTCGTACGGTCGCCATTTGTACGGCCAATCGTGCTTGATGGCGCGTCGACTTGTCGAGGCGGGGGTCCGCTTCGTCACGGTGCACTACGACTGCTGCGACGGATACAGCTGGGATTCGCATCGATCCAGCAATCATCTTAAGAACAATCTGATTCCCACATTCGATCACGCCTTCTCGGCGCTTGTCGGCGACTTGGAACAGCGCGGGTTGCTCGACGAAACATTGGTGGTTGCCTTGGGCGAGATGGGACGTACGCCGCAGGCTAACGACAATTGGGGGCGAGGTCACTGGAGCACGGTGTTTCCCGCCGTGTTGGCGGGAGCCGGCGTTCGCGGTGGCGCCTACGGCGGCAGCGACGAGCGCGCCGAGTATCCGATCGACAGCCCGACGTCGCCCGAGGACCTGGCGGCCACGATCTACCAAGCGCTCGGGGTCGATCCGCACCTCAGACTGCCCGACCGGCAGGGGCAGCCCGTCCAGATTGTCGAGGACGGCATGCCTCTGGAGATCTTCGGCTAGATGTCCTGCGCGTTGAATTCTCGCGTTGAGACCGCGGACGACAACCGAATTCAATGTCGATTTTTCGGTAGCGGGCGATCTCGAAACGCCTACCATACGAGGCATGATTACTACATCGCCGCCCAGCCAAGATGAGATGTATCGCGCTTTGCTCGAGCGCAACTCGGAATACGACGGCCTGTTTTTTGTGGGCGTCAAAACGACCGGGATTTTCTGCCGCTGTACTTGCAGTGCGAAGAAACCATTGCAGAAAAACGTGGTCTTCTTCACCCACGCACGCGACGCGATCGCTTCGGGATATCGAGCTTGCAAGCGGTGTCGTCCGCTGGAGGCGGCCGGCCGGATGCCCGAGTGGTTGGAGGAGATCGTCGGCGCGGTCGACCGGGATCCGTTACGGCGTTGGACGGACGCCGATTTCGAATCGCTCGGCGTCGATCCAACTCGCATTCGACGCTGGTTCAAAGCGAATCACGGCATCACATTTCACAGCTACCTCAGGTCGCGCCGGTTGGCCAACGCGCTCGCTCAACTCTCGGTGGGCGACGACGCGGCGCGAGTCGCTCTGGACGCCGGCTACGAATCGCTCAGCGCTTTCCGCGACGCGTTTCAGAAGTGGTTGGGCGCGACGCCCGGCAAAACCTCCGACGCTCAGCGCGTCCTGACAGTCAACCGCATCCCCTCCCCGCTCGGCCCACTGATCGCCGCGGCCGACGACGATCAACTGTTTTTAGTCGAGTTCGCCGATCGGCGGATGTTGCAAACTCAGTTTCAGCGATTGTCCAAACGAGCCGGAGCGATCTTCCGGCCCGGAGACAACCGGCTGATCGATCAGACGACGGAGCAACTGGATGAGTATTTCACCGGTGTTCGCCGGCAATTCACGCTGCCGCTGGCGTTGTCCGGGACCGAGTTTCAACAGTCCGTGTGGCGCCGGTTGGTGAAGATCGACTACGGGCGGACGCTGAGCTACGAACAGTTGGCTCGCGAGATCGATCGTCCGGGGGCGCAGCGAGCTGTGGGTCGAGCGAACGGCGACAATCGCCTGGCGATCGTCGTCCCCTGCCACCGCGTTGTCCGCAGCGACGGGTCGCTGTGCGGGTACGGCGGCGGACTCCGACGCAAAGAATGGATGCTGGTTCACGAAAGGGCGAACGCCGCGTCGTGACGCCGTTGATTGCGGCTTTCGCTCTCAGACGCGCGACCGCCCCGACCGTCCGTTTGTTCCGATTCTCTAGGCTAGTTGCGACAGACGCATTCTGTTCCCTGTGACGCGCTCCCCATTATGGCTCGTCGTCGCCGAGCGATTCGTCGGTACGATCTGTGGCGCGGTTTCCGGGTTGCCCTGGCCGCTGCTCTCTATCGGGCAAGGAACTAAATCACACGGATGTGGATGAGCTATGGGTCGCACACTGGTTCGGGTTGTATTCGTTGTCGCGATTGGTTTGCCGACCGCTCGCGCCCAGACGGTTCAGTTTGTTTCCGTCGTCCCCGCCGAAATGAACGAGAGCGAGGAGAGCGCCGTCATTCAGCCGGTGACCGCCAGCCTCCATCTGAATGAGGTCGTTGAGGGCCTCGAGCCGGTGACGAAGGATCTTGCTTGTGGCTGCGACTCGTATTGCTCATGCGAGCTCGAGTGCCCCCCGTGCTGGGAGATACGCGCCGAGGCTTTGCTGTGGACTCGCGATCCAGGGCAAAACCAGCCGCTGGCCGGCGGTGTGATTCCGCAATGGAATGTCGTCGACATGCGATTCTCATATCGCTTTGGAGCGCGGATCAGCGCGGCGCATCGGATCAACGATCGCGATCAACTTGAGTTGAGTTGGTTTGGAATCGACGAGTGGAGCGCGACGAAGCAGCGCGATCAGTTCGCTCAGATCATCGGGCCCGGCTACACGTACTTTGCCGGCGGTCCTCACGATTTCGTTTACGATTCGGCGCTCCAGAACGCAGAGGTCAACATTCGGCGGCGATTGAACCACAACTGGCGAGGTGTTGTGGGCCTGCGAGCGATGCAGCTGTCCGAGCACTTTCAAGCGTCCAGTACGGGCGGCACTTTCGCCTACTCGCTGAACACCAACAATCATCTTTATGGTGTGCAGGGTGGTTTGGAGGGTCGGCTCTGGGAGTGCGACTGGATTCGTTGGGACGGGTTCGCCAAGGTCGCCGCTCTGTGGAATCAGGCGGATGGCGAAGCGATTACAGCGAACTTCGGCCCCGGTGGATCGGCAAACAATCGAGATTCGTCGACCGCTTTTGTCGCGGAAGGCGGCCTCAATGCGACGATTCCTCTCACCGATCACATCTCTCTTAGCGGTGGCTATCAGATCCTCTGGCTCAACGAAGTCGTGCGAGCTCCCGATCTGCTGGCGGCTCCCAACACGGGGGCGGTGACCGCGCTGGTTCAAGCCAATGCGGACATCCTTTACCACGGCGGTTTTCTGGGATTCACGGGAACGTACTAAGTAGGTCCTGCCTGCCGGGCGGGACATCGCGACGTTCCACTCACAACATCGCCGTACGATGGCCTTCCAAGGCGCCTTCCAAGGCCGTCGAGAGCCGACGTCCCACTTGCTTCACCGGAGCGATTTGACAAGACGATGAGCACGAATCGAGAGGTTAGCGCCGGGATTAACCCGCTTTCGACGGCCTCGGAAGGCCATCGTACGAAAGGGGACATCGCGACGAAGTCGCGACAAGGGACGCTCCACTCCAGCGCGCTCGCGCTATTGTGGCATTGGCGCCTTGCCGGAACGGCGCTTCGCTTGGTCCGGCCTAAGTAGGTCGTTCGCTCCTACTCAGACTCGCCGTAGCGCCAGATCCACGTGAGCGCGTCGGGGAGAATGGCTCCGCCGTGGATGCCGTTGTGGCCGCCGACACCGAATTCGAAACGGTAGTCGTAGCGCGCGAACTTGAGCGAGGCCGCCATCTCGCGATTGGCGAGCGGCCAATTTCCGTGAGCGTTGTCGAGGTCGTTTTCGCCGTCCTGCAAGAAGACGCGAATCGGCTTCCGCTCGGTCTTGCGGATCAGCGCCGGGTAGACGTGTCCGCCGCGAATGTTTGTGAAACTCCCCACGTGGCTGATCACTTTGCTGAAAGCGTCCGGCCGTTCCCAGGCGACCGTCCAAGCGCAAATCCCGCCCGAGCTGATTCCACAAATCGCGCGGTCGTCGGCCTTGTCGCTCAGCTTGTATTGCTTGCCGACGGCGGGCAGGATTTCGTCGAGCAGAAATCGCGCATATTGGTCCGAAAGCGTGTCGTATTCGAAACTGCGGTTCTCGGGTCGCGGTCGCCAGCCGGGTTTCTCTGGCAGCTCCTTCTTCTTGTGCCCTGGATCGATGAAGATGCCGATCGTGACTGGCATCTTGCCTTGATGAATCAAATTGTCCATTACGATCGTCGCGCGGAACTGCCCTTTCTCGCCGACGTAGGCGTGACCATCTTGGAAGACGAGCACTGCGGCGGGGCTGGAGCCGTCGTACTGTTGCGGGGCGTAAACCCAATAGCGGCGAATCGTGTCGGCGAAGACTTTACCGCGCCAAACGTGTTCGGTCACTTTGCCCACCGGAACGCCAGCTTGCCGCGCGGAATCGGGACCCAGTTTGTACGGTTCCTGCTGCTGCGCCTGAACGGCGAGAGTCGGACTGGCGATCGCGCAGGCTAGGGCCAAGATTACGTGCAAAGGCGAGTGTCGTTTCATCGAGTGGTCACTCCAGGCGCGGTGTCGGTCAGCGCATGCGCTGCGCGGAACCAATGTGCTCAACAAGACACCGGGCAAATGTCGCCGAATGTCGGTGGAACAGAGTAGCGTCGAGAATCTTAGAAAGGGATGTCGTCGTCCCCATCGGAGAATGTCGGTTCTTCCGATTCAACAGGAGGTCCGCCGGTTTCAGCTGGAGGCGGCGAGGCCCCGTCCAGAACTCGAAAACTCATCGCTTCCGCGCTGAGGAAAAACTTCACTTCACTATTCGCGTCGCGTTGCCACTTGCGACCGCTCAATCGATAGACGATTTCGACCTTGTCGCCTTCATTCAAGTCGTCGACTGAGTCGCAACCGTCCTGGATGAACTCGACCGGAATGTAGTTCGTGAAACGGCCCTTGTCCTGTTCGAGCACGACGAGCCGCTTGCGAAA
>JASMLW010000586.1 GCA_030748485.1 Pirellulaceae bacterium
ACGATTCCGCCGACTGTCGCCAACAGCGGAGTCGCCGCCTTCTTGGGATTCGACAGAGCGCCTCCCGGCAAAATCGACTCCCATACCTCTTTTCCCGCGATGGCGAAGAACAGCGCCATCAACAGGTCGTTGACCAAGAAGACTATTAGTCCGTGACCCCCAGCGGCCTTCTTCCCATCAGCGCCCGCAGCATGAATCGCTTCGCCGACGTTTTCGGACGAGTGCTCGACCGCCGGTTGGACAGACGTCGCGTGACCGGCGTCGTGAGCGCCGTGAGCGACATCGTGAGCTTCGCCATGGGTCGGGTTAAAGTGAATGAAGTACTCGTAGCTCTCGGTGTGGACGTTCGCCCAGATCAGCGCGGCCACGGCTCCGAAGATGAGAAACAGCGAGTTTTCAAACAGGAAGCGGATTGGCCGCGGAGTGCGGCTGTTTTTTTGATGTGACATAGAAATCTGCTCGATACGCGGTGTCAAAGCTGCCCACACGGAGGACGACTTGGCGTCCGGGGCCTTACTTTCTGGCATCAGGAATGTGTGAACCTAACGGTTCTTTCGCCAGTTTAGAAGACCTTGATTGAACATAGGCCGTCTGCGTTGCGCGGAGTGCTCCGTCTGGCCCATCGCCCGCTGAGTGTGGCAAACCGATGCCGCGCGGCGCCAATTCTGCCGAACAAATCGACTGTGACGTCGCGCTCGTCGCCACGAGGTGCGTTGAGGTCGGAGGAAAGAGAAACGCAACTTCGGTCGTGACAACCGGTTGTCGCACGATGCCGCATGCGCGATCATTCTTGCTGACAAGAGTTTCATTCTGGAGGAATTCGGCGTGAAGATAGCAATATTGGGAACGGGAAGAGTCGGTTCGACGCTCGGGCGACGCTGGGCCGCAGCCGGGCACGAAATCGTATTCGGATCGCGAGATCCCTCTGGTGAGAAGGCTCGGGCGGTCGCCGGCGACGCCGGCTCAAGCGCGACCGCGGCGTCCGTACCGGAGGCCGCGACGGGAGCCGATGTCGTCGTGCTGGCGACACCGTGGTCGCAGGCCGAGACAATCATGCAGTCGATCGGCGGCGCGGCGGGTCAAATCGTGGTCGATTGCATCAACCCGTTGAACGACACGTTCTCCGGTCTCGACCTCGGCTTCACCGAGTCCTGCGCTGAGCGGATCGCCGCTTGGGCGCCGCAAGCGCGTGTCGTCAAAGCGTTCAACTCGGTGAGTTCAGCGACCATGGCGGACCCAGTTTACGACGGTCAGCAGGCGACGCTGTTCGTCTGCGGCGACGACGACGACGCTCGCAACACGGTGATCGAGCTAGGTGATCAAATCGATTTTGAATCGGTCGACGCCGGGCCACTCAAGAATGCCCGCTACCTCGAACCGCTCGCCATGCTCTACATCCATCTGGCCATGAACGGTTGGGGATCGAACTGCGCGTTCAAGATTCTGAAACGGTAGAAGGCAATATCGTTTAGCGTTTCTGCGGGTTTGCGTACCAGACTACGTTCTTGCTGGCCTGGCCGGCGATCAGCAGATCGAGATCGCTATCGTTGTCCATGTCGAGTGCGCGAATGTCGTACGCCGCTTGTTCACGACCGACGACATGAGTCTTGAATTGACCGCGTCCGTCGTTTTCAAACCAGGCGGCGACCTTGTCGTCTTTGGCGCAAGTCGCCGCGTCGACGTCGCCGTCTCCATCCAAGTCGAGAACGACGAGGCAATGGGGTCCGGCCAGGGTGGGATGGATGTCGTGTCGTTTCCAGTCGGGAGCTTCAAACCAAATCACACCCTGGCCGTGGCCGCGCGAGGCGATGAAGTCCGTCTTGCCGTCGCCGTTGACGTCGGCCGGATGTATGTTGGTCGCACCCGGCTCGTCGGCGGAGATCACCTCCTTCTTCCAGGCTTGCGATGGATCCTTCGGCGCTCGCCACCAAGCAAACCAATTGCCCATCTTGGACTTATCCTGCGGACCTCCCTTGGCCCCACTGGCTGCGTCGGCGCGGCCGTCGCCGTCGACATCGCCCAATCCCAAATAATGGCTCAACCCAGGCGCGTCACGACGAGCGAATACGTGGCGATTCCACGGCTGGCTGGTCTTCCGCGGTCTGCCGTACCAAACCAGCGAGTTGGCAAAGGGCTCAGTCGGTTGGGCGCTGTTGGCCAACAAGTCGCTCTTCCCGTCGCCGTCGACATCGCCGACAAGCAAACCGTGAATGCCGTTAACTCTGTCATCGACGACATGCTTGGCCCAACGTTGCTCGAGCGGTTGGTCGGGCTGTTCGTACCAGACGATGAGACCGGGGCTGTAGCGGGCGCCGAGAAAGTCGAGGTCGCCGTCATTGTCCACATCCATCACTTCGCTGTGGATAAAGCCCAGGTCGCGGTCCAACTCGATCTCGCGCCATGACGGCGCGACGAATAGCACCGTTCGTCCACCGACGTTGGCGATTACATCCACCTTGCCGTCGCCAGTGAAGTCACCGCCGCCAGCGGTCGCGCACGACGCCCCCGAGGAGACGACCGTTTTTCGCCATTCTTCGCCGCCAGCGTCAGTCGATGAAACGATGATGACGGTAGTCGACAACACGAGAGAGAACATCAAAGAACGAAGCATCGATCACCCCATGCGGAAAATGCGTAAGTGGCCGTCGTAGTGTCCCGTGATCACGTCGATTCGGTTCGATGACACATCCATGTCACGTGCGGTGTTGGGTAATTTCAACTGGTGGAATTCATTCGCTTCGTCGGGCTTCCAGAAGAGCAAGAACCCGCCGCCGCCGCCGCCGGACAGTCCGATCGTGAATCCATCGGGATGCTGCGCCACCGCCCAACCGACGCCTCGCAGTTTGCCTTTCGAGAGGTGCTGTATCTTTCTCTTGCCACTGGTCCAGTCGAGCAACTCGATCGACGGATTGCCGACCCCGGCGAAAGCGTTGGTCACGTTCGTGATGCCGCTGCAGGCGAGTATCGAGCCGTCTCGATTGAAAACCATGCCTCGCGGACCGCCAATGTCGGCGCGAAAACCCGAGTCGTACTTGTAGAGCGACTCGGCCGCCATCTCGCGCACCTTCTCGCCTGTCGTCCGCCAATGGATCAACTTGGCTTTGAGGTCGCCGGTCACCAGATCACCGCCATCCGGATGAAACACGACGTTGTAAATATGCGATTCGTGACCCTTCATCTCGCGAAGCTTCTTTCCGTCGGCCACATTCCACAGCCGGACGATCAGGTCATTGCCGACCGTCGCCGCCGTCCGCCCGTCGCGAGTCACCGCCACGGCGCGAATCCACCCTTCGTGAGCATCGACGGCGCGAAGTTGCGTGGGAGCGTCGCCCTGCAACGACCACCAGATCAGCTTTCCCTCGTAGCCTCCGGTCAGCATCGTTTGGCCGTCCGGCGTGAAGGCGATTCCCCGCACCCAACTGCCGTGCCCCTTCAGTTCGACCTTCTTGCCAGCGGCCCAATCCCAACGCCAGACTCGACTATCCTGTGCGCCAAAAAACACATAGCGGCCCGTGGGATCGAAACGACAGCCGACGATCGGGCTGTTGTGCTTGTGTTTCTTGATCTCGTGAGTCTTGGCGGCGTCCAGTTTGGGGAGTTCGTCAGCCATGAGAATCGCTCGCGGAGTGAGGAAAGAGCGGCGGTGGGGGGGACTTCAATTGTCCCGTCTCACCGCCATCGTATCCAGTCTGTTGATCGGGAAATAAAGATCCCCGCGAGGCCGGGCTGGACGGATCGGTCCAGCGGATCCTGCCGGCGCTGCCGCTCGCGCTAGTGCTGAAAGAGAAACTCTTTCGAATTCAGCAGCGCCCAGCAGATGTCTTCGAGGCCTTCCAGCCGCGACGCCGATTGCTCGATATACGATTTCGCAGCCGCCATTTCGGCCGCTGTCGGCGGCCGCGAAACGGCGGCCCAGTAGAATTGAGTGACGACCTCGGTGTCGGCGACACGGTGTTCCGTCCGCGGCGACGGCTTGACCGGATAGCTGGTCGTCAGACCGTACTTCGTCGCCAAATAGGAACCTACTGAACGCCGTTGCTGCTCAGACAACTCGCCCGAGTAGGCGAGCACTTCGCAAATGTCGCCGTGCCACGCCTGGCTACCCGGCGACAGATCTTCTCGTCCGCCGATAGAAAACCCGGTGGCCGAGCCGCCATCGCCGCCAACCGCCCCCGCTTGGCTCAAGTCGAGCGGCTGACCGTTCACCGAAACTTGCAGTTTGGCTCCCGCGCCGGGCGAAACGAAAGCCGTGACGAACGGCTTTGTCAACGCTGCAAATCGTCCCAATTCCGCCGTCGTGTTTCCGGAGCCGTTAACGCCGTCGGAATAGACGTAGTACTTTCCGCCGACGACGACATGTTGAGCGGCGAAGAGCGGTCGGTTGCGACGGGTGGTGACCAGAGCACCCCCGACTCCTCCTTCGGCTGCCTGGGCGACGACGAAGATCGTGCGCGGCGCGGCGGCTTCAAACAGATCGCCGGCGGTATGGTTGAGCATGGCGCGGCGGCCGTCGAATCGAATTGCCGGGGATCCGCCGACCCCGATCGCCAACGTCGGGCGACGGTCGTCCGCGGACTGTTCGACATGGCGCGCGCGGCCACTCTGATCCATCCAGCGCTCAACGGTCTGCCCGCGCGTCGCCGGCCGACCGTTGTGCTCGACTCCCAAATCGGCGCGAAGCCAGAGGGCGAGCTGCTGGCGGGGCGGTTCGCCGGCGGCGGCCACCCGCGCGTTCCGATCGTTGACCAATTGTTGAAGCCGCCCCCGCGGATCGCGCAATCGGTCGGCGATCGTCGCACCATTGATGATCTGTAACGCATGAGCGAGTTTCGGTTCGCTGGACCGCTCGCACTCGCAGACCGTGTTGCGCCCCGGCTGACCAAACGTTGCCAGGAAGTCGTTCCCGAACTCGGGCGCCGGCAATTGCCCGGCCCGCGTCCCGGGCGGCATCCCGAGAAACTCACTCGGGACACCGGTCACTTGAGAAATGGCGTCCATCAACTGCTCAGCGGTTAACAGGCGGGCCCGCGCGTGCGAATAGTACTTCTCGTCCGCCCGGTTCGAAGCCGTCGAGCGACTCGTCAATTGATAAACGCGACTGTTGAGAATCTCTCGAAGCAAGGCTCGTTGATCGTAGCCGAGCTCCACGAGCCGCTTTCCCAGCCCGTGAAACAACTCGGGAATCGCCGGTGGATTCGTCGCCCGTACGTCGTCCACCGGATCGACCACGCCTCGGCCCATCACGTGCGCCCAAATCCGATTGGCGGCGACTCGCGAAAACGACGAATCGTCCGAATCGGTCAGCCAATCGGCGAGCGCCTGGCGGGGGTCGGCTTGATCCGCGCCCAACGGCTGTCCACCCGGCAACCAAGGTCGCATAACTCGTCCCGTGTTGGGCTGAGTAACTTCGCCCGCCCGGTCCAGCCAGACCAGAACTTCACCGGGTCGGCGGGTGGGAGTCCGCCGAACTCCACCAAAGAACGCGGCGATGCCGTAGTAGTTGTCCTGCGACCATTGATCGAACGGATGGTTGTGGCATTTGGCACATTGAATGCGTGCGCCAATGAATAGCTGCGATATCGACTCCGCCAGGTCGAGTTCGTCGCGCGAAGCCGCATAGAACATGGCGGGCGGATGGTTCATTGTCGGCCCGGCCGCCGTGAGAATCTCCGCCGCGAATTCGTCGAGCCGTTTGTTGTCGCGCATCGAACGCACCAACCAGCGATGAAACTTCCGCGCTCCGTTGCCCGAGACTTTGCTGCTCTTCACACGTAGCAAGTCACCCCACTTCAGCGCCCAAAACTCGGCGTACTCGGGGCGAGTCAACAGTTGGTCAATCAGGCGAGCTCGCTTATCAGTGGACTCGTCCGCCAAGAATTGTCGCACGGCTTCGCCAGGAGGGAGCACGCCTAGAACATCCAAATAGACTCGACGCACAAACTCCCCGTCCGAGCTCAGCGGGGACGGCTCGATCTGCAATTGGCCGAGCTTCGCGAACACGATCTCGTCAATCCAATTGTTGGCGGTTGGTAACCGCCAGGAGAGCTTTCGTTCGGGAGGAGCGAATGTGAACGAGGCGGTGTCGAAGTAGTCGAGGTACTGCGCGATGATAGTCGCATCGCCTTTTTGATGGCCCGTGGTGACACCGTTGCGGTCGACGTTGGCAACCTGCTCGTCCGAACTTGCGAAGCCCGCCAGATGCGTTACATCCCGCTGCGTACCGTCGGAAAACTTCGCCCACACCGAGAGCTGCTGCCGCCGCGCGTCCGACGGCAACACGCGATGCTTGGGAAACAGCTCGACTCCCAGACACTCGACGGATTTCGCAGGTGGCCCGCCCGCTCCGGACGCGATCCAGTCGCGAACCAACTCGTATTCGTGGCTGCCGGCGCGGAGCCGCAAACCGCCGCTGTGGGCGGTCTTCATCGTCGGCTTCAGAAGCATCAGGCTGCGCTCCGCGTCGAAGCGGTTGACTCGGCGTCCGCCGTCCTGCCGAACGAGCGTTCGCTCATCGAGCAACGGATCGAAACCGCGTAGCGAGAGGCGAAATCCTCCCTTGCCGGTGGGACTGCCGTGACAAGCGCCGGAGCTGCACGACGCCCGCGACAGCGTCGCCAACAGGTCGAATCGAAACGAAATCGAGGGTGGGCCCGCAACGCCCGAAACCTCGACGCCAACTTCGGTCGACCTGTCGCCCGACCGGCAGCGAATCACAGCGGACCCGTTCGCCTTGGCGACCGCGACACCGGATGCGGAAATCTCTACGACGTCGTCGTTGGATGAATGGAAAACGGTCTCAGCTGTCCGATCGACTTCATATCCACGGTCGTCGCGTTCGGTGACAACCAATTGTCTGCGCCGGCTGTGATGATTGAACGAAACAGACGCCGGGTGAACGCTCAGTTTAGCCTCGCTCGGAACACCATCCTCCGCCGCGCATTCGCCGGGCCGGCCGACGCCAGTCGCCATGATGATCGCGACGAGAACGCAAACACGGCACGATCCGCTGCGTTCTCGGCGACGGCGATTCAATGGATCAATGGACAAACTCAACTCGATCCCCACGATCGGTTAGCATTCCGTGGGTTCATTCTCGCCACCAAAGTTGTCAAAGCAAGGTCGGATCCCGAGCGCGATTCTCCACGGAACGAGTGGTATTCTCGTCACCGAAGATTATCCCACCAAACAGCTGGGTTAGCCACTGCCACAAGTGGCAGTGCCACTCACAAAGCGAGCTGCCGCTCGGTTCGACGTCGTCCGCTCCCGTAGGTCGCTGGAATCCAGCCAGGGAAGTCCCGGATTCTCAACGCCACAAGTGGCAGTGCCACTCACAAAGCGAGCTGCCGCTCGGTGGGCGTTCGCCCGCTTCCGTTGGTCGCTGGAATCCAACCAGGGAAGTCCCGGATTCTCAACGCCACAAGTGCTATTATGGCCGGGCGCAATCTGGCGGTTGATGGACGTTATTCAATGCAGGCGAGTTATTCATGATCATCTTCGGCACACGTTCAATGAATTCGACGATGGGCGATGGCGCGTTCCACTGCCCGCGCTGCAACGCGAATCGCGCCTACCGCCTGATTGGAGTCCGTCGCTGGTTCACTCTCTATTTCATTCCGGTGATCCCGCTGGGTTACGACGGGAGATACATTGAATGCTCGTCGTGCGCGGGCACGTACGCCGAAGAGGTGTTGTCTTACGATCCGGCCGCGAGTCGGGCGGAAACGCTCGACTCGATTCGTCGCGTATTCATCATGGCCATGCTCGGCGCCGGGCGTTTCACCGAGGAGAACATTTACGCACTTCGCCAGATCTACGAAGAGATTTCCGAGACGACGATCACCGAACAACAAATCTACATTGAGTTTGACCAGGCGAAACAGTCCGGCGTCGAGCCGATGACGTACATCCAAAACCAAGCCGCCGATTTGACGACCGATGGCAAGGGATTCATCATTCACTCGCTGGCGCGAATCTTCTCGCCGGAATCGCCCGCCATGGCCGACCGAATGGAACTCGAACAGATATCCGACGCGATCGGCTACCCCGCGACTCAATTCGATTCTCTCATGAACGAGCTATGATCATGCAACTGTTGCCGCAGGCGGCAATCGTTGTCGCGGCTCATGGCTGCCTGCTGATTTTGAGTCGGAGTTTCACTGCGGCGCCGCCGGCGATCGGCTGGCAGCTGATTTGGTCGGCCGTTGTCACAGCGTTTGCACTGGTCGACGTGGGGTACAGTTGCGGCGCGCGAAGCTGGAGCGCCCCGCGAGCCGCGGATCGGTCCGCCGACTGGGCGGCCTGGCTGACGGGCCAACTGCTGCTGGCGCTGTTTCTCGCCGGCCTCTGCACGGCTCCCAACCTGCCGGGATGGCTGCTTTGGCTGGCTCCGACCATGGTCGTTTCCGGAGCTCTGTTGCGAGCCGCGTCATTCACGGCGCTGGGGAAGTTCTTTGTTTCGGGCGTCATCGTCGTGGACGACCAACCGTTGATTCGCGCTGGGATATATCGTTTCCTGCGCCACCCTTCAGAGACCGCGATTCTACTCGCCGGATTCGGCTCCGCGCTAGCTGTATCGACATGGTGGGCCTTCGCGATCTGGGCAGGTGGTTTGCTACCCGTCGTCGTCTTCCGCGCCCGTCGGGAAGACCGTTGTTTGGAGCGCGCCTTTGGATCAACGTTCCTCGCGTACCGCTGTGCTGTTCGCCGCTTCGTACCGTTTGTCTATTGACGATTAGCGCGTCGCCGCAGCCAATGACATGAAACCGACACTGTCTGATGCACAATATTGTTCTTGGACGAACGGGAATCAATGTTTCTCGGTTGGCTTTTGGAGCCGGTCCGATTCCTCAACTGATGACGGATGACGACGATGGCGCTCAGCAACGCGTCGTCGACTGCGCTGTTGCAGCGGGAGTGAATTGGTTCGACACGGCGGCCACCTACGGCGACGGTTCTTCCGAGCGGCATCTGGGAGTCGCCCTCGAAGCCCATCGATCGGCCGTGTCGATCGCCACCAAGGTTCGCCTGTTTCCCGATCAATTGAACGACGTTCGCGGAGCCGTGCGCGCTTCTGTCGAGGCGAGTCTGAAACGGCTGCGCATCTCGCAGTTGACGCTCCTGCAACTCCACAACTCAATCACCGCCAAGCGGGGCGATCAGCCCACATCCCTGGAGCCCGCCGATGTGTTGGGAGAAGTGTCTGACGAGTTTCGTCGACTGCAAGACGAGCACCTTGTGAGGTTCGTGGGACTGACCGGAATCGGGGACGCCGATTCGCTGGCCCAAACAATCGACAGCGGGCGATTCGACACCATTCAAATCCCGTTCAATCTGGCCAATCCGTCCGCGGGCAGCGCGGCGCCGAACGGTTATTCGGAAGCCGATTACGGAAATGTAATTGCGCGCTGCGCCGAGCAGCGGATGGGCGTGCTGGCGATTCGAGTTTTCGCGGGCGGAGCGTTACTGGGACTTCCACCCAGTCCGCACACCCACAAAACTAAGTTCTTCCCCATCGATCTCTATCGACGAGATGTCACGCGGGGAGCGCGGCTAGCGGAGCGGCTGCCGGCTGACATGACGATCCGGGAAGCGGCCGTTCGATTCCCCCTGACGCATCCTCATGTCCACGCCGCGATTGTCGGATTCTCCGATCCGACCCACGTCACCGGCACCGTCACTCACGCCCGAGCCGGGCGGTTGTCGAGTGAGCTGTACGAGCGCCTGCTGGAAGAATCGTATGGGGTTTAGGTGACCGATCGCTAGACTAGAGCGCATTTCAAAACCGATGTCTTGCCGTACGATGGCCTTCCAAGGCGCCTTCTAAGGCCGTCGTTTCCCGAGGATTTCCAAATTCGACGGCCTTGGAAGGCGCCTTGGAAGGCCATCGTACAAGGTTCTGAAACAGCCTCTAGGACGAACGCCGGCGAGTCAAACGCATCACAACGCCGGCGACTAACAACACGACAATGGCGAGAATCAGTCGAATCCCGCGATCGACCAGGCGGTCCTCAATCACGCGAGCCTCGATTTCGAGTTCGCCTCGCGGCGTGACGAAAAAGTAAGACTCGCCGTCCATCGGCATGTCGATGTCGAGGCTGGCGAGCGTCGTCTGTTCACCGAAGTCGGGGACGACACCGCTGGCGATCGCGTGGGGAACCTCTTCAGCATTCGCAGCACCCTCCCCGAATCCTCGCCCCCGCCCATCGACGCCGAATCCGCCACCGCCGCCGCCGATGCCGCCGCCCGAGACGCGACTGCCGTCTCGATCATCAACATCGCTCCGTCGGCCGCTCTGAACGCCCTGCTGGCTTTGACCCTGCTGGCCCGCCTGACCGGAAGTCCAGCCCAATTGCGACAATCGATCAAGTCGCATTTTGTACTCGTTCGCCAACTCCTTCGACGACTGCGACCGGCGCTGGGGCTCCGTCTGGCGCGTTTGGCGCTCGGCTTCGGACTTCTCCTTCTGCGGCTTGGTTTGCGGCGCAGCCAAGCGTTGTTCGAGCTGTTCACGATTGTTGCCCAACTGCTTTCGGTTGGTTTGCACGCGCGACTTGGAGGCTCCCTGCTTGGCGTCGTCCGCCTTGCCCGCCGGTCCCTTGCCGCCCGATCCCTTGTCGGATTTCAGTTGGTTGCGCGACAACCATTCTTTGTCGAACGCACCTCCCTTTCCTTCTCCGGGGAGCTTTGTGCCGGGTTTTCCGCCCGATTCGCTATAGGAGAAGTTGTTGCCGAACGATTCGACGACGTTTCTCGAACGCTCGTTCTTTTGGCGCGTGAACAAATCGTTAAACCGGATGCGGTTATCCACACCCAATTCCTGACTCTCGTATTCCTGTTCGCGAATTGTCCGTTCGGCTCGCTCCAGCACCTGCGCGTTGAGGTCGACCTGTTCCTGTACATTCTCGTTGTCCAGGTTGCTTTTGTTGTAGTCGCGCAGTTGACCTGACAGAACTTGCAACTTCTTGAGGTTGCTGGTGGCGCGAGCCCTGTCGTAATCGCTGCCGACCAAGAGAGTTTGAGTCGCCTTTTCAATCTGGCGGTTGACGTAGGTCACGTAGCCGGCGTCCAATTCGGCCGCATCGTCGACTTGCTTTAGCGAACCGCCGAACTTGTCCCAGCGAAACGACTCCGGCAAAAACAACCGCACCTGGCTGAGTTCCACGTTAATGTTGTGTGTGCGGGGAAGCGGAAACTTGACTGTCCGCCAGTTCGCAATCGGCGGAAGTTGTCCGCCGTACTTGATCTCCACACTGTAATCCGGATCGCCGGCGGCCGTCTTGATCAGCGGCAGGCGGAACAGCTGCGCACCGGCGGCGGACTGAGCGGGCTTCACGGACGCCCCAGCCACGCGAGCCGTCCAGAGCGCGGCTCCCGCCGGCAACTCAATCTCCAGATACTGCTCGGTCCGGTTGTCGATGTGCAGCGTCTGAATGCCGCGATAGGCGCCGTTGGCGTCGACCATCAAGCTGATTTCCGAGAGCCCGATGCGAGCGCCCACGGTCTGCACTGTCTCGCGCCGCTTCGCCTGGAACGCGAAAACGGCTGCGCCCTTCACGACGTAGGCGCGGTTGAGATCAGCGTTGGCCAACATGGCCGGAGCCGTCTGCCGGCTGAGCGGCTCGACTCCCTCATTCTGCGTGATGACCAACTCGTCGCGACTGGCGTTCTCTAACGTAACGTACTGCTGCAACGTTTCGGCGAACTCGCTCTCAATCGTCGGCAACGGCGCGAACTGTTCGTCGCTCGTGTGCAGCCGGTCGCGCTCGACGACGATCAGAATGTCTCCCATCACTTCTTCTTGAAGCTCGAGACGGAATCGAATCTGGTCTTCATTGTCCTCAATCGGCTCAATCGTCTTCCGCCGGAGCAACGGGGCCTGGACTCGAGCCGCGGCGAGCGTCGCGGGAGCCAGGAAAGTCAACTCGCGAACTCCCGCATGACGCACTTTGAATTGCAGCAGAATCGTCTCTTCGATGGTCTGATCGGAAACTCGCACGTTGGTTACCGTTGTACAGGTGATCTGCGAGTTGCGTCGAGTCGTGACCAATTGACCGCTGTAGTTGGGTTGCTGGTAGGTCAGCGCGAGCCGGGCCAGCGTCCGCTGTTTCGCCGCCAACCATTGCTGGACTCGCGCCGCCGCACCGCTCGCTTGCGTTTCGAGTTGGGTGGCCTGGATGCCGTTGAGATTGCTGGAGTCAACGCGGTAGCCGGGGTCGGCCTGCACGACGATGTCGCCCTCCTGCCGCCGCACGTTGAGCACTTCAAGTCGGGGGATGTCGAGCGGTTGATCGCCCTGCCGTTCGCCGAGCGAGCCGTTCAGCGCGACACTCCACGAACCTCGCTGTCCTTCGTTGAGGAACAGATTCAGAGTTCGTTGATCATCGGCTCCGGTGACCGACCAGTCGAACAGACCGGGAGCCGCCACCTGGGCGACGTCCAACGCCGCTGGAATCCGCACGTGCAGCCGATAGATGGATCGATCCGGACTCTCGATCAATATCCGCGATTCGAGCGCCGCGTCGTCGGCCGCCAAACGCAGTAACGTCTGGAGTCGAGCCGAGGTTTTTGCTGTCGAAGTCGTGATCGGCGTCGCCGCCAATCGCAATTGAAACGGCGTCATCGAGAACTCGTAGGCCTGGAAGTCGCGCACCCCCAGCGGCCCCGACTCGATGCTCATCACAGCCGGCAGATTATCCGGAATGTCCGTCTGCACTACGCCGCGGAGGTTGGCGATCCGCAGATTCAAGTGCGGACTGCGGCGAATGATCAGCGACCCCTGGTGCAGCGCCGCTTCAGGAATGCCGACGACCGGGCCATCAAATTCCCGCAACTCGTCGACGCCAACAGCGCCGCGTTTGGCGGTCTGAAGCTGAACGCTCTCTCGATCGACCGCTTCTTTCAGCAACGTCACTTCGATCCGCCGCTGGTCGTCCTGAACTTCGGTCGTCCAACCGCGAATGTTCGCGCCTTCAACTCGTTCGATTACGTAGTCGGTGGGAATCGTGAACGAAAATGTCGTCCGCCGTCCTTGCCGGAACTCGAGATTGGCGATCCAAACGGCGCGGAGCCCATCCTCTTGGATGTGCAAAGCGACCTGGGAGTTGGCGGTCAAGCTTTGGTCGACGACGCCTTGAGCCACTTGCGGTCGCCACTGCAAAGCGAACTGACCGCCCGTCGCCAGCGCGGTTTCGATCGTCTGATTGGCTTCGGTCGTCTGCCATTGGCTGCGGTCCTGCACCCCGCTCAAACGAATCTCCGTGTCCAGCGCAGGTGCGGTCAAAGTCAGACTGGTAGCGGGAGCCGACGGCAACCGGCCACCGACACGACGCCAACCACCTTGGCGGTTGACTCGGAACCGAATCGTCAGCGCCAGCTCCTTGCGGCCCTTGCCGGACACTTGCAGGGCCAGCACCGGACCGCCCGCGGCCGGCGCCGCTTGCTGCTCCATCTGCGCCTGCTTGTCTTGCTGTTTCGGCTCCGCGTTGGCCGGCGCCGGCTGGATGACAGTCAACTTGGCCGGCTCTCCATCCAGGGTGGCGGCCGCCACGACTCCGCTCTGCAGCGGCAGCGGAACGAGGATCGGGCGCTCGACGAACAGGTCAATTGAAATCGTTCCCTGCACCACCCACTCGTCACCGTCCGCGAGCGTCGCCGTATAAGCTGCGCCGGAAAATGCATATTCCGCGGGCGGAGGTGTCGACGTCAGTTTCTGATTTGGATTGGCCCGATTCCACAACTCGACGTACTTCTCGTACGGAACGAAAACCTGATCCGCCTTGGCCAACGAATCGGTCAAGTCGCCGTCGGGGTCCAGACGGAAAGGTACGATCACCGCATCTTTGGGAATGGTCACCGGCTGCGGCGCGAGGCGCTTGATCAGATCCACCAGTTCAGACGCCGACATCTCTTGCGCGTTCAGTTGCCCCCCACTCGCGATCAACAACATCACGGTCGCGGCCACCGCCGCGCCGGAGGCAATCCGCGCCAGTCGGGAGACGAAAAACGAAACCACTGCCTTGGCTATATACAAGACCGCCAATAGGAAGACGACAGTTCCAATCAAGTCGACAACCGAACGACTGAACTCGACTTGGTCGATCAACGGCGGCACGAAGAGCAGCAGGGCAATCATCAGGACGATGAACCACGCCTGCGTTCGACCGGAGCAGCGGAGCAGACATAGGCCGCACGCCACAACGACGAGCGCCAGACCCCAGACCAGCGAATCCAACCGACGCCGGTCGATGACGCTCGCCGCCAACCGCGGCGACACGCCAAGACTCTTGAAGGTCACCACGTTGTGGGCGCTGCTCATCGCGTTGGTCAGATCGATGTTCAGGCTGCGGACGCCTTCGAGCGCCCACCCCGCCGTCACCGGCAATTCCGCAAATTGTGCATTTTCGTCTCCCGGTCGTGCCGCTTGCTGCTGGCCGCCGGGACCGGGGCCGCGGTCGCCCGCTCCGGCGTCTTCCCCGCCGGCGCCGGGTGGTTGCGGTTGGTCTGTCGGAGGTGGAACGGCGTTCTGCGGCGACGCGGCGGCGACGGGCGGAGCCGTCGGCTCAGCCGTCGTCGCCTCGCCGTCACCACTGCTGGGCTCATTCGGCGCACCAAACGGATCGGCGGGCAACTCCAGCGCATGCGACAATCCCCCCGATTCCGCGACCATGTCGTCGGGATACTCGATCTGAGTGAGGTCGGCCGACATCTGAACAATCCCGCCCACGTCGGCGAGGTCAAATAGGGCCGGCATTTCTTGAGATTGACCTAACGGCTCGACCGGATAGACCGTTCCGTGCACGTCCGAGATCGTCATCTGGTTGGGCAACACAGCGTGCCAGATGAGTTGAGCGAGCGGCGCCTCAACAGCTTTGTTCTGGTCGTCGTCGAGCGCGATGAATAGCCGCGGCGGTTCGGCCTGAATCACGCCGCGGGTCGAGATCTTCGGCGTGGGAGTTTCGTACACGACGCTGAGGTCGCGGACGGCCAGTTCGGAAGGCGGCAAGCTGAGCAGCAGCCGATCGCCGTCGCGTTGCGGCGTCATCGGTCGACCGTCGAGCATAACGGCCCACAGCTTCGCCGCGGCCGGCAGGCGGACCTCGAGATACGAGACCTTCGTCTTCAAGTAGTAGCGGGCGGCGGACTGAGCCCGACCGTTACCGCCGAACAGGGTGACGATTTCCGCTCGTTCAACGATCACCGGGGGCAACCCCTTGCCGGCTCGACGAGCCAGCTTGAGAGTCACTGCGCCCGAAGCGCCGATGAATTCGTGCGCGCCGACCAGTCGCGGACCGGTTTGGTAGTTGGCGACGACCAACTCGCCAACATCGACGCGACGAGCCTCTGTGTCGATCTCAACGTCCAACTGCGAGTCGCCTTCGACGGCGACGATGCTCGTTTGGTAAACGGAGCCTGTGGCCGCCGGCATCGGCAGTTTCAGTTCAGCTGGCGGATCGCCTTCCCAAGTCGTTTCAAAGTCAACGGCCAATCGCACTTCGCCACCGCGGCGCTCGGCCAGTTGAGCCGTCCAGCGGCGCAAACCGGCGTCCTCGTCGTCATCGCTCTGCTGTTCTTTCACGGCGACGTTGACACCCTGAATCGCCAGAGCCCGCGGCGTGTCGATCGGCAGCGAGAATCCCAGAGTTCGCGTTCGCGCTTCGCGAACATCGAAGATCAACTCGAGATGCGTGACCAGACGGTTCGACTCGACGCGATGAAAGGCGAAGCTGCGTGCGGTGATCGAAGGAAGATTGCGTCGCAACTGAATTCGCGAGCGGTATTGTCCGTCGAACCGATAGGCTAGATCGGCGTTGATGTCGCCGACGCCGTAGCGGCTGCGTTCGTTGGCGTTCAGCGGAGTCAGCCCTTCGGCGACTATGGGCAGCGCCTGCAGATCATCAAACGACTCAACAACCAGAGCGCCCAAGGTCTCGTCGGCCGCGCGGAGCGCGAACTGCGGCACATCGAGCTCTCGTTCATTCCACACGCCGAACCAATCGTCGGGAATCCGTTCCGCGCGGAACAGAATCGTCGCTTCCTGGCCCGGTTCGACGCCCTTTTGAAAGTAGACGGACTCCCATGCTGCGCCGTCGTCGTCCGTATACGACTCGTGCCGCAGCGGAGCCTGGTTGGCGTCGGTAATCTGCGTAACTCGCCAGCCAGCCGGTACGGCCAATTGGACGCTGTATCGCCGTTCAACTTCAGGCAACACGACAAAACGTCCATCGATGGTCAGTCCGCCGTCGGCCGCCTTGAGCGATGTGCTGGAGACGACGTTGAGTCGAGCGGGCGGCTTGTCGAACGACCCGGTGACATCCACGCTGCCCAAAGGCGCGTAGTAAGCCAGCGCGGACGTCACGATCGGTTCGCCCGGGGCGACGGCGGTCGCCGATTCGGGCAACGCCTCAGCCAACACGGCCGCGTCGATCGGAATCAGGTCGGCGCTGACGACCGAGTTCAGCTTTAGGCGATCCTCCAGTAGCACGCCGACGATCGCCATGTTGCCGGCCGTCTCGAGCGGAGTCAATTCAGGCATCGTCCACTGAGCGAATTCAGGTGAGTTCCGCACGGCGGTGATCGCGCACGTGACGACCCCCGTCGCCGGTCGGCGCAGCGTCACTTCCAGCACAGGATTCTCGTCGCCGGCGACGCTCCACCGCGCGAGTTGCTCGCTGCGAACGTCGGTGATTTCCCATCCGGCGGGCGTCGAGAAGCGGAATTGTTCGGCCGCCCCGTGCAACACTTCAAACGACGTCGTCACGTGCAACCGCTCGTACGCCTGCGTCAGTTCGTCGACCACCACGCTGCGAGCGACGACGACTTGATCGCGCTGCAATCGCTTGTTGTTAAGCGACATCACAATTTGGGCTTTGCCGCGCGGCGGCGTCAACTCAAAGGTTGTCACATTCGCATCTTCGTCGACGTCGCGGCTGATCACGCTCGCTCCGGATTTCACTTCGACATTTCCCGGCACGCGCAGCCGAAACTGCGAAGCCGACACGGTCGGCAGATTGAAGGAAAGAGATTGTTGAGCCGCCGAGGTGACGACCGGCGCTGTGAGGTCGAGCACAACCGCGCGGCGGCCGCGACCCTCCAGGAAAACCGTGAACTTGCCGGGACTCGGCTCAGCGAGCGGAACCGGCGCATCGCCGATCCGCGCAGAGCGGACGCCGAAACCGGTCAGTCCGAACGAAACTGGAATCAACCCATCGCGGAGAATCTCGATCTCCAGCGAGGCGCGGACTTCGGCGCGCGAGTCGCTGAGCTGTCCGTCGTAGCTGGCCGACAAGATCGTCGCCGCCCGTGGGGCCATATCGGGTGTCAGGCGGATCGCCTTCTGAATCAACTCCTCGTACTGGTCACGTTTTAACAACACGTGCCGCGCGGATCGGTCCAACAACGCTTCCAGCTCGGAGTACGGCACGAAAATCTCTCGTGTCTTCTTCGCGGCCGGCGCGTCGCCTTGAGCCTCGGCGACACCGGCGTCGAACCAAGCGAACGAAGTGAACAGGAGCGTAGCCAGCAGCGCGGAACGCGCGACTGAAGTAAATGAAAACAACCGACGATCGTGCGCTGATCTGGAACAGATGCCGTTAAGCATGGGACTCTCCTTCCTGTTCGGAGGAGTCCGAGTCGCTCGTATTCGAGCCGCCTGCCGCGTCGCCCATGACAACTTCTGCATCCGACGGCTGCTCCGGCGGAGCCGGGCGAACAACAGGCGGAGTATTCGATTGGAACGGAGTCACCGAAACGAGGCGTCTCCGCAACGCTCGAAATTGCACAAACAGGAAGTGAACGATCCAGACGAAGACCACGACGCAGAAAGCAGTCGCAAGTCGTCCGTTGAAGATCTGCGACGTGAAGAGCGGCCACAGCCCACCCGCCAACAGCAAGGCCGCCAGCACAATCGCCAGGCCGGTGAATTTCTCAGTCAGCGGGCGCGGCAGCAGACACAGCCCGACAATCGCAATCAACAAGTACAGGCAGCCATACACGAACGTGTCACGGTAAGCCGTCAGGCTCAACGAACCGTCCGGCGGCGGATCCGGTCGCAGAGCCGAGAAGATGTAGAGGTTGCCGTCGGTCGCGAATTTCGAGCTCTCGCTCCAACGTACGCCTTCGACCACTTGTCGGATCAAATGATCGTCCGAAGTCGCGTAGGCCGCGTCGCCGCCCAACAATGATTGGAAACCGTTGAACACCTCGTTCGTCCAATCACCTTGCTTGCCGAGCATCAGCCACTCTTCGGGCAGATAGACACACAGGTAGACCTTCTGCACGGCCGGTTCGCTCGGGAACTCGGGAAGATGGAGATCCTGCGCGCCGCCCGACGCCAGATAACGCAATTCCAGTACGAACGGTTCACCACTGCTCAATCCCGTCAACGGAATGTAGTACTCGCCCTTGTCGCCCCGTTCGAGAGCGACTGGCTGGCCGTTGATGTGCAGCGGCTGCGCGTCGAATGCATTTTTCGGGTCGACCGTCTCCGGCAGACGAACCACTAGCCTTTGGCGAACACTCCGCATGCGATAGAGCGCTTGTACGGCGATCTGATCGCTGCGAGTTACGACCATTCGCACCACAGCGACTTCGATGCTGGTCCGCTTGACTTCTTCGAGTTCGTAGCGCGTCGCCGCGATCTCGAGATTCCAGTCTTGATGGAACTCAAACGCTCGCGCGGCCGTATCGCGAACGTCCTGAGGAGTAAACGGCGTCAGGTCGTGTTGCGGATCGATCGGCCGCAGCCCTTTGTTCTCGCCCGAGGCCTGGATGTCGAGCGACTCGGCCTTGGCCAAGATAATCTGACCCCATGCGCGGTCGACGTTTTGAGGTTTGAGTACGGGAAGAGTCAGATCGACACTCTTGCCGACTTCCAGCGCGTCGATCTTCCGCTCCCAACGAAACTCGAACTGCCGCGACCCGATCATTTCCGCTTCGTCGGTCAGCTGCCAGGCGATGTAGCCCTCGGCGACATCGTCCGGAGCGGGGTCGACCGCCCGGCCGTTGCCGGATTGGTTGCCCAACTCGGCGGCCAAGTCGGTGGGCACATCGATCCGCAGTGTTTTGACGCCGCTGTAGCGGATGTCGTACTGGAAGATCGCCCGGTAGGCGGCCACTCCCTCATCGATCGACGCGTGCAGCACCTGCGCCACGGTGACGTGGGGACGCCGCCGCTGAGCCACGACGGCGACCGCGCCGACATCGCGCCCGTACGTGTAGGCGAGCACTTGGCGGGCCGTTGAGAAACGGTTTTCACGCATCGATTGGGTTTCAGCCACCGCCTCTTGGAACGACACGGGCTGAGCGTCTTCGGTCTCGCCCGGATTGACTCGCAAACTCTCCGGCGCGTACACGACCATCCGCCGCCGCGAATGCTCGACACCTTCGGGCGTCACTCGCGGAGCTGGAATCACGATGTCACTCGACTCGCCTGTGGGCGACAACAGGTTGGCGTCATCGAGCTGTTTTTGCATTTCGATCAGCAGGGCGACTTTTCCCAGCGCTCGTTGCGATAGGTTTACGACCAACGTCTTTTCGTCCTCGCCTTCGACGTGATAACCATCGACCGCCACCGCACCGGCTCCGGCCGCTTGTCTGCCTTGCACGCTCCGCAATTCGTATCCGTCGGGAATGTCAAACTTCATCTGGAACACGCCCACCCGTTCGATCTCGAACACGGCAAGCAGATCGACCGTCAGCCGATCGGGATCCAAATAGGCCTCAACCAATTCGCGCGTCTCAATGCGCGGTCGAATCCTCTCGACACGCAGCGCCAAGTCGAATGGAGCCGCCGCGTAGCGATACGAAAACGCCCACTTGGTCTTCTTCATCGAGGCCGGCAGTTCGCCCGCGTCCAATTGCAGCAAACCAGTCCGCCGCATCGGTTCCACTCGCAAGTCGGCCGAAGCGGTGACGGCGACCACGCCTTGCTGCCGGCCCACGTTGAGCGCTTGGATCACTGGAGCGGAAAACTCGCCTTGCGCGTCCTCGACGAACTTCTCGAGCTCGACGGTCAACGATTGCCGCGCGCGAACCGGCTGGAACAACTCGACCGAAACCGTTTGCAGCTTCTCGTCATCGGCGTTGTTCGCGGCGCTCCACTTCCGCACGTTGGCGTCGAAGACTCCGACCACTTTGTGATCGGCGGGAACTTGAATCGCTAGTTCGGTAAGCTCAGCTCGCCGAATCGTGTAGTTGAGGATCGCCCGCGAGCGAATGACTCCTTCGCCGATGGTGAGTGACTGTTCTGCTTGAACGGACGCCAAGGCGTCGAGTCCAGCAGCGCCTTCCGCCTTCGGAGTCCAGTCCACCGTCACAGTCGGTGCGGCTCCGACAAACGCCAGCAGCACGGTTTCGCCCTCAGCTCGCTCGTCCGCCGGCGGTTCCGACGCGGCGATCAAAGGCTGGATGTTCAGCTTCACGCCTTGCTCGGGAACTCGCACGCGCCATCGATTGACGGGAGCCTGAGGGGCCTGGAAGGAAACGCGATTCTGCCCGGGCGTCTTCGTGATCATCTTCGCGTAGACGATCGTCACTTCACGCCGCTCGGCTTGCTCCTCGGTCTTGTGGACCAGCAGCCGGTACCCTTGCTTGCTGGGTATGACGCGGGCCAAGTCGTCGCCCGTTTTTGCCGAGAGAATGGCGGCCCCGTTCAGCCGCAGCGGAATCTGGTGCCAGCCGTCCTCCAAGATCTCCAACGTCAACTTGGCCGTGACCGTAACGACGTCATCCGACACCACCGCTTCGCTGTCGATCTCGCTGATCAGCGCCGCCGCCGGAGCCTTCTGCTCAGCCGGCTTCCGCTGCGCTGCCTGAGCCTGCTTCCAGAGTTCCTGGAACTTCTCGTACGGCAGAAAAACGCCTCGACCTTGCTTCTCAAAGACGTCGCGCAGTTTTGTAAACGGAATGTAAATTGTTTGCTCGCGAAGCTCATTTTTTTCCGCCGCGGGGGGCGCCGGCGGCTCTTCTTGCCCGATTACGCTGTTGGCCAGCACTGTGACAAGCAGCAGAGCAACGAGTCCGTTTGTCTTTACGTGTCTCGACATAGTGGATTCCTTGAGTTCACGGCGGCCGATCGGGCGACGGCCGGTTTCGAGTTGCCGACGTCGGTGGACAACTTTGTAGTAGACGAAATCGAATGGGCAATGGTTTGGTCGAGTCGCGGTGGCCTCAAGATCGCTGAGCGGAAGCTGTCGAGCGACCATGTCGCCGTCCAGTCGGGAGACCGGCGGCAGCGGTTGCGCCGGTCACAGAGGCCAAGTTTCCGTTCCCGAGGAATGAATCGAGAACAATCAAATAGCCGTAACCTGTTATTTACTAGTGTGTTATGCTCTCATCAAGTCGGGTGGTGTAGTCAAGAATACGTCGTCTGGAGCGAACGCACGTAAGATCTAGGCCAAGACGCTCCTGATCACGACCGTCGTTCGACGGGGATTGGGAGCACGGAATCAGAACTCGCGACAAACAGCACTTCCTTTTACGAGGTTGCGCATGCAGACGTTGATGCTACTCTCGGCGCTTTTCTGTGCGGATCCCGTATCGGCGCCCGACGGCGCGATCGTGGTTCTGATGAACAGCGACAAACTGGTTTATCAGGCGACCGGCTCACGAATCTCCCATGTCGGATTGGTGGTCAACGTGAATGATACACCCATGGTGTACGAAGCCACGCCGGATCGGGTCCGCCGCGTGCCGTTGGCAAGTTACCGGCGGGAGTTGAGTGAGGCGAATCGCGGTCGGTCGCTGCCGATCCGTTTGTTCTTGATGGAGCCGCGACGAGCGTTCTCGCACGCCGAGCGGTTGCGTCTGCGCGGTTTCCTCGATCGTCAACTCGGCCGCCGTTACTCAGTCCGAGGGTACCTTCGGGATGATCCGGGAGACGGCGTTCACTGCGCGGCGCTTGCTGCGATGGCGCTCAACCATTGCGGCTACGCCGAGTTGGCGGATAGCCACCGCCACAGCCCTGGCTCATTCCTAATCAGCGTCCGCGGTCGGTACAACGATCCGCAATACAACGCGCTGCCGCCGCCCGTCGCTGTGACGAAGGAGTCCTGGTTGGCGCGCACCTGGAGCATGTGCGAGCGGTGGCGCAAGTGGTGTGCGTGGTCCGTTGTCGAATCGCTTCGATTCTGCTACTAACGGCCATGCGCCGGCGTCGGGCAGTCCGGGGCGCGACGAACTCGACAAGCAACTCCACCCTCATTCCCAGTCACCCACCATTCTCAGTCACCCACCATTCCCAGTCACCCACGTGTCTCCACTCAGCTCCCACCAGACGGCCTTCGTTGACCGTTGCCGCGCGTTGGGCGCCGACGTCAAGTTCGCCAAGAGTGGAAAGGTCCACACGATCAACTTCGGCCCAGCCGCCCCATCTTTCTCGGGTGACTTGATCGACGGGCTGATGAACTTGAATCCACGCAAGCTGGAATTGGCCGATTGTGCGGTGAGTGACATCGAGTTGGCAGCGCTGGCCGCCAGCTCCAACCTCGACCACCTCGACTTGCGGAACACGCGGGTGAGCGACGCCAGCATATCGGTCCTCAAGACGATGGGGCATTTGCGATTCCTCGTGTTGACAGGATCTCAAGTCTCGCGCGATGGAATCGCCGATCTGCGGAAGGCCATGCTCACCACCCGCATCATCTACTTGTGATCGAACGTGAATCACTCGCGCGTGTGATGGAACGAGCGGACCGCGATGGTGTTGCGACCTCGCCAACTTCTTGCTCACCTTTCCCAATCTGTGGAACAAAGAGCGTAGAATAGCGAGCTGCAAACGAGGCGCATAAGGGAACGGCGATGTCGGCGACAAACGAAAACAGCTCTGACGGGCTCTCGTCCGGCCGTGACGTGAACACGAGCTGCGCGGCGGGATTGCGGCGATTGTTGGAGTTGGCGGTGGATCGTCAAGCGTCGGATCTGCACTTGGTCGCCGGTCGCCAGCCTGTCGTTCGCGTGCACGGTTCGCTCACGGAGGTCGAAACGACGGTTGCGCCGGAGAGTTCGTTGCGAGAGGATCTCGAGTCGGTGTTGAGCGAGCACAACCGCAGTCGATTTCGAGAATCAAAGAACATCGACTTCTCGCTCGCGATTGACATGGATGGCGCGGTGCAGCGGTTTCGCGTCAACTATTTCTATTCGGGGCGCGCCATTGGCGCCTGTTTTCGAATCATCCCGCGCGAGATCCCAGCGTTCGATTGGGCCGGGTTTCCGGTCGAGGTCGCCGATCGGCTGGGCGGCTATCACAACGGGCTGATCCTCTTTTCTGGAGTTACCGGATCGGGCAAGACCACCTCGCTAGCGATGATCATCAATCGGATCAATCGACGGGGTGGAGCTCGGATCATCACGGTGGAGGAGCCGGTCGAATACGTCTTTTCGAAAGAAGCCGGCTCGCTCGTCACGCAGCGCGAGGTCGGCGTTGATGTGGAGAACTTCTCCGACGGTCTCAAGTACGGGCTGCGGCAAGATCCGGACGTGATTCTGGTCGGCGAGATTCGCGACCAGGAGACGGCCAAGATGGCGCTCAGCGCGGCGGAGACGGGGCACCTCGTGTTTTCCACGCTGCACACGCGCGACGCCAAAGGAGCGATCTCGCGCTACGCTGATCTCTTCCCCCAAGAGGTTCAGACCGGCATCTGCTCGCAGTTGGCGATGAGTTTACGGGCGGTGATTTCTCAGCACCTGTTGCCCAACGCGGTCGATGGCGATAAACGCGTCTTGGCGCTCGAAGTGATGTACAACAATCTGCCCGTCGCCGCCGCGATTCGCATGGGCCGCATCGAATCGATCGACAACAGCATCTTGACGGGCCGAGCCGACGGGATGGTGACGCTCAACGAGTCGCTCCGACACCTCATGCAGACCGGTCAAATCACGCGCGCTACGGCGACCCGGTTCTCAACCGATCCCGAACGGCTCGATCGGTGACGAGGCGCGGCTAACCGCCCAGCAGCTTACCGATCTCGTGGTACGCGGCGACCGAACCGAGCGTGAAGAAGAACAGCCCGGCGAGGACGAGCCCGATGCGGGGAAACCAACCCGGCCTCAGTTCGCGGGGCAACAAGATCAAGTTGAGAACCAGCGTGTGGAGACAACTAAACCCGAGCGCGAAGTTGTAGCCGATTGTGGAGATCTTGATCAGCGTCGAAGGGGCGTTTATCCACAACATGATGAATCCGAAAACGCCGTACGCCACCAAGACCCGAAAGTAGACGTGGCGGATGAATGACGGATCCATCTCGCGCAGTTTTGCGCTGGCCGTCCAGAAAACGTCGACCCAACGTCGAATGAACCCGTCGATAGTCGCCGCCATGCTCGGGGCCAACACGACGAAGCCGCAAAACAGGGTCAGCGCCCAGAAGATCTTGCCAACGGCCGTTCCGCTCAGCACTCCGTCCAAACCGAGCGCGCTGACGAGCACGTTGTCGGGCGGGTTGGCGACTTGTTCCTGAACGCCGTTGGCCGTCATCGCCGCCATGTTCCATTTGTCGGCTTCCGTGCCCCGTTGCAGAAACTCAACCGACAGCATCGCCGGCAGGGCGACGCCGATAAAGCAAGCCGGGGCCCAGATGGCCAATTGGTCGCGGACGACGTGTTTGTACCACCGCTTCCAGAGCGGCAGCGTTTCCTCATTCACCTCAAAAACACAGCCGACGTGCGATAGCTCGATGCCCCGGCCACCGACCATGCTGGGGATCGCGCCGACGTGGTGGCCCATCCCCCAGCCTTGATCGCGGGTGAAGTTGCTGACCGGCGTGTTCGATAAGCCGCCGTTGCCGGCGATGGCCGCCAGCGCTGCGATGAAAGCGATAAAGGTGTAGTCGACGTCGGGCAACTCTCCTCGAGTAAAGAGAGCGACGAAGACGTTGTCGACGTTGGTGCCGTCCTGCCGTCCATCGCCGTCGAGGTCCTGGAACTGGGGATTGCCTTGGGCGTCGGTTCCCGTCGTCGGCTCAACGGCGTCGAGTCGCCCGTCGCGATCAAAGTCTTCGCCCGCGTCGAGCACGCCGTTCCCATTCCAGTCCTCACCGTGCACAACCGGAACTGTCCCGAACTTGAAGAATCCGGTGCATATCTCCCGCCACGCGCCGAACGACGAAAACAGCACGGCGAGTATCAACAGAAACGAGAAGACAAAGACCAGTTTGAAGGTCATCAGCACTTTGAGCGAGTTGTAAACCTTGCCGCCGAAAATCAAGGGGATCATCGAGAGCAAGAAGATCGCGCACGCCAAGATCTTGTTGAGCCACCAGTGGTCGAGCCTTTCGTGGTCCGGCAGCTCGCCGAGGATCAGCGCCTCCAGCGGCACGGCCGCGCTGGCGGCCAGATACGGAAAAACCGTGCCGTAGTCGAGCAACAGATAGACGACGAGCCAAAACATGGGTCCCGGCAAGGTGCGAAACTTGCCGGTAAAGATCGGTTCGCCCGTGTAGAGCGTGTAGCGGCTGATTTCGATGTTGTAGAGCGACTGGCAGAGGATGCTGATCGTCGCAAGCCACAACAGGGCGGCTCCGTAGCGAGCCGTGACGGCTGGACCCACCAGCCACTCGCCGCCGCCGATCGCCGACGCACCCATGACGAGACCGGGACCGAGTAGCGCAAACCAGTTCCTCAACTGGAAGCGGGGCGCGTCGCCCAATTCACCTTGGGTCCACTGCGGCATGTTCCGCGAACCCGGCCACGGCGCAGCAGACTCTGTCGCGGGCTCGTCCGGGGCTGTCGATTCACCATCGCTCATTTGTTCTCGACCTCGATTCGCCAGATTGGCTGAGTCACCAAGTGCAATTCCGTGAGCGACGTGTAGGCCAATGTTCCGGAACTTCTCGCGCGATACTCAAAGCGAAATCAGCAGCCCAAATGATGGCGGTCACGAGAACGCATATGATGGATGCAGAACACGCCGCGGTCAATTGAAACGCGGATTTTCCAATTGACACCGAGGTGAGACGTTTAGACTACATTGTTGTCAACTGACCGCCGCACACTCGAGGTTCAACGATGCGTCCATGGCTGCTGGTAATGTTGGTGGCGTGCTCTCTCTTCGCCGACGGCGCGAGTCGTTTGGCCAAGGCCGCTGAACTCGAGATCGTCGATGTCGAAGCGCAGCCGCTGGGAGCCAGTTTGAGTCGCGTCTCCGAGGCGCTGCAGTTTCTGGGGTGGCCGCTGCCCGCGACGACGAGCGCCGGCTTGCGCGAGGCGATCGGCGACGATGACGCGGCCGCCATGCAGCGCGTCATCGATCGACACGCGCTGGTCGAAGTTCATCTCAACCCTGAATCGCGCGTGAAAGTGAAGCGTGGACCGGCCGACGCCACCCTGCAACAGGGTGGTTACGTTCCCGTGCTGGTCAAAGTCGTGAACGAAAGCACGGTGACGAAACAGCTCCGCATCCAAAGCCCCCAGGGCGGAGCCGTCTACGGCGGCGAGAGTCTGTTCAGTCTCAAGAGACAAGCGCAAACGCAGTTGCGGGCGCAACCGCGCAAACTGCCCCCGCGGCAAAGGTTTCTCGACTTGGACATCTACCGAAGACCGCCCCTGACGGGATCGCTGAGCGGACTGAGGGTCGAGTACGCGCTGGCCGTCATCTACAGCGTGGACGCCGGCAAGCGGGAAGCGACGCTGGCGTTTGATGTCGCCCAAGGCAATCAGGACATCGGGTTTCGTGGAGCAACCGCTGTGCTGTTCAACATCCAGCCGGCGACGCCAGTCAAGCTGAACATCTTGGACTTCGACGGACAGCCGACCACTGCGCGGCTTGAATTCAAAGACGCGGGCGGCAGAACACACCCGGCTCAGCTCAAACGACTCGCCCCCGATCTCTTCTTCCAACCGCAGATCTATCGGCACGACGGCGAATACGTGCTGCTGCCCCCCGGCCCCATCGAAATGCGGTATAGCCGGGGACCCGAATACCGCGAGCTGACACGGTTCATCGAAGTGCCGCGCCGCGGCCGAGGTGAGATTCTGGTGCGGCTCGAGCGCTGGGTGCGACCAGCGGCGTACGGTTTCTTTAGTGGCGACCACCATATCCACGCGGCCGGTTGCGCTCACTACAACGATCCGACCGAAGGCGTGAAACCGGAAGACATGTTCCGGCAAGTGCGCGGCGAGGGACTCAACGTCGGTTGCATTCTCACGTGGGGTCCGTGCTACGATTTCCAACGCCAGTTCTTCTCGGCGCAAGTCGACCAGATCAGCACCCCGCAAACTCTACTCAAATACGACTTGGAGATCAGCGGTTTTGGATCTCAAGCGCTGGGGCACGTTTGTCTGCTGAACTTGAAGAACCAGACCTACCCGGGTTCGGAAGGCACGAAAGACAAGGGCTGGCCGACCTGGACGACGCCTGTTTTGAAGTGGGCCAAAGAGCAAGGCGGAGTGACCGGTTACGCCCATTCGGCGAGCGGTTTGCAGATCAACTCGGCGCAAGCCGCCGCTCGCCTGATGAAAGCGTACGATGTCGACGAGAACGGCGCGTTAACCGCGGCGGAGGCGGAGCCCGCGCTGTTGCCGGACAAGTTCCAATCCATCGACTCCAGCGGCGACGCGGCGATTCAATCGGCCGAACTCGTCGCCGCTCATGACGCGGCCGCCAACCGGCTACCCAACTTGGCGATTCCCGAGATGAATGGCGTCGGAGCCCAAGAGATCTGCGTTTCCACCGTGGCGGGCGTCTGCGATTTCATCAGCGCGATGGACACCGCGCGGATCCCGGAATGGAACTGCTGGTATCACATTCTCAACTGCGGGTTTCCCTTAAAGGTCTCGGGCGAGACCGACTTCCCCTGCATGAGCGGCCGCCGCGTGGGCCAGGGGCGAGTCTACGTGCAACTGGGAGACAATCAACAGAAACTCGACTTCAGCGATTGGTGCCTCAACATGGCGCGCGGTCGATCGTACGTCTCCGACGGATTCGCCCATGCGCTGAAACTCGAAGTAAATGGTGAGTCGCCTGGATTCGACGATGTGCGGCTGGCCGAGCCGGGGCGAGTTCGCGTGCGGACACTAGTCGCCTTCGCGCCGCGGACTCCGCGAGGCGTCGCCTATGGAAATGTCGCGCCCGCCGCCGGCCAACGCATCGTCGGTGACACCATCAATCTCCACGCGCCGCGGTTTGCCGATGGCGTTCAGGGTGGTCCGCGCGAGGTCGAGTTGGTGGTCAACGGCAAGGTCGTCGCCGCCAGCAAAGTCGAAGCCGATGGAACTGCTCACGAAATCGACTGGGAAATCACGATCGATTCGAGTAGTTGGATCGCCGTACGTCACTTCCCGCAACTTCACACAAATCCCGTGAATGTAATCGTCGCCGAACGGCCCATCCGCGCTTCGAAATCGAGCGCGCTGTGGTGCGCCGAGACGATTAAGCAACTGTGGAGAGCGCGGGCCAATCGGATCGCACCGCATGAACGCGAGGCGGCCAAGCAGGCGTTCGATCGTGCCGTCTCGCGCTATCAGGCCATCGCCAATGAAGCCTCCGGCGAGTGAAGTCTCCGCGTTCTCCGACGCCTACACCGAGTCGCGTCGGAAACTATTGGCCGCCGCCCAACAACGCGATAATGCGCGCGTCACTTCTCTGCCCAACGACCACCGTGGAGACAACGGTCAGACGTTGTGCACCGACGCGATCTGGCTCGGGCCCAGCGACGCCGAAAACGTCCTGGTCCATCTGTCGGGACTCCACGGCGTGGAAGGCTATGTTGGCGGCGCCGTTCAAGTCGATTGGCTGCGACGGCACCATTCGGGCTTGCCCCCGAAAACGGCGCTGGTCCTCGTGCACGCCATCAACCCATTCGGCATGGCCAATCTCCGACGCGTCAACGCCGACAACATCGATCTCAATCGCAACGCGCTGATCGATCATGAATCCTATGAAGGCGCCTCGGACGCCTACCGGATCCTGGATCCAGTCTTGAACCCAACTGCGATTCCGCGCCGACCCAACGCGTTCTATCTGCAAGCGGCTCGGTCGCTCGCCCGTTTTGGGTTCCGGGCTGTCAAGCAAGCCGTCGCTGAAGGCCAATACGAGTTTCCCCGCGGCCTGTTCTACGGCGGTGATTCGTTGGCCGCGGAAATTCGGACGCTGATGGAGTGGCTGGAGAGTCAACTCTCAGCCGCGCGACGAATCGGAGTGATCGACATTCACTCAGGACTGGGCCGCTGGGGACGCGATTCACTGCTGGTCGATGTCGATCCCGAGTCCGCCGAGTTCAACCGGCTGCGGATGGCGTTCGGGTCCCGAATCGCGCCGCTCTCGCCGACCGGAGTCGCCTACCGAATCCGCGGCGCCTTCTTGACCGCGCTGCCGCAGACAGCTCGCCACGCGACGTGGACGTGCATGGGACAGGAATTCGGTACGTTCAAACCGATTCGAGTCTTGCGCGCGTTGATCGAAGAAAATGCGTGGAGGCAATGGGGCGATGACGACACACACCATTGGTCCGTCGAAGGTTTGCGGTCCACGTTCTGTCCAGCCGCGCCGCGATGGCGGCAGGCGATCTTGACTCGCGGCGCCGATCTCATTCGTCAACATCTCCAGTGCGCCGCGGACTACTGACACGGACGAATCCACGCATCCCCCAACCGGTGGGGTTCGCCGCATAAATCTTTGCTCTCCATGCGGGAAACCGCTACGGTGTGTCGATCACATCTTCCAGTGGGATCCACATGAACATCTTGTCGAGTCTGTTTTCCTCTAAGAAAGGCAAAGCCACTTCACTTTACAAACGCGGCCTTAAGAAAGCGAAAACGCGCGACTTGGAGGGCGCGGTCGCTGACTATACCGCAGTGATCGAGATGGAGGGCGCGCCTGGCGACATTAAGATCGTGTCGCAGTTCAATCGCGGTCTGGCCTATTCGACAGATCGCCGCTTCGATGAAGCGCGCGCGGACTTGGAGGCCGTGCTGGCGAACCCGTTGACCCCCGCGGATGTGAAAGACGCCACGCGCCAAAAACTAAAGCGGATGGAGCGGCGGATCTCCGGCTCCGGCGGCGAAGACGATTCTTAGTTCCATCCGGCCCAGCGCCGTCGAGAACGGAATGACTAAGGCACTAGTTAGGTAATCGCAGGTCGTAGGACGGGTCTCCAGGCTCGTCGAATGGAACGGGCAAGCCAGCAATCGACGATCCCGAGCCGAGCGAGATTCCAGACCCGGCGATTGAGTTTCCTTTGGAGATAGTTCCGGAAGGTCGTAGGACGGGTCTCCAGGCGTCTCCAGGCCCGTCGAACGGAAGCTCCCGGGGTGGCTGTCGAATCGGGTTGGAGCCCCCGACGGAAGCGAAGACGAGGCGGCGCGGCTCGTGAGAATGGAACGCGATGGCGCGGGGCGACGCGGGAATGGGACGCGGTGGCGCGGGGCGACGCGAGGG
>JASMLW010000587.1 GCA_030748485.1 Pirellulaceae bacterium
CGCAAGTATGGGCAGATTATCGGCTTCACGACTCAGCCCGTCGCGGCCGGTGATCACGTCCACGTCCACAATGTGGTGACCGGCACTTTCGCGCTCGACTACGCGCCGTCGACGGAGATCCCCGACCCGCCCGAACCGATCACCGACCGCACATTCATGGGGATCCGGAGAAAGTCGGGCCGCGCCGGCACACGCAACTACATCGCCATCATCTCCAGCGTCAATTGCTCGGCGTCCGTCGGCAAGTACATCGCCCAGCGATTCGATGAGCGGCTACTGGCGGACTTTCCCAACATCGACGGCGTGATTTCCCTCAGCCACGGTTACGGCTGCGGGATGGAATGGGACGGCCTGCAACACACCACACTCAACCGAGTCCTCGGCGGCATGGCTCGACACCCCAACGTCGGCGGCTACTTGCTCGTCGGATTGGGATGCGAACAGGCGTCGATCGGTCATCTGATCCAGCAACAGGCGCTCGTTCAGATCGACGGCGTCGAACCGGCCGCGCGGCCGCTGGTGCTCTCGATGCAAGATCAAGGGGGTACGACGCGAACGGTGGACGACGGAGTGCGAATGCTGTCGGAACTGATGCCGGCCGTCAACGACGTGCGGCGTGAACCGGTCCCGGTTAGCGAATTGATTCTGGGCACCGAGTGCGGGGGCTCGGACGGCAACTCGGGCGTCACGGCGAATCCGGCGGTCGGCGTCGCCTCGGATCTGCTCGTCGCCGCCGGAGCCACTTCGATTCTCGCCGAGACGACCGAGATCTACGGAGCCGAGCACTTGTTGACTCGCCGCGCTCGGACGCCCGCAGTCGCCCAAAAACTACTCGATCGGATCGACTGGTGGAAATGGTATGTCGGGTTGTTCGGCGGTGAAATGGACAACAACCCGTCCGTGGGGAACAAAGAAGGCGGGCTGACGACGATCGCTGAAAAATCGTTGGGAGCCGTCGCCAAAGGCGGCTCCACCGCGCTGGAAGATGTCTACGAATACGCCGAGCCGGTGACCGCGCGAGGCTTCGTCGTGATGGATACGCCGGGATTCGACCCGCCCAGCGTGACGGGAATGGTCGCCGGCGGAGCCACCGTCAACGTCTTTACGACCGGCCGCGGCAGCTGCTTCGGCTGTAAACCCTCCCCGTCCATCAAGATCGCCTCCAACACACCCATGTACCAACGCATGGCTGACGACATGGATATCAACGCCGGTGAAATCCTCGCCGGCCGCTCCATCGAATCGGTCGGCCGCGAGATCTTCGAAAAGATCATCGCCGTCGCCAGCGGCGAACAGACAAAAAGCGAACAACACGGTATCGGTGAAGAGGAATTCGTCCCCTGGCACGTGGGGCCCACGCTGTAACAACTCCACGCTGTAATAACTCCACGCTGTAACAACTGGCGATGTAACAACTCCACGCTGTATCAACTGGCGATGGTCCCCGCGCGAGCGACGCCGTACGATGGCTGACGCCGTACGATGGCTCTGCAACGGTGGCTTTGGCGCCACGGTTCAGTACGATCGCCGCGCGCCGTGTCAATGCGCCTGATCCTCTCCTGATCAAACCTGTATTCCATGCCCTCACCGTCCGACTACCACGACCTGATGAGTGGCAAGCAACGAGGACTGGGGGCCGCCAGTTTGCGGTGGGCGCTCGCCGCCGTCGAATTGCTCGTCAGCGGCGCAGTGCGTTGGCGAAATTGGCGATTCGAACGCAAGCCGCAACTGTCAGAACGCGTCGACGCCTGGGTTGTCAGCGTCGGCAACCTGACCACCGGCGGCACGGGGAAAACCCCCCTGGTCGAGTGGATCGCCCGTTTCTACCGACAGCAGTCCCTGCGAGTCGCAATCATCAGTCGCGGTTACGGCGCCGAACAAGGGTCCCGCAACGACGAGGCGATCGAATTGGAGCAGAAGCTGCCCGACGTGCCGCACCTGCAGAACAAACGCCGAGTGGTGGCCGCCCGCACGGCGATTGCGGAGTTGGAGTCGCAGGTCCTGGTGCTCGACGACGCGTTCCAACACCGCTGGCTCGCCCGCGACATCGACATCGTCCTGCTCGACGCGCTGGCTCCCTTCGGCTTCGACCACCTCTTGCCTCGCGGTCTGCTCCGCGAGCCGATCGGTGGGCTGCGGCGGGCCGACATTATCGCGCTCACCCGAGCCGACCTGGTCGACGACGAACGGCGCGCTGAGATTCGGAGCCGCGCTCAGCAGTACGCTCCGGACGCCGTGTGGGTCGAAGCCGCTCATCGGCCCTCCCACCTGTTGCGTTCCGACGGCGAAACTCGACCCTTGAACGACGCCGACAATTGGCGAGTCGGCGCCTTTTGTGGGATCGGCAACCCAGCCGGATTCCGCCGGACGCTCGCCGCGGTCGCTAAGGATGTCGAGTTCGAGGTCGAGTTTGCCGATCACCACCCGTTTGCTCGCAGCGACATCGAACAACTCGCCCATCAAGCAGCCGAACACCAAGTCGACGCGCTGATCTGCACGCACAAGGATCTGGTCAAGGTCAACGCGCAGCGGATCGGCTCCACTCCCGTCTTTGCGCTGGCGGTCGAAATGGACGTCCTGGTAGGCGAAGCCGAGCTAGCAGAGATGCTTTGCCGCTGCGCTGTCGCCGAGTGACAACGGTCGGCGTCTACGCTCTGCTATCCAATTCGCCCAGTTTATGCCAGAGCATCGGTTGCACTTGATCGCGTCGTGAGCTTTTGGTACTCACCCCGCCCACATCGGGAGGAAGTGGCCGTTAATGGGCGAAAAGCTGAGCGTCATCATTCCGTGCAAGAACGAAGCGCACAACATCGTGGGGTGCTTGGAGTCGGTGCGCGCGGTGGCCGATGAGATCCTCGTCGCCGACTCAGGATCGACTGACGGCACGCTTGAAATTGTCCGCGCTCAAATCGACTGTCGCTTGATTCAAAACGAGTGGATCGATTACTCGACATTCAAGAACTGGGCGATTCCGCAGGCCACCCACGACTGGGTGCTGATCGTCGATGCGGATGAGCGGATACCAGGCGAACTGGCGGGGGAGATCATCGAAACGCTGATCTCGCCGGCCGCTGACCTGGACGGGTACTGGATTGGATTCCGCTCGTATTTCATGGGCCACGAACTGCGGTTCGCCAGCTACAACAACTCCGCCTTTCGGCTCTTCCGCCGCGATCGTTGCCGCTACACCGACCGCCGCGTGCACGAGGAGATCGACGTCGACAAGGACCGCGCCGGAAAGCTGAAGTGTCGATTTCAGCACTACAGCTTCTGGAGCTACGACGACTACTTCCAAAAGTACGTGAAGTACACGCGGATGGGTGCGGATGAACTGTGGCAGCGCGGAAAACGAGCCTCGTTTCGCACGCTGCTCGTCCGCCCGATGCTGCGGTTCTTCATGTTGTATGTCGTGCGGCTCGGATTCCTCGACGGTCTGCCGGGGCTACAGGTCTGCATGTTGACGGCGTACTTCAATACGTTCGTGAAGCAGGCGCGACTGTGGGAACGCGAACACGCGCTCAGTGTGTCCGCCGTCGATCAAGAAGATGCGGAAAACAGAGCCGCCAAGCGGCGAGCTGCTTGATTGACAGCGCGCTGGACCTTGTTCGCAGCTGACAGCTTGTCGACCGCCCCCGCCCCCTCGGCTGCCGCCTGGCGGTTTCCTTCACATCGCGTGCTGAAGTGACAATACTCAGTCAGTCCACAGCGACTGTGTTGACCAATTGGACGTCGGCGGCCACGTCGCGGACCGCTTCTTGCGCCAATTGTTTGTGGTAAAAGGAGTCGACGTGTCCCGAGATCAGCAATGAGTCTCCCTCGACTTCAACAGTCAAATCGCGCAATGCGAAGATGGGACTCGACGCCAATGCCGTGCGGGCTTTGGACTCCACTTCCGTCGTTGGATGAGTCATCCGTACGATTCCGTCCTACTCAACGGCTGGGGGTAACAAAATGACCGGGAAGATGCCAGCGAATATGCGCTCGCCTTGCTCGCCAATTTGGCGAGTCTCGCGTCTGAAAAAGTAATGTAGAGCTTCGGTTGGAAAAGTGTCAAGGTTGCTAGCAAGTAAACAAATCTCGCATCGAACTCACCAACTGACGAGTGTGCGAACCGGCTCGACACCCGCGCGCCCGCCGCCGCGGCGGCGCTTCTGGGGCGACGCGATTGGACCACTCTAAAGACGCAGCGCTTCGCGCTCGCGCAACAGCTCGATGACCCGGTCCGCCAGCACGTCGGGAGTCAACTCACCCCCCTGCAACACGAGTTCCGGGTTGGTCGGCCGCTCGTAAGGTGAGTCGACGCCCGTGAAGTTCTTGATCTCGCCGCGCCGCGCCTGCTTGTAGAGACCCTTTGGGTCGCGCTGTTCGCAGATCTCCAGCGGCGTGTCGACGAAGACTTCAAAGAAGTCACCCGGTCGGGCGTCGTCCAAACGCTGTCGCACGGCGTCACGATCCGATTGGAAGGGGCTCACGAATGCTGTCAGTGCAATCACCCCGGCCTGGGCGAACAACTCGGCGACTGCGCCGATCCGACGGATGTTCTCGACTCGATCTTCATCGGAGAAGCCGAGACCGAAGCGTTCGGCGAATTCGTCGCCATGCTGGCCCGCCAGCATGTGGGGAGCCGCATTCAGGCCGTGTCGAACGTTGTCGCCGTCGAGCAGGTAGGTCCGCGCGCCCAATTTGTGGAGGCCGATGTCCACTGCGTTGGCCACCGTGCTCTTCCCGCAGCCGCTCAGGCCCGTGAACCAAACAACACAACCACGGTGGCCATTCTGTTGCTCGCGCTGCTCGCGCGTCACGCTGTGATCGTGCCAGGTTACTTGAGTCTGGTCGGTCATCGATCAGCCAGAGGTGAGGTGGTGAATCGCAGAAACTCGAGATCCAGACTCATCAGTCAACGAGCCCGGCGAGTTCGCATCGATTGGCCGACATGACCGCAGACACCAGGCCAACTGTTCGGTGGGCCAAACCTCTGGCCCCCCGAGTTCGTTGGCCCGCGAAGCGAGCGCCTCGCACAGGGTCGACAGCTCGGGAGCGTTCGGTCGGCTGATTCGGCGGAACACGTGGGGCCTAGGCGAAAGTGGCGGAGAGTGAATAATCCAGGCGCCGTTCGCAAAACCACTTTCCAATGGGCTCGGAAGGCGCCCCACCGAAGCGCTTTTACCACAATCCACCCAGTGGGCAAGGGCGCGGTCGGCGAATGCTTTGCACTTGACAATAAAGGGGCCTGACGAGTACCAAACCCCTACTACTATTGGACTTCTTCCAACTCCGGCAGCACTTGCACGACCGTGCGGACTGGCAGGACGGCGGAGTTTTTTTGCGTTAAGGATGGGCAATGACCAGATTGGAATCAGCAATGGATTTGGACACGGGCGCCAAATCGGAGAGCAACGTCGACGCGCAGACGCTCTACGACAAGTGTTTGGCTCTGGCGGGAAACCTGTGGTGGACCTGGCATCCCGAACTGGACAGTCTGTTTCGAGATCTGGACCCGATCCGCTGGCGACAACTCGACCACAACCCGGTCGCCCTGCTGAGGGAATTCACACCCGATCGGCTCTCCCAGCGGGCGGCCGAGATGGTTCTGTTCAGCCGCATCAACTACGCCTACCGACGGCTGCAAGAGTATTTGAATGACGGCCAAACGTGGGCGGCGACCAACGCCGGCGTGCTGGGAGCCGCCCCGGTCGCCTACTTCTCCGCGGAATTCGGCATCCACGAGTCGATTCCCATCTACTCCGGCGGACTGGGCGTCTTGTCCGGAGACCATATCAAGAGCGCCAGCGGGTTGGGCGTGCCGCTCGTCGCCATCGGCCTGTTCTACGATCAGGGCTATTTCAAACAACACCTCGACGATGAAGGCTGGCAGCATGAAGAATACCTCGACACGAAAGTCGAGAATCTGCCGATCGAACCGGCCCGCTGCCCAGACGGCGAACCAATCACGGTCTCGGTCGAGACGCGAGACGGCAAGGTGTTCGCCAAAGTGTGGCTGGCGCGCGTTGGTCGAGTCCGGCTGTACTTGCTCGACTGCGATGTCGACGGCAACAGTCCCGAGGACCGCGAACTGACGTCGCGACTCTACGGCGGAGACGAGCGAACGCGCATCCGACAGGAACTGATGCTCGGCGTCGGCGGCGTCAAAGCGCTCCGCGCGCTGGGAATCCGCCCTGGTGTTTACCATTTGAACGAAGGACACAGCGCGTTCGGTCCGCTCGAGGTTGTCCGGGAACGCATGCATCACGACGGCATGACGTTCGACGACGCGGTCCGCGAGGTGGCTCAGCAGACCGTCTTCACGACGCACACCCCGGTTCCCGCCGGTCACGACCGGTTCAGCGCCGACATGGTGGAGGAGCATCTGGGACCGCTCCGCGACGAATTGGGGATCTCCTACGAGCAGATGCTGGGGCTGGGCCGCGTCGAACCTCAAAACGACGGTGAGCCGTTCTGCATGACGGTCCTCGGGCTCAAGTTGTCGCGGCGCGCCAACGCCGTCAGTCAATTGCACGGACACATTTCGCGGCGGATGTGGGCTCACCTCTGGCCGTGGCGGGTCGAGGAGGAGATTCCGATCGGCCACATCACCAACGGCGTTCACGTCCAATCCTGGCTCGCCGGGCAGATGAAGCAACTCTACGATCGCCACTTCCCGCAGGGCTGGATCGAGCGGATGGGCGAACCGGATGTCTGGCAGGACATCCACGGCGTCGACCCGGGCGAACTCTGGGAGACTCACAACACGCTCAAGACGCTGCTGCTGGCTTTCGCCCGGCGGCGAGTAAGCCGGCAGTGTCGCCGCCGCGGCGAGAGTGACGAGGCGGTGGACGCGGCTCGCAATGTGCTCGATCCCAACATCCTGACGATCGGTTTTGGCCGCCGCTTCGCCACCTACAAACGCGCCAATCTGATCATGTCGGACATCGACCGCCTATCCGACATGGTGAACGACGCGGAGCGGCCCGTACAGTTTATCTTCGCCGGCAAAGCTCACCCGAAGGACGAGCCGGGCAAGCAGTTCGTCCAATCGATCGCCAATCTCCGCCACGATCCGCGGTTCGCGCATCGCGTCGTGTTCGTCGAGGATTACGAAATCAACGTTTGCCGGCACATGGTGCGCGGCGTGGACGTTTGGCTGAACAACCCGCGGCGGCCCCTGGAGGCGTCGGGGACGAGCGGCCAGAAAGTCGTTCTCAACGGTGGTCTCAACTGTTCGATTCTCGACGGCTGGTGGGCCGAAGCCTACAACGGCGCGAACGGCTTCGCCATCGGGTCGGGAATCAGCCACACCTCCGACGAGATCACCGATAAACGCGACGCCGAGTCGCTCTACCAAACGCTCGAAAACGAAGTCATCGCGACTTACTACGACCGCGATCTGGACGGCTTGCCCCGCGGTTGGATCAAGCTGATGATGAATTCGATCAGCACGCTGGCCTGGCGTTTCAGCGCTCATCGGATGGTGATGGATTACACCCGCAACTCGTACGTCCCGGCCGCCGGCGGGTTGAGTTGTGATATGGACTTCCGTTAGACCGCGGGCGACGGCCGAGCGAGCGTCGCGCGATCCGCACGGACGAGCGCGTTGAGATCATCGCGTTGAGATCATCGCGCTCAACGCCCATTACAAGGATGGTCCGTTGGCGAATTCCGTTTCGCAATTCATGGAACAGCATTTCCTGCACTTCAATGCGCGGGAAACGCTCGACGCGGCCCGCGCCTATCGCAGCCACCTCGACGGCGGCGGCCGAATGTTGATCGCCATGGCGGGAGCGATGAGCACCGGCGAGCTCGGCGTCTCCCTCGCGCAAATGATTCGCGAGGATAAGGTGCACGCGATCTCCTGCACGGCCGCCAACCTCGAGGAGGACATCTTCAACCTGGTCGCGCACCGCGACTATCGCATGGTGCCCCACTATCGCGATCTGTCGCCCGCTGACGAGGTCGAGCTGCGCGACGCGGGGTTCAACCGCGTCACCGACACCTGCATTCCCGAAACGGTGATGCGGCACATCGAAGGCAAACTGCTGGAGTACTGGTCCGCCGCCGCCGATGCTCAATCTCCCTGCTACCCTCACGAGTTCTTTTACCGGTTGATCGACGACGGGATCGTCGACGACAACGCCCAGGTCTCCCGCGACCAGTCGTGGGTGGTGGCTGCTCGCGAGAAGAACTTGCCGATCTTCGCGCCCGGTTTCGAAGACTCAACTCTCGGCAACATCTTCGCCGCCCGCGTCATCGATGGATCCGTCAGCTCGCACGCGGCCGTCCGCACGGGCACCGAGCAGATGCAGGTGCTCGTCGAGTGGTACTTGGAGCAGACGGCGGATTCGTCGGTCGGATTCTTTCAGATCGGCGGGGGCATCGCCGGCGACTTCGCCATCTGCGCGGTGCCGCTGATCATTCAAGACTTGCGGAAGTCGATTCCCAAGTGGGGATACTTCGCGCAGATCTCCGACTCGACGACCTCCTACGGCTCGTACTCCGGAGCGGCGCCGAACGAGAAGATCACCTGGTGCAAGCTCGATCGCGAGGCGCCGAGTTTCATGATCAACTCAGACGCCTCCATCGTCGCGCCGCTGATCTTCGCCTACGTCCTCGGCCAGTAGGTCCAGCCGCCGGACTGCGCTCAGCGGGTTCATGGCGCGAGTCAGACAGGCAGAGAGGGCGTTTACGCCCTGCTCCGCCGCAGGCGGCATAGGCCCGTGCTTGAGCACGGGTGAACCAGACGTTGCGGCTGCATCCAACGTTCCACACTCGCGTCGCCCCGCGCCACCGCGTTCCAACTGCCGATGGCGTTCACGCCCTCCTCCGCCGCAGGCGGCATAGGCCCGTGCTTGAGCACGGGTGAACCAGACGTCGCGGCTGCATCCAACGTTCCACACTCGCGTCGCCCCGCGCACCGCGTTCCACACTCGCGTCGCCCCGCGCACCGCGTTCCAAAAGCCGAGGGCGTTCACGCCCTCCTCCGCCGCAGGCGGACATAGGCCCGTGCTTGAGCACGGGTGAACCAGACGTCGCGGCTGCATCCAACG
>JASMLW010000588.1 GCA_030748485.1 Pirellulaceae bacterium
TGCGGTGACACACACCTCATCTCCACACCTTTGACCGGATTCCATCCTTCCGCGGGCCGATTTGGCCGGCGGCGAGCACAAATCGTGAGGCGAGCAGCCGGTTTAGCCCGCATTCGACTGGCCTTGGAAGGCGTCTTGGAAGGCCATCGTACGACCACGCACCTTCGCCTCGCCTCGCAAGTCTCTTGCCCGGTCGTTCTCGCGGTTGCTACACTGAGGAGTTCTTTTTTCTTAATACAAATGTTCTAGTCGCGAGGTGTTCCATGTCCTTTTCCAGACGACGAGGCTTTACTCTCGTCGAATTGTTGGTGGTCATTGCGATCATCGGCGTGTTGGTGGCGCTGCTATTGCCGGCGATCCAGGCGGCCCGCGAGGCGGCCCGACGGATCTCGTGCGCCAACAACATCAAGCAGCTCGGGTTGGCGGTCAACAACCATCACGACACGTTGCGATTCCTGCCGACGGCCGGCAATCACTGGGCTTGGCACATGACGTTCACCACAGCCGGCAGTCCGGAAATGGGAGCCAAACAGCGGGGCGGATGGGGCTACCAAATCCTGGCCTACATGGAACACGAAAACCTCTGGCGGGGAGCCGATCAGCCCAACAACATGGACAAGTCGATCGTCGCCATCAGCACGCCGGTCCCCACGTTCCACTGTCCTTCCCGCCGCAGTGAGAACCTCCTGCCGGCCCGACGCGACTGGTATCGCTGGCCACAGAATAGCGGCAAGACATATCCCCACGCGCCGACCGACTATGCCTCCAGCAACACGGAGAACAATGGAGCCATCATTCGCTCCAACTTCAACGGAGACGGCCTGGCGATCAAATTTCGTGATGTCAACGACGGCATCTCGAACACGCTGTTGCTCGGCGAGAAGCGTCTCAATCCCGTCCGCATCGGACTCTATCAGGGCGATGACAACGAGGGCTACACTTGTGGCTGGGACCACGACGTGATCCGTAGCACGCACCCCAATCGCCCGCCGCTCCCCGACGACCGGCGAGTCAGTTGGGGGCAGCACCGCTTCGGCTCGTCGCACCCGAACGGTTTCAATACCGTCTATTGCGACGGCAGCGTGCATTTCATCACGTACGGCGTCGACCGATTTGTCTTCTCTTATCTAGGCCGTCGCGACGACGGGCAGACCTTTACGATCGACCCGTAATCCGCGCGACTGTCTAACCTCACTGTCTAACCTCAAAGTCACTGGCATGGCTCCCACGGGCCGTCAGAGGAGTGTTGATCGATGAGTTCACAGGTTCGCACGGCACTTGGCGTCGTCGTCTCCTTGCTAGTGGGCGTCTCCTTAACAGGTTGCGGTCCTCAGCCATATCGGGGCGTTACGGTCAAGATGAAGATTCACAAGGAGGGTAAGCCGATGCAGGTGCCCCTCATGGACATTGGCGTCGGGATGATCGAGGTGGTGCTGATGGTGCCGGACGCCCCCGAGCACTCGGAGTTGGCGGACGCCGAGGGCAACGTCACATTCGCCGGGGGTGTCAAACCGGGCACCTACAAGATGGCCGTCTTTCAGCGCGACGAAGGGATGGATTCCGATCTGCTCAACGGCGCCTTCTCACGTCAAGCCACCAAAATCACGATCGTAGTTCCTGACAACGAAGGCGAAGAGATCGATCTGGGAACGATCGAACTGAACGACTACTGACGATTGGTCCGTCCCTTTCCAAGTCCGCAACCTTCTCCCGGGCCGTCGCCTGCGCAGTCGAGTTTAACGATTGCGCGGAATTTCTCGATTCCGCAGAGTATTCGGCCGATATCTAGGCACAGAGGCGCGCTTTCGCAGGTAGCGAGCGGTTTGCGCGCGATACTCTCAAGGAGAAGGAAGCCGCTATGGCCATTCGGCTTGCGTCGATTCTGATCACCGGTTTTGTCGCCGTCGCGACTGGGTGCCATCACTTCTGCGTCGATCGCGGCGCGCCGCTCGGCGGCCACGTTGTCCAAGAGGACTGTGGCTCTTGTGGTGGAGCTGGGTGCGGCCATTGTGGAATGGGGATCATCCAACAGACGAAGATGATGCTCAGCTGCAACACGGGTTGCGGCGAAGTCTACTGGGACGAATGGCTCAGCGATCCGCCCGATTGCTGTGACCCCTGCGACAACCACGGCAATTGGACTGGTCTGGGCGCATGCTGCCTGCCGCCCTTCTCATGGTGCAACATGTTCGGCGTCAGACACACGGGCGTCGACAGCGCATCGTGCTCCTCGTGCAGCAGTTGCGACGACAAGGCCCACAGTTTTTCTTTGCACGGGCACAAAGGCGCGCAGGCTCCTTTGCCGGTCGAGGGTCAGACCGTGCTGGTTGACGAGTACTGGGAGGATGGCAAGGGGATCGACGATTCGGTTACCGTTGTCGAAGGGCCGACGGTGGTCGATCACGACCCGGCTCCGGCTCCCAGCCACGCCAAGCGGACGTACCGCACGCGGCGCCGCTAACGAAGTCGAGTGACAATTCGAGAAGAGCGCAACCCGCTCGACTACCGTCAGGCGCGCGCATTTGCCGGCGCTGCTCAGCCATCGCGATCCTGGTCGCTGGACAACTCGCCAAGAATGGTCGAAGTTGTTGCTCTTAAGGCTTTGGTTTTTCCTGGCCGAATCCAGCGGCCGCTGGGAGCTCGCACCGGAGCCGCGGCAACTGGGCGGCGACTTTGAGGCGTGAGGCGATGGCGACAAGCGGCATTCAGGCCTTCCTTGACTTGTTGGCGGAACACGGCGTGCGCCATCTGTTCGGCAACCCGGGAACAACCGAGTTGCCGCTCAACGACGCGCTCGTCACGGACGATCGCTTCGAGTACATCCTGGGGCTCCAAGAAGTACCCGTGATGGCGATCGCCGATGGGTATGCGATGGCGTCCCAGTCGCTCGGCGTAGTCAACCTGCATATTAGTTGCGGGTTGGGCAATGCGATGGGAATGCTCTACAACGCTTATCGAGAAGGGACGCCGTTACTGGTCACGGCCGGCCAGCAAGACCGGCGTCTCGTGGCGGAAGAGCCGATTCTGCAGGGAGACATGGTCGCGGTCGCCAAGCCGTGGACGAAGTGGTCGGTGGAGGTGCCCCGCGTCGAGGATCTGCCGGTCCTGTTGCGCCGCGCGGTCCAGACGGCTCTAACTCCACCGACCGGTCCGGTGTTCTTTTCGATGCCCGTCGATGTTCAGTTGGAGTTGTCTAGCGAGCTGGACTTTTCGCCGATACAGATTCCCGACTATCGCACACGCCCGCCTGTCGAATCTCTGCAACGCGCCGCCGAGGTGCTGCTGTCCGCGGACAACCCGGCAATCTTGGCGGGAAGTCGTGTTTGCGAACGAGCGGCGACGGCCGATTTGATTGCGACCGCGGAACTGCTCGGGGCTCCCGTCTTTCACGAATCCGGCACGACGCACGGGCGATTGGCGTTTCCCAGCGATCATCCGCTGAACGCCCAAGGCTTGCCCCTGTGGTCGCCGGAAGTGCGCGAGCGGCTTACTGAGTTCGACGTGGTCTTGGTCGTGGGCATGGATCTGCTGCGGCATTACGTCTACTTCGAGCCGTCGCGAGCGATTCCCGAACATATTCAACTCATCCACATCGACGAGGACCCGTGGCAGATCGGCAAGAACTATCCTGTCGAGGTGGGAATCATCGGCCACACTCAGGTCGCACTGAGCGAACTTCACGACTTGCTCGACCAGCGAATGACGGGCGAACGGCGCGCGCGTTGCGCGGCGAAGGGCGACGCTCGCAGCGCGGCGCACGCGGCGGCTCGGCAGGCATTGCGCGAGCAAGCGGACCGCGAACGCGGTGCGCGACCGGCCACGCCGCTGGCGATGATGAGCGCTCTGGCCGCCGTGCTGCCCGACGATGTGGTGGTGGTCGAAGAGGCCGTGACGACGACCAACACTTCTTTTGAACGCCTCGGCGCGCTGAAGAACACATCCGGTTACTTCGGCCAGCGCGGCTGGACGCTCGGCTGGGGACTCGGCTGCGCCATCGGGGCTCAGCTGGCCTGGCCCGATCGCCCCGTGCTCGGCCTCCTCGGCGAGGGAGCCACGATGTACGGAGCGGCCGGGTTGTGGACGGCGGCCCGCTACCAAATCCCCGTCACATTCGTCATTTGCAACAACGCGCAATACCAGATTCTGAAGATCGGCGCGAAGGGAATGCAGTTGCCGGAAGCGTTGCAGGATCGCTACACGGGGCTCGATCTGGTCAATCCGGAGATCGATTACGCCGCCTTGGCTCAATCGATGGGCGTCGAATCGCATCGCGTCGACGATCCGGAAGAGTTGGCCGAGCGGGTGCGCGACCGCGGCTTCGGCGGCGACCGTCCAGTCGTCTACGAGATCGCCATCGATCGGCGCACTCCCGGTCGCCTCAACTACGGCTGACGCGCGCCAACGGCCGACAGGCCAGGCGAGGCCAGGCGATGTTGGCGCGCAAGGCTACTCGCCGCCGTCGGCGTTGAGAGCCGACAACAGACGTTCCAGGACCGCCTCCCGATCGCCGTGCCAGTCCTTTCCGAGAACGACTTCGACGCGCCAACCGAAACGTCGCAGCAGCAGCGGCTTCATCATCTCGCGCTCGAGAGAATCCTCCGCCGCATAGTAGTTTCTCGAATCGACGAGAACGCCGAGTCGGTACTCTGAATCGCCTTGAGCGCGCATCGCCAGGTCACAACGAAACTGCGATTGCCCGACGTGGTAGTCGACGGTCCAGCCATGATTGCGCAGTTCCTCGCCAATGCTCTTCGTCACCGCATCCAACTCGGGTTGTCCCGTATCGTCGCGTTCGGTGTGCGCGGGAGACATCTCGTGAAGGACGCGTTGAGCGGCGTCCAGATCGCCGAGCGATGTGGCGTCGGCGTACTGCAGATATCGTTTGAGGCAATTCGCGCCGTCGTTGTAGTCGTTCGTGATATCGGTTGCGCGAATCGAGCTGACGAGCACCATGCGGTGGCGTGCGCGGGAGAACGCCACGTTAAGTCGTTTCTCGCCGCCGCTCTTGTTGATCGGGCCGAAGTTCATCCGCATCTTGCCTTCGCTGTCATGGCCGTAGCAGACGCTCATGATGATCAAGTCGCGTTCATCGCCTTGGATGTTTTCGAGATTCTTTACCAGCAGCCCAGCGAATTCTCCATCGTCCTCCCGCTCGTACTCTTGTTCCAAACGGCCGGCGAATTCGTCATCCGCTTGAGCCAGTCGGTTCAGGGCGTCTTCGATTTCACCTTGCTGAGCCTCGGAGAACGCCACGACTCCGATGCTGTAATGATCTTCTTCTTGCAAGATCGCCCGCACGAGGTGAGCGATGTAGGTTGCTTCGGCGCGATTGCGGCGCTTCTCGTAAACGCCCTGTTCGAGAAAGTGGAAACTGACGGGTCGGCGGAGCACGTCCGCCGCCGTTTTCGCGGCGTCTTCGGCGGCCTCGATCGTCAGCGCCCGCCGACCTTCGACCGGCAACTCTTCCTCGGGGATCGTCAACAGGTTGCCGCCGTAGAACGCCCAGTTCGAGAAACTGATCAGCGACTCGCTGCGGCTTCGGTAGTGCCAACCAAGCATCGTCGAGGATAGATTGCGGGCCGCGTGATTCAGCAGACTGTTACTCTCCAGGTCGTACTGCACTTGCTCGCCCGCTTCGTCGTCAAAGAAGGAGACTTCATCGTCGTCGTTGCGTCTTGCTGAGAAAAAATCGGTTGGCGGCAACTGCATCTCGTCGCCCACGACGATCGCCTGGGGGGCGCGGA
>JASMLW010000589.1 GCA_030748485.1 Pirellulaceae bacterium
TGTCAGCCGATCCAGAGAACAGCTTGGCTCCGTCAGCAGAGAACGCCAGTCCCCGAACCGCGGCCGTGTGCCCTTCCAGCGTCTTCGTCAAGTTGCCATTCGACAGGTCAAAGATGCGGATCTTGCCATTCTCCTCACCGACGGCTACCAACTTGCCGTCAGCGCTGGTCACGGCGGACCGCGCGGCTGTCTCCAGACCTTTGAGCTCCAACTTGCGAACATTTTCGGCCCGTCGCCACAACTTCGCATTGCGATATCCGCCGGATGCGAGCCGCGCGCCACTCGGGTCGAACGCGAGCGACTGAACCAAGTCGAGATGCGCCAAGCCGGGCAGATTGCCGGCCTTTTCCAGCAAAGCCGGGTCGGTCAGCCGTCCGACTTCGCGCTTGCTCGGCACGTGGTAGACAAAGATCTGATTGGCGCGACCGGCGGCCGCGAACTGACCGTCCGGCGAAATGGCGACGGCGTAAATCGGATTCACGCCAGGCGGCAGCGGTTGCCAATTGACGACCTTACCTCCGGTTACCTCCCCCGTAGCGCCCTGATCAACCCACAGTTTTAGGAGTCCAAGTTCTTCGGACGTCATGTCCTTGGCTTCGACATCGTTGTCGGCCGGCGGCATGAACGGCTCTTCCAGACGAGCCGAGACTTTGACGATCAGACTCTCCGCGCCTTTGCCGGCCACGGCGGACGGACCCAAGCTGCCACCCTTGAGAATTGCCGCCGGTGTCTCCAGCACCAGGTCGCTCTCGGCTTCCGCACTGTTGTGGCAGGCCAAGCACTTGCGGCGAAGAATGGGCAGAATCTGTTTTTCGAAGTCAACCATTCCGTCCACCTTGACGTCCGCGATCGGAATCGGCTTGGGGTCCTCCGCGTTGGCTTGGCGAAGAACGCCAGCCACGACGAGCAGGACGACTGCGAAGGATGCTGCCTTGCGAGTAATTGAAATACGCATGGTTGATTCGACCTTGTTGTAGGTGGGGGTCGTGTTTTGAGCTATATCGGCGTGCTCACGAGCAGTGTGGTTATTGGGCGGGTTCCACGCGGATCGGAATCTGGTGGACGGTTTCCACGGCGACTTTGTTGAATGTCGCCTTGGCCCGCAGCGTGACCGTGTGTTCTCCCGCGGGAGTGTTGGCGGCGGCCGTCACTTCCAGTTTGCCGGCGGCCTGTTCTTTGGCGACCGAGATCTTGGCGGCCGCCAGTCCGGCGACTCCCTTCGGAGGCTCAAAGTTGACCTCCACCGCTTCGGCGAAGCCGTAGAGTCGTTTGATGGAAACCGGCAATTCGACTTTCTGGCCCTGCTTGAGCGTAACGGCCGGTAGCGTCGCCGTCAGTTCGAGCGGTGAAGCGACGACTCGCACCGTGATCGGATTTGAGTAGAGGCCGATGTTGGCGTCCTTTGGAGCGTTCGCCTTCTTCACATCCGCGACTCGCTTGTCGGCGGCCTTTTTCGCCTCAGTGGCTCGCTTAAGTTTCTCTTGCGACGCCTTCAATTGCTCGGCGACCTTCGCCTTCGCATCGGCGGCGGCCGCCTTCTCTTGCTCGGTCAGCTTCTTGACCTCTTCATTCAAGCCGGCAATCGCCGCGTCAACCGCCTTTTGAGCCGCTTCGGCTCGGCGAATCGCGCTGGCGTTGCGAGTGTGTTTGATCTTCACGTCAGCTCGCAGGAAGAACGAATAGACACCGGGCTGCGCCTTGGCGTTGGCGATGGTCCATTCGAGTTTCCCTTCCGAGGCGTCGCCCTTGATCGTCACGTCGCCGGGCTTGATTTCAGCGGGGACGTTGGTGGCGACAAACTTCACATCGCCCCCTAGGCCCCGTCGCTCCAACTTCAGCGGCAACGAGACGACGCCGCCCTTCGACGTTGTCACCACGCTGCCGTCTCCGACCGTGACCCCTGGGCCCACTTCATCGATGACCGAAACCAGCAAACCTCGCGCGGCGCGAAATTTGCCGGGCGTCTGCGTCTTGTTGCCTGTTCCCCAGACAACCGAGGCGGCGCGGGCCTCTTGCACCACCTCCGCGCCGTCGACTGTCGCCGAGCCGTTGATCGTGACGGGCCCACTCCAGTTCGCGGCGTCCGCTTTGGCCTGAAAAACCAACCAAGCGGTCGTGCCCGTGGGACCCATGAAGACATCGGGGCACGTCACCCCCTCCGGAAGGCCCGCTACGCTCAGTTTGATTTCACCCTGAAAACTGTCGCGCCGCTCCGCCCGGACCTGCACCATCGTGGTGCCGCCCTTGCGAATGACGGGCGAGAAATCAAGGATTTGATTCGCATTGGCCACCTTGACCTGTTGCGGCAAAGCGAGCAGACGGAACGTCGGATTCTCGCGGCGAATCGCCAAGCGGTAGATCGAACGGGGGTCGCTCTTGGCGCCGCCGAACTGGTCTCGAATCATGACTCGATACCGGCCGGTTTCCGGGACGGTGAACTTGTACGTCGGGTCGTCGGTGGAAGTGTCCAATTGACCGCCGATGCGGCCGTTGCGGTCGCCCGGATCATCAACTTGAGCGATGTCGGAAACCGTCTCCTCGCCTTTGTCATTCTTGACCACGCGCTGCAGCGTCAGGTACGGATCGGTGTTGGCTCCCAGTCGGTGAGACATCAGGTCGAGCCAGTAGACCTCACCCTTCTTGGCGTCAAATTGGATCCAATCCGCGTCGCGGCGAGGATAGAACGAGCCGGCTACCTCGCACGGTGCGACGACCAATTGCGATTCGGCCGGGTTGTTGTTGGGTTCATTCTCGAGGACAACTCGCGCCGTTGTCGCAACTCCCACCCTGACCGAATTCGAATCCTTGAATGAGAACGAAGCGCCGTCCAACGCCAAGCCGCTCGGTGAGAGACGTTGAGCGATGCCGGGGCCGGGTGCGGTTGGAAGCGAAATCTCGACCACCATCTTCTGCAAGGTGGCTCCGCCGAGTTTGAGATCCGTAGGTTGCCCGCCCGGCAAGTTGCGGCCGTAGATCGTATAGGGCACGCGTGAACCGGCGACTCCCACGGGAGGCATCACAAAGTCGATGTGCGGACGATCGTGAATCGTGAGACGGTAGAAATACTCACCGCCCCCGCTGTAAACAAAGTCGTTCACGCCGACGACGTAGTCGCCGTCCGCAGGCGCCGTGAAGTCGAGAATCGGATCGTCACCGAGCGAATCGCGATTCCGCTGCAGTTGTTTGTTGGCGGCGTCAAACAGCGTCAGCGTTCCGTTGAGCCGCGAGTCGATGCGGTCGGCGGCGCAGTCGATCAACACCCGCTGGCCGCGCTTCATCGTGAACTTGTAAAAGTCGACCGCCGAACCGTCCGCGACGCCGTTGACCGTCGTGTTGACGTCGATCTGCTTGGCGGTCGCAAACGTCTTGTTCGATCCGTCGTCGTTGATTTCATCCAAGCCGCCGACGACAAAGGCGCGGGGCGATGAAACACCGAACTGTCCGACGACGCGGGCGTCGTAAACTCCCGCCGGCACATCGGCCGCCACGGTGACGTCAAACTGGTTGTACGTCGGATCGGGCGTGGGATTGAACTCCGTCGCCGCGTTCTTCTTCACAACCGCAGTGATTCCCGGATGAGAAAACAGCAGTTGCGCGCCGTCGTCCAAGTTCCCGCCGCCAGTCGTGACGGACAGCGTCGATCCCTGCTTGGCGCCGGGAGGAAAGACGGTCGTCAGGTTGGGCGTCGGCAGTTGAGCTTGCACAGTTGTGGCGCACCACAAAATGACGGTGGCGGCAAGCGCGGTGGTTCTCGCCGATCCGGTGACGACATATCGCATGATCGAACATCCTTTTGTGGGGAATGCAAACAACTTTGGAGGGCAGCCTTGCCTGGGAGTGTAGTGTTGGCGGGATGGAATTCAGTTTGATCACAACGCTTGTCAGGATCAAGAGTTGTGATGGATCTAATCGGGTGGCAGCGATTGGGAGGGCTAGCAGTTTGTTGGGATCATATTCTGCGAAACGAATGCCCGTTTCGTCAACAAAAATCGCCACTTCCGCACAAAAAAAGGCGCGCCGAGCCGAAACTCGACGCGCCTGCTTTCAGCAGTTTCCAATCTAGTGATTGAAGAGGAACTCTTTGGTGTTGATCAGCGCCCACACGATGTCCTCATACGCGCGCTTCGCCTCACCCGTCTTCTTCACATGGCCGGTGGCGATGTTGACCTCTTCCGACGTGGGCTCACGGGAGAAGGCCAGCAGATAGAGTTCACGGACTTTGGCCTCGTCCCCGCGTTCCTTATCGTTCGTCAAACGGGCCGCGCTGCCGCTTCCATTGGTCAACTTCCCTTGGATTTCACTGGAATTGAGCAAGTGGAGACTCTGCGCCAGGTTGGCTTCCGACGAGCGCTCGCATTCGCACGCGCTGCTCGACTCCGGTTTCCCAAACACGGTCAGGAAGTACGAGCTGAACCCGTTGTCGGGTAGATGCGTCGCTCGTGTTCCCGCCGGCACACCGCCAAAGTTTGTCGGGGCGCCGGTCACTTGATCGATGGCGTCCAACAACACTTCGGCGTTGAGACGTTTGGGATAGTAGCGAGAGAAATTCTGTTTGTCGTCCCGATTCCACTCGTTGGGCTCGGAACTCAATTGATAGACGTTCGAGTTACAAATCGTGCGGCACAGGTGCCGCAAATCGAAACCGCTTTCGATGAAGTCGGACGCCAAACGATCCAACAACTCGGGGTTGGTCGCCGGGTTGGTGACTCGCATGTCGTCCTCGGGATCGACCAGCCCGCGGCCGAAGAAGTGCTTCCAATAACGATTCACCAGAGCCCTGGCGAAGAATGGATTCGCCGGATCGGACAACCAATCAGCCAAGTGCTGACGAGGATCGTCGTCGGGAGCGATCTCCAAGGCGGGACTTCCCAATCCGGTCGGCCTGACCGCCTGTTTCGTCTTGGGATTGGTGGCCTGAGCCACGCCGCGCCGATGGTGCACGCGATCAAACGCCGGGTTGCTCGACTTCTTGCGCCCGACTTGCGCAAAGAAGGCGGCGAACCCGTAGTAGTCCTGCTGGCTCCACACTTCAAAGGGGTGGTGGTGGCAACGAGCGCACTGGATGCGGAGCCCGAGGAACAGTTGAGCTGTGTCCTCGACCTGAGCCGACTGATCCTTGACCTCGCGATACCAGGCGACAGCCGGGTTGCGGTCTGGCCGACCGCTCGCCGCGACGATCTCACGGACGAATTCATCGTAAGGCTTGTTGTCATAGAAGCTCTGTCGGATCCAATCGTGGAAGCCGAACGTCGCCGGACGATCTTCAGCCTTGCGGCGCTTGTTGCGAAGAATCGCCGCCCACTTGTTGGCGAAATAGCCGGCGTGGTCGATGCTGGACAACAAACCCTCGATCGCTTTGGCTCGCTTGTCGGGATCTTGGTCCGACAGGAACTTCTCCGACTCCTCACGGGTCGGTAAACGACCGGCGAGGTCGATCGACACGCGGCGGAAGAAAGTGGCGTCGTCGGCGATCTTGGAGGCCGGCAACCCCAACTCCGTCAGCTTCTTGAAAACGATCTCGTCGACAAAGTTCTTCGACGGGGGAAGGTTGTCGACCGGAATTCCCAGCGGCACGGTCGCGCGAAACACACCGGAAAAGCCTTGGTAGCGAGCCATCACGGCCACGCTGCCGGTGAGCCGCGCTGTTGTCACGACTCCCGTCACACTCACATCGGCCATCTCAGTGTCGTTCGAATCAAAACGAGTCATCCGCGTCACATCCGCCATGCGACCGTCTGTGTAATGAGCGATCACACTTAATTGCTGGGTGCCCTCTCGCTGCATCAAACGCTCTTTGGGGAGAACTTCGATGCGGGCGACTTTGGCCGCGTCCCCGCTTCCGTAGGGCACGCCTTGCTCAATCCAGCGACGCATCAAGTTATACCCGGGCGATCCCTTTTCGATTCGATGGCCGCCGCCGTGCGGCAACTCGGCGATCGACTTCAGCAGCAACAGGCTGCGTTCGGGAGCGGCCAGGAATAAACGCCGGCCACGCGCTTCCTTGACCAAGTATTCGAAATCCTCTGGCGGCTCAAAACCGAGCAGCGACAGTGCGAAACCGTTTTGCCCACCCGACTTGCCGTGGCAACTGCCGCTGTTGCAGCCGTACTTGGTGAACACGGGCACGACTTCATTGCCGAAATTGATGGGACGATCGTTGGCGATTTCGGACACGGTGACGTTGACGACTACATCAAGTCCCTCTTTCGACTTTACATGGATGTTCGTCACACCCTCTTTGATCCCCGTCAAATAGCCGCCATCGTCAATGTCGACCAATCCGGCCGGATCCGACGAATAGGTGACTTGCCGAGATAGATCCCGCAGCTGACCCGAATCGTAGTGGCCGGTCACGATGAGCTGGTGCCCTGTGTCCCGCCCGGAAATCGTGACCTTCTCACCGACACCACTCTCGATTGATATCGACTGTAGCTTGCCAGGATCACCCAACCCGGGCGCTTCTTTCTTGTCGTCCGCCGCGAACAGGCTGAATGCTGGCAACATTGTGGCGAACAGAATCGCCACACTGGGAAAACTGCGGTTCATGTTGTTCCCTTCCCTCAGGATGCGGAATGTTCGGTCGGTGATCCTTACGGACCGAGTCTGTAGGCTGGACCTCAACTTGCGAGGCTGGAGGGGGATTATCCCATCGGCGGACGAAAAATGCAAGAACGCGTCAACGTTCTCCGATGGGTCGGTCGCGGAAGTCGACGTCTCGACTGGCCCTTGTGGCGTTGAGAGTTCGGACCTTCACGGGCAGGATTCCAGCGACCAACGGGAGCGGGCGAACGACGACCGAGCGGCAGCTCGCTTTGTGTGTGGCACTGCCACTTGTGGCGTTGAGGATGCGGGGCTTCCCTGGTTGGATTCCAGCGACCAACGGGAGCGGACGAACGACGACCGAACGGCAGCTCGCTTTGTGATTGGCATGCCACTTGTGGCGCCCAACCGCGCGATTGGGCGCGCAGCGCGCTTTCAATTGGGTTGTCGTTTTGCGATGATGGCGGAGCCGATGACCACTCCTTCGCTCCCAGCCCCCCCGATCTCCTCCCCCATGCCCATGCAAGCCAAAGCCACCCGATTTGGACGGATCAATCCCCTGTTGGCCATTCTGGTAGGAGCCTTCTCGGCGGTCGTGTTGCTTTGCGGGATGCTCATTTCCAACGGCCGGAAAGGCCGTTCCGGCGCGGATGGGGTGAGTTCATTGACTGTCTACTGCGCCGCCGGAATGCGGTATCCGATGGTGGAAATCGCCGAGGAGTACGAGCGGGAGTACGGCGTCAAAATCAACCTCGACTACGGCGGATCCAACGTCCTGCTCAGTCGGCTTGAGGTCGGCAAAACAGGAGACCTCTACTTGGCGGGCGACGCCAGTTATGTCGAGAAAGCCAAGGAGAAAGGACTCGCCGCCGAGTCGATCTCACTGGCGCTGATGCGGCCTGTGTTGGTTGTCGACAAGAATGAGAATTCGATCTCGAAAATCGAAGATCTGCTAAAAGAGAACGTCCGCCTGGCAATCGGCGATCCGGACGCGGCCGCGGTCGGAAAGAAAACCCGCAAACTGCTCACCGCGTCCGGGCATTGGGAGCAGATCGAGGCGCGGGTCAAGGAGACCGGCGTCTACCTGGATACCGTCAACAAGGTGGCCAACACGGTCCAAGTCAGCACGGGAAAAGGCGTCGTGTGGGCCGGCATCGTCTGGGACTCCACCGCGCATCAGTACCCCGATCTGGCGGCCATTCGCACTCCTGAGTTGGATGCCGGAGAGGCCGAGGTGCAGATCACCGTGCTAAAGAGTTCGCAGGCTCCGACCGCCGCGCTCCGCTTCGCCCGCTTCGTGGCGGCCAAAGACCGCGGCCTGAAGACGTTTCAGAAACATGGCTTCGATGTCGTCGACGGCGACAAATGGGCGGTCGCGCCCGAGATTACTTTTTTCGCCGGCGCCGTCAATCGGATGGCCTTGGAGTCCGTCATCGAACGGTTCGCCGAACGCGAAGGGGTTGAGATCAACACGATCTACAACGGTTGCGGCATCCTCACCTCGCAGATGAAAACGATCGACGGCGAAGGCGGCGCGGGATTTCCGGATATGTTCATGGCCTGCGACGTCTTCTATCTCGACGTCGTCAAAGACATGTTCCTCGACGGGACCAACGTCTCGGAAACCGACATCGTGATGGTTGTCGCCAAAGGGAACCCACTGAAGATCGCTACGACGAGCGACCTCAACCGCAAGGGGATGCGGGTCGCGATTGGCCGTCCCAACCAATGCACCATCGGCGTGCTCACCAAGCAGCTGCTGGAGGAACAAGGTCTTTACGCGAAGTTGTTCGCCGACAACAACATCGTGACCGAAGCGCCGTCGAGCGCGATGCTCGTGCCGACGATCACCACCGACGCCGCGGACGTGGCCCTCGCCTACGCAACCGACACGCTGGCCGAGGCGGAGAGGATCGATGTCGTCCTCATCGACTCGGCGTCCGCCCGCGCCGTCCAGCCCTACAGCGTCGCCCAGTCGAGTGATTACAAGCAACTGGGCCAACGACTCTTCGAAGCGATCAGCCAGTCCCGCGACGACTTCGAAGCGGCCGGGTTCCGTTGGCGACTCGATGACGACACCGCGGATGTTTCCACGCCCAGCGAACAACGCGAGCCGCAGTCGTAAGCCCGATGAGTACCGAAACTCCACCACGAGAAACAGGCGAACAGACCTTTGCGCGGCGCTACGCGGACCTCTTTTTCTACCTCTGCCTGTCGGTCATCGGCGGCGCCTACGTGGTGCTCATCGCGGGAATGCTGCTGGCCGACATCACCTACATCGCCACGGGGAAAGGAGCTGAGGTAGACCCGCAATTTCAAGCTGAGCATCCCGTGCTGGCGAAACTGGTCGCCAACCCGATGATCCACGCCTTCACAAAAAAGGAGATTCGCTACTCGATCTGGCTGACGTTGATCTCGTGTACGCTCAGCGCCATCTTGTCAGTCATCGTCGCCGTGCCGATCGGATACCTGTTGTCGCGTCACCGGTTCATGGGGAGATCGCTCCTGGACGCGGTGCTCGATATCCCGATCGTGTTGCCGCCGCTGGTCGTCGGGCTCAGCCTGTTGATTCTGTTCCAGTTCGCGCCCAGTTGGCTGCGGACGGCGGTCGTGTTTCAGATTCCCGCCGTCATTCTCGCCCAGTTCTCGGTCGCCTGCGCATTCGCCGTACGGACGATGCGAACCACGTTCGATCAGATCGACGAACGCCGCGAGGACGTCGCCCTGACACTCGGCTGCTCGCGGGCCCAGGCGTTCAGTTTGGTGGTGTTGCCCGAGTCGTGGCGCGGCGTCGTGACCGCCGGAACGCTCGCGTGGGCCCGTTCGTTGGGCGAATTCGGTCCGCTTCTGGTCTTCGCCGGGGCGACGCGAGGGAAGACGGAAGTCCTCTCGACCACCGTCTTTCTCGAGCTCACGATTGGGAATCTGGAGGCGGCGGTCGCCGTGTCGATGATCATGGTCGTTTCGGCGGTCGCCGTGCTTGTTTTGGCCCGCGTCTGGGGCACGCGACACCTGGCGATTTGACGTGGTCGTATGGACTGGGCGGGGAATCCCCCCCGGCCATTTCTCACTTCGCCGCGCCTTTGCGCCCGGCGGCAAGTTGTCGCACCGCGCGGTCTCGATTAGATTCGAGCGGATTGTCAGACACTGTGAATTCGTTTCCGCTTCCGTTTGAGCCACCCGTTGATCCAGATCAAAGACGTCACGATTGAAGTTGGCAAGTTTCGCGTCGATCGCGCGTCACTCACCGTTCCCACGGGCGCTTATGGCGTGATGATGGGCCCGACAGGCAGCGGCAAGACGACCATCCTGGAAGCGATCGCCGGACTCCGCCGCATCAAGTCGGGTCGCATCGTGCTCGACTCGCGCGACGTCACGGCGCTCAAGCCGGCTGAGCGAGCCGTGGGCTATGTGCCTCAGGACGGAGCGCTCTTCCGCACGATGAATGTCGCCGAGCACCTGGCCTTCGCGCTGACCATCCGCCGCCGCGCGAGCAGCGAGATCAGCGGTCGAGTTAAAGAGTTGGCCAAGTTGCTCAACATCTCCCACCTGCTCGAGCGGTCGATCGTCGGCCTCAGCGGCGGCGAACAACAGCGAGTCTCGCTGGGGCGAGCGCTGTCGTTCTCACCCCGGACCCTCTTGCTCGACGAACCGCTCAGCGCGTTGGATGACGAGACGAGGGACCAGATGTACGGACTGCTCAAACGCGTTCAAGAGCAGACCGGAGTCACCGCGCTGCACGTGACCCACAGCCTCGAAGAGGCCCGGAGGTTGGGCGATTGCCACTTTCGTTTCTCCGGCGGCGAAGAACAGCGAGACGGCAAGACGATCTACGTCGGTCGCGTCGAAACGATCGAAATCGATGAGCCCGAGGTGGAATTCAGCGCGCCTGAATCAGCCCCGTCGGAGAGCTAACGCGGTCGCGCTCGCTCGATCCGTTGGCGCGAGTTGACATGGGCAGCGTGATTTCCCATAACCGGTCCCTTGACGCGACGCTCCGTTCGCGACCTAGCAAGCTACAAGGAGCCCCTATGCCCACCGCTACCATCCAGACCCCCAAAGGCGCGATTCGACTGGAGTTGTTCGCCGACAAGACTCCGAACACCGTCGCGAACTTCGTCAACCTGGCCAATGACGGTTTTTACAACGGACTCTCTTTCCACCGCGTGATTCCGGATTTCATGATCCAAGGCGGCTGCCCGCACGGTACGGGCACCGGCGACGCGGGCAGCAAATTCAACGATGAATTCCATCCCGACTGCAAACACGACGGGCCGGGAGTGCTCTCGATGGCGAACTCGGGACCGAACACCAACGGCTCCCAGTTCTTCATCACACATGTGGCCACCGACTGGCTGGACGGCAAGCACTCCGTCTTCGGTCGAGTTATCGAGGGCCAAGACGTGGTCGACGCCATCGAGGCGGGGGACACAATGGACTCCGTGACGATCGAAGACTAGCTGAGCACCCACGCCGCCGCGCCGCACAGCGAGGAGACTGGTCCCTGGGCGCCGTGTTGAGCCTCGTGTTGGCCGTGATGTTGGCCTCGTGTTGGCAGGTGAGAATTGCGGGAGCCCGGGCCAAGCTGTTATCCTTATCGATTATCCTTATCGATGCGTTTGGGAGCGGTGTTTGGCGCTCTGATCCTTCGCAACCCCCTTGAGGACTCTGTCATGCGATCTCGCCGGTTTGCTTTTTGCGCGACGTTGCTGGTGCTCGTCGCCACGAGCGCCATCCTCATCGCCTGCGACACTCCCGTCTATCGCTACGCCCTCTATCGCTGGCAGCCCTCGGATTACCTGGTCTATCACCTGCACAGCAAACCCCAATCGGCGGAGGCGGAGGAGTTGGCGTCACGTGTCGCCGAGTTGTCCGCTGAAGACGCGCCCGAGCGAGCCAATCTGTTTCTCCACGCGGCCGACATCAGCGATGAGCAGACGGTCAATACACTCGATCCACACGTGAAAGAGACTTGGGAAAAAGAAGGCAAGCCGGCGGACGCTTACTTCGTCTTCGCCCCCACCGGTGAACTGCTGCACGCCGGCGCGATGAGCACCACCGAACTCAAGTCGCTCACGGACTCGCCGACCCGACGCCGCATTGGCGAGTTGCTTACGAAAGGTCACGCCACCGTGCTGCTGGTTCTGGCGGACGCCGAGAACCGCGACGAAGAGAGAGCGAAGGAGGACGACACGCTGACCAATGACCAAGCGGCGGCGCGGGTCGACAAAATGGTCAAGGCGGTGGCGGCCGGGCAGATTGAGTTTCAAGAACCGGGCGGCCTCGACAATCTGTTTCCGGGAGCGGCGGCGAGCGACGACGAGACGCCGCCGGCGGAAGCGAGCAAACCCGAGAAGCCGGTTCATTCGATCGCGACGATCCGCATCGCTCGCGACGATCCCAAAGAGGCTTGGCTCGTTCGCGCACTGTTGGCCGTTGAGCCCGACTTGCCGGGGTTGAAAGAGCCGATGGTGTTTCCCATTTACGGGCGCGGCCGCGCGCTGCCGCCCCTGGTGGGGCCCGGCATCTCCGACGACAACCTCGTGGACGTGGCGCACTTTGTCACCGGAGCCTGCTCTTGCACCATCAAAGAGCAGAACCCGGGCGTGGACCTGTTGATGACGTACAACTGGGAAGAAGCGGCCCAATCGGTCGCCGACATCTTCGGCGCGGAAGAGGGTAACGAACAACTCAGCGCATCGGATCTGTTCCCCGAATTGATCATCCCCGGCTCGGGTGGCGATGGACCCGACGCGGCCAGCGGCGAAACGGCCAGTTTGACAACCGCCGATGACACGCCCAATACCACATCGACCGAGCCGTCGAATGGTTCGAGCGGCGATCCGACTGTGGCGTCGCCGGATGCGCAGCCGTCGACGACAGAACGACAAGTCGCCAGCAACGATTCTCCAACGGCTCGCCCCGGCGCGACGGCCGACGCTGAGGGAGTTCAGGCGAACTACTCGATCTACGCCATCGGCGGCGGATTCGCGCTCATCTTGGCGATGCTTTTCGCCGCGACGTTCCTCGTGCTGAGACCTCGTTGAACATGCTTGAGTTTCGCCAGGTCACAAAGACATATCCGTCTAGCCGCGGGCCCGTGGTGGCGCTCGATCAATTGACGCTCTCCGTTCCGGCCGGCTGTTTCGCAGCCGTCATCGGTCCGAGCGGTTGCGGCAAGTCGACGCTGTTGTCGCTCGCCGCCGGCCTCGCCCTGCCGACCGCGGGAGACGTCGAAGTCGACGGCCAACTCGTCTCGCAATTACCACCGAGCGGTCGCGCTGGATTTCGCGCGGAGAAGGTCGGTTTTGTATTCCAGCTGTTTCACCTGTTGCCGTACCTCAACATCGTCGACAACGTCGCCGTCGCCGCCACAGGAAACCGCTCGGCCGCCCGCCGACAAGCCGAAGAGCTGTTGGCGAGGTTCGGCATGGAGTCTCGCGCCACACACCGCCCGTCTCAGTTGAGCGCCGGCGAACGACAGCGAGTTGGTATGGCGCGGGCGCTGATCAACGGGCCCAAACTTCTGTTGGCGGACGAACCGACCGGAAACCTCGATCCGAAAAATGCGGAAACCGTGCTCGACGATGTCTGCGAATTTCATCGCGCCGGTGGCACGGTCCTGATGGTGACTCACGACGACCGCGCCGCGGAGCGAGCTGAACGAGCCATCGAGCTGAAAGCCGGCGAACTGGTGGAAGCCTGATTGACTAACCGCCGGCGACGGGAACGATGAGCACGACTTCATCGCCGATCCGCAGTGCGCGATTCTCGTAGGCTGCGAGAGCTCCCAAGTGTTCGTCGCCGACAGCGACCAAGCAGCTCGGCGGCAATGGACTCTCTAACCGGGCGTTCACCTGATCGAGCAGATCGGATACGGTGGCGTCCTCGGCGACGTCCCACTGCTCAGGCAATGTCGCAGCCGTGTGATACATTCGCCCCGTGACCGTCAGCCTGACATTCATAACTCACCTCCGCCCGCGTCGCCGCAGCAGGCGCAGTCTGGTCGCCGCTGGAGTTTGACAATCGATGTGCGTCCCGCAAATCCGTCGTAGGTGAACATCGAACCCCACAGCGGCCTGCCGTCTCCGGACAGCACCTTAATCGCTTCGAGCGCCGCCAGCGATCCGATCGCCGAGGAGATCGCTCCGACGACTGGGAAGAACTCCTCAAACACCGGCTCGCTGGGATAGACACATTCCAGGCACGCAGTCTCGCCCGAACGCATGACCATGAGCGTGCCCGACATGCCCCATTGGGCCGCATCGATGAAGGGAATGTTCGCCGCCGCCGCCGCCCGGTTGAGCCTCAATCGCTCACCAAATGTCGGCGGGCAACTGACAATCAAATCACATCGACGCGCCAACTCGACCGCCTCATCGTCGTCAGGTTCGCGAGCCACAGCCTCGACTTCGATGAAGCGATTGCGATCGCGGAGAGTTTGGGCGAACGCGGGAGCTCGCAACTGGCCGAGGCCGCTTTCCTGACCGAGCACCTGTCGATTGAGGTCAGCCGTGATCATCTCGCCGCCGTGCGCGAGGATGATGTGGCCGACGCCCGCCATGGCCAGCATCTGGGCCGCCGGGCCGCCCATGCCGCCGACGCGAGTCACCAGCACGGTTGCCGCCTTCAAGCGGGCTTGCCCCGCGGCCGACAACACGCCCGCTCCCATCTGTCGAGCGTAACGGTCCTGCTCATCTGCACTCAAAAAAGGAAGCGAAATCGGACGGCCCTCGAATCGGTTGCGTTTCGACCGAGCCAATTTAACGCAAACGACCCAGGCTGTGGAGAGCGGAGACGCGTTGACCAACGCCCGCGTCCGTCAATGGGGCCGTTCGGGCCGTTGACCGACGGTGACGTCGAGCTTCAGTTCGCGTCGGCCGCGGACGACCGCGACTTCGGCAGTTGAGCCGACCGGCGTTTGAGCGACGGCGCGACTGAGGTCGGTGGGCGAATCGATCGAGCGCTCATTCCAACCGACGATCACGTCGCCGCGTTGGATTCCCGCCTCTTGAGCAGGGGAGGGGAGACCCGCCACGCTGACGACCTCCAGCACCAACGCGCCCGAGTCGACCTCAATATCTCCCTCGGCGATCGATGGATCATCGACCGGGAGCATCTGCACTCCCAGCCACCCCCGCTCAACCACCCCGTCTCTTACCAGTCGCTCAAAAACTTCCCTCGCTACGCTGCTGGGAATTGAAAAACTGATGCCCTGATACGATTCACCAACGATGGCCGTGTTGATGCCGATGATCCTCCCCTGATCGTTGACCAGCGGTCCACCGCTGTTGCCAGGATTCACAGCCGCGTCGGTCTGCAGGAAATCCTGATACGCGTTGCCGGCCATTCCGGCGCGGTTCTTGGCGCTGAGAATTCCTGAAGTTATCGAGCGTTGGAGACCGAACGGACTACCCAAAGCCCACACCAATGAGCCGACTTCCAGACGCTCGCTGTCGCCCCACTCGGCGGGCGTCAACTTGTCGGCGTTGATCTTCAAGACGGCGATGTCCGTGGGCGGATCGGCTCCCACCACGCGAGCTCGCACGCGACGTCCGTCGCTCAACGCGACTTCGATCTCCTCGGCGCCGCGGATCACGTGGTGGTTTGTCACAATATGCCCCTGATCGTCGACGATCACGCCCGAGCCCTGGCCGCGCGATTGACGAGGACGGTCGGGGAAGAGGTACGCGAATTCATCGTCCGGATCGTCCGCTGAACTGCCGATCACGTTGATGTGCACCACACTCGGACTGACCTTTTTGGCGATCAGTTGATACGAGTGGGAGAGCGCTCGAAATGGGTCCTTCTCCAGTTCGACCGAAGCCAGTTCGTAACGGGCCCGCTCGGCGCCGCGGGTCAATGAGTATTGGATTTCCTCGGCCATGTAGGGGACGACGAAACGCAGCACCAACAACAACCCAAAGAAGGCCAACACGCCCGTCATCCGCAGACCGCTGCCTTCGGAGCGGTGATGGTGAGCGTCCTGTGGAAACGGATTGGACATATCGACTCGGTGCGGTGTGCGGGAACTTGTCACTGCCATGGATGTCTAAGTTTGGAAATTATACGTGAATGGGTTCGAAAACGGTTGCTGGATCCGTGTTCGCCAGGCGGCTACCATTTATTGGCGTGCCGCGAGCGTCTGTTGAGACGAGTTTTTCGGGTTGTGAGGCCGACATGAAGGAAGCAGGCGATTCGATCGATTTCCCGCCGCCCTCGGCGGCCGACGAAGACGGTCTGCTGATGTTGGGTGGGAAACTGACCCCCTCGTGGGTGTTAACTGCTTATCGTCAAGGGATTTTCCCGTGGCCGTTGGTCGACGACCACGTCGAGGTGTTGGCCTGGTTTTCACCCGATCCGCGAGCCATCCTGCCGCTCGACTCCTACCACCCCGCTCGGCGGCTGTTGCGGCGAATTCGGCGGGGCGAGTTCACGGTCACATTCAACCAGGACTTCGACAGGGTCATTAGCGGCTGTGCGGCCCCGCGAGCCGACGATCACCAAACCTGGATCACCCGTTCGATGTCCGAGCTGTACCAGCGGCTGCATCGGATGGGCCACGCGCACAGTGTGGAAACTTGGCGGGATGGAGTTCTGGTGGGCGGCGTTTTCGGCGTTTCGCTGCACGGCTTGTTCACGGGCGAATCGATGTTCCATGACTGCCGCGATGCGTCCAAAGTGGCGCTCCACTTTCTGGTTGAACGACTCCGTCAGCGCGGGTTCGAGCTGCTCGATATCCAGCAGGCGTCTACCCACATGACCAGCGCCGGTGCGGTGGAGATCTCGCGCTCCGATTATCTTCGCCGACTTCGGCGGGCCCTGCGAAGCACGCCGCAATTCGCCGACGCCCTGCCGCGACCAAATGACTCTAACTCATGACTGCCAAATGAGTTACGATGCACAACCCCAATATTGACCGATTTCCCGACCGGGGCTATAATCTTCGCCCGTACCAAGGATGGTGCGGTTGGCTTCCCCTGGCCGACACGCCGCTAGTGACCCAGACTGGCGATTGAAACAGGGAAGTATTCGCTCCGTGGCCTCGCACCCGCAGGCCTCGCCACAGGAGTCGCCAGTGCCTTTCGGGTCGGACAACGACGCCAAAGACCGGATTCGCCAGTCGGTTGACATTGTCGAATTGGTCGGCGGGTATCTCGAACTCCGCCGCCAGGGCCGCCTGTTCATGGCGCTCTGCCCGTGGCACGAGGATTCGCGACCCAGCTTGCAGGTCAATCCGGATCGGCAGACGTGGCGTTGTTGGGTCTGCAACGACGGCGGCGACATTTTCAGTTTCGTGCAGAAGCGCGAAGGCGTCGGTTTCCGCGAGGCGCTGGAGATGCTTGCCGAGCGGGCGGGCGTGGAGCTGGACACGCGGCGTCCGGCCGCCAAACCGGGCAGTCCCGAAGACAAGAAGACACTCTACGAAGCGGCCTCTTGGGCGGCCGAACAGTTTCATCAATTCCTGCTCACCGACGACGGCGCGGCCTCGGCGCGGGCCTACGCCGAGCGGCGGGGCATCACGGCGGAGAGCATCCGTCATTTCCGCATCGGCTTTTCG
>JASMLW010000590.1 GCA_030748485.1 Pirellulaceae bacterium
CCGTAGACGTAGCGAGTCTCTTCCTTTAGCTCCCGTAGAGCAATGTCACTCGAATGTTTGTCGCCTTTCTTGCCGCCGCCAAACGCACACCAGACTTTGTAATGGTGATCGTAGCCTAGTAATGTCCACGTTTCGGATCCATCGGTGAAATAGACCAGCACGCCGGCGCCGGCGACGCTGGTGACGTCGCTCTCTCCTTTCGACTCTTCGTATTTGCACCCAGCTACAAACAAGGCGGCGACGCTAGACGCCGCGACAAACAGGATCTTTGTGACAATACTCAGCACGGAGATTACTCCTGCGACAGGATAGAGGATGGGACCAAATTGGCGGCGTCAACAAAGACGATTGTAGGATGAAGTTGCCATCGTTCCCAATTCAGATTCGCACGCTTGACGAGGCGCGCAGCGAGCAGTTCATCAAAAGGTGGCGAGTGGAGAGCTCATCCGCCACGGGTCACGCCGCCGCGCCTGATCATCGCACGGGTCCATCTTTCGCCTGCTCGTCGCCGAGGCAGTAGATGCGTTGGTCGGTGACGACGATGATGCGGCCGCGACTGGCGGCGAGTCGGCCGATCGCCTCAGGTCCGATTTCGACTGACCAACGCAGTTGACCGTCTGTCAGGTCGAATGCGTGTAGCCGGCCGTCGCGGCACGATACGATCACCGCGTCGCCGACGACGATCGGGTCGATCGCCGCGCGCGATCGCAACTCCGCCCGCCAGCGCCGCTCACCCGTCTTGGCGTCGACCGCCAGCAGGGAATCGCCGACCGCCGCGAGCACCGACTTGCCGCGCGCGGCCACCGAGTAGCGGGCGTTGGCGTCGACCGTCAATCGCCACACCTCTTCGCCCGTCTTTGAGTCGACCGCTGCAATCACGCCCTCGTATCCAGTGCCGATCACGGATCTCCGCTGGATGACGGGCGTGCCGTCGCTGGGCCCGATTTCGTATTTCCAGATCGTCGCGCCGTCGCGCGGCGACAACGCGTAGAGGAACCCGTCGCAACACGAAACGGCGACGATCTTTTTGCCGACCGTGACGTCGCCGCGGACCGCGTCGGGCAATTCGCGACGCCAAACCTGTTCGCCCGTCCGCGCGTCGGCCGCCACGACCACTCCGTCGTGAGCCGCCAGGTAGACGCGATCGCCCGCCACGTTGACCGCTCCGGTCACCTCGTGGGCGCACTTGATCGTCCACAGAAGCTCGCCCGTGCGAGCATCGACAGCCAGCACGCGGCCCGCCTGGTCGACCACAAAGATGCGTCCGCCCACCACCGTCACCGGACCGGCCGCGCCCTTGATCGTGACGCGCCACAAGACTTCACCTGTCTTGTACGACAGCGCGCGCAACTCGCCCGCCGAGTTTGCAACGTACACGACGTCGCCTTCGACAACCGCGCCGCTGTCAAAAGACGAGGGGGCCGAGTTCTTCCAAAGCACCCGAGGCCGGCGGGGAGCGGCGTCGGGCGTTGAGCCGCTTCCTCGAGAGTCGCCTCGAGGCGCCGGCCAGCCTCGGGAACTGTTTCGCGCCGGGGCCGACTTGTCCTTCGCGGCCCGTTTGCTCGCCCGATCCGCGGCGGGTTGAGACGCGGTGCTCGACGGTCGAGCCGCCGACGGCCGCCCGGTGTCATCGGCGGCTTGAGTTCGCTGGTCGATAAGCGCTCCGCCAGGCAAGACGAGCAACGCCAAGGCGGGGGCCAACAGCCAAGCCGGCCAGCGGGATCTGTAAGCGCAGCGGTTTGGGCGGTTCAGGATTTCGGTTACTCGGCGCATCGTCGCCTCCGTCGATCGAACTGCCGGATGCCCGTGCGGCAACCGTTGCCGGCGAGCTTCCAGCACGGATACTAAACATCGCGCGTAGCGGGCACGCCCGTAACCCAAACTCGCGATCACTGTCTCGTCACAACATCGCTCTCGTTCGCAATTCATCCGCGTATTGGCCCACCAGACCAACGGGTGAAACCACCAGATCATCTGCGCCGCCGATTGCAGCCACGCCCACCAGAGGTCGCGGCGACGGATATGGGCCAACTCATGAGCCAGGATCGGCTCGAGATCGGCCCCCGGTTGCAGCAGCTTCGCCGGCAGCAAAATCGTCGGCCGCCAGACTCCAAAGACGGCCGGCCCCACGGGGCGCGGACTGACGACAACCCGCACCCGCCGCGCTCCGAGCCGCGCGCGGATTCTCTCCGTCAACTCCTCGACATCGGGATCAGCCGTTCGGCAGCCAAGCAAAACGCGCACACCCAGCGCCCACTTTCCGAGGCAGACGATCATGGTCGCCGCCGCGCCGATCGCCCAAATCATCAAGCATCCATCCCGCGAACCGATAGCGCGGAACCGACGCCAGCGCCGCCATCGCGCCCCGGTCGTGTCGCGCGCAGGCGACGTCCCGTCGGTCGATTTCATGTGTCGAAGTTCTGCTCGCCCTGTCGAGCCCGCGGCGGCGGGTGAGCGATCGGCCGCGGCCGGATGGGGCGATGCGATTCCCGCCGCGCTGCGGTTGTCCGATTCGCGCTCCTGCCCGACCCACTCGACTCGAGCCGGCTGGACCCAACTGAAGACGCTCGTCGGCAGCGCCAACCAAGGCGGCGTGAGGCACTTGAGGATAACGACCGCCCACAGGCAGTAGGCGATCCGCGGCGAGCGTCGACCGAGCCACCAGGCGAGTCCGGCGACAGCGACGACGACGATGGCCAATTGCCAACTCTGCGTCCACAACGCCGCGCTCCAATCCCCCATGCGCCAATGCATCATGCGCCAATGCATCATTCGGCTCCCTGCTGCTCCTCCCAGCGATCGATCAAATCGCGCAGCTGTTGCACCTCCTCGGTGGAGACGCCCCGGTCTTGCAGCATGTGCTGGAACAGCGGCAGTGTTTGACCGTCAAACAGCCGGTTGACGAAGTCGTCCACCGTCTCGCGCACGACCTGGTCGGGTTTGACGCGCGGCAGATAGACTCGATTGCGACCGACCTTTTTCGTCTTCAGATATCCCTTGGATTCGAGCCGCCGGAGGTAGGTCTGCACGGTCTTGAAATCCCACGCCCGCTCTGGGGGGGCGCGGTCAAACACCTGGCGGACCGTCGCCTCGCCCAGTCGCCAGACGATCCGAGCCGTCTCCAGTTCGGCCTTGGACAGGGCCGGCCGCTGCGGCATCGAGCGACTCCTCATGTGTGGTGATGTTCGGGTGAGCCGACCTAAATGGCTTACATTTGAACGCGATTCTAGCGTACAGTTGTACGCCGTCAAGTCGGTTCGGGCGGTTTTTCCGGTTGAGCGGGTTTTTTCCGGGGATCCGACGGGCGCGTCGGTGGGGCGTAAGGTACGTTCCTGTGAGCTGCCTTGCGGCGGTCGTCTGGAGACGGCCGCGCGCCAACGGCTGGACGAGCGGGAGCGAAACTGGTGGCGAAAAAGAAAGCAACTCGACGAAAATCGACCGCCGTGGGCGAAGCGGCTCTCGACGCGGCCCGAGCCGGTGTCGATCAGGCGCGGGAGCAGATGGAGCGAGCCGAAGAGCTTTACTCGCAGGTCAAGGAGCGGGCGGCGAGCGAGGCGGACAAGCTTCGCAACTCGTCGTCGGGCGAGAATCTCGATCGATTCCTAGGGTGGGTCCGCAAGCATCCGGGGGCCGGCGTAATGGGAGCCGCCACCGTCGGCTTTGTGCTCGGCAGAATCTTTCGCCGCTAGCCGCGAGATCGACACACGATGCCACATGACCAGGCGAATCAGAGCGAGCGGTTGAGGCTCCAGCGCGAAATCGCTGAAGTTCGACATCGCTTGGACCGCCGCGCCGACCGACTCGTCGATCGCGCGATCGGTGGTGTCGGGTGGAGCCTGTTCGGCAACCATCCGATTCGCTCGCTGCTCGCCGCGGCGGGTGTCGGCTTCGCCCTGGCGGGCCTGTTCGGTCGTCGCGACGGCGCAGCCGGTTGGGGTGAACGGCTTTGCTCGATCGCCTGGGCTTCCGGTTGGGGAAAGATCTGGGGCCACTTGCAATCTCTGTTCTCGGAGGGCGGCGCGGATGGCTGAAAGTGCTTCGTCTTCGGATAGCGGCCTGCTGCGAGAGCTGCGGCGGACGGCGCGCGACGCCAGTGAAATGGTGCAGTTGCGGCGTCGGTTGCTGGAGGCGGAAGTCCGCAGCGACCTGAATGCGACGAAGCGACTGGCGTTGCGCGCCAGCCTGGCGTTGCTGGCTCTGTCGACCGGTCTCTCGACCGCGCTGGTCGCCGTGCTGTTGCAAATTGAGACGGCGACCGGCGACACGGATCACGTGGGGATGCTGGTCGTCGGCGTCTCCCTCATCTTTGCGGCGGTCGCGACGGTGTGGCTGGCCTTTGGAGCCTGGCGACGAGATTGGCTGGGCCTCCGCGACTCGATTGACGAGTTGAAACGGGACGCCGATTGGCTGAAGCGTTGGGCGAGCGAAGTGACCGATTAGCGGTCTGGCGGCGAACGCCAAGCCTCACGGTTTCGAGAACACCCGTTCGACAAGCTGGACACCATCGGTGCTCGAGCGTAGATTCTCACGCGTGGTTTGCGAGCCGGTGCGAGGTTGCATTTCTCAATCCGCCCCGGCCGGCTCGTCTCAACGCTCGTCTCACCGTCTGCAAGAGTTGGATTCATTTCTCCATGTCTTCCCCAGCCCGAGAGTCGGAGTTTCGTTCGACGCGATGGAGCGTGGTGGCGGCGGCCGCCGGATCGACCGCATCGAGCCGTGCGGCACTGGCTGAGTTGATCGATCAGTACTGGTATCCGCTGTACGCCTATCTGCGGCGGCAAGGCGAGTCGGCGGCGGACGCGCAGGACTTGGTGCAAGCGTTCTTCGCTGAGCTGTTGGAGAAGGAGTTCTTGCGTTCGGCCGACGAGCAGCGCGGTCGTTTTCGCTCCTTTCTGCTCGTGGCGCTCAAGCGTTTTCGCTCCAAGGAGTACGCCAAGGAGCGAGCTCAGAAGCGGGGCGGCGACGCCAAACATGTTGCGCTCGACTTCGAATCGGGCGAGCGGCGATACCAATTGGAGCCGGCCGATAGCGAGACGCCGGAGGATGTCTATCAACGCCGCTGGGCGCTGACCGTGCTCGAAAGCGCGCTCGCCGAGTTGCGAGCCGGCGCCGAGTCGGCGGGCGAGACGGCGAGGTTCCAGCAGCTCAAGATCCATCTCGTCGGCGAGGGAGGGGAGTCGTACGCGGCGACGGCTGAGAAGTTGGGTATCAGCAGCAACGCGGTCAAAGCGGCCGTCTTTCGATTGCGGTCGCGATTTCGCGAGGCGGTCCGCGACCAGATCGCCGCCACCGTGTCGCGCCCCGATCAGATCGAAGACGAAATGCAGGAACTGCAGCGAGCGCTGCGGCCAACCTGATCAGCACTCAAGTAGGTCAAGTAGGTCCTCCCTGCCGGGGAGGACTTCGCGACGAAGTCGCGACAATGGGCGTTCCTCAACGAGCCCGCACTCGATCTTGAAAGGCGTCTTGGAGGGCTGGCGTCTCGGAAGGCTATCGCGCGTCAGACATCGCGACGAAGTCGCGCAATGGGCGTTCGCTCAGCGAGCCCGCACTCGATCTTGAAAGGCGTCTTGGAGGGCTGGCGTTTCGGAAGGAACGATCGCACGCCAGCCATAACTTCGAAGTCGCGACAATGGGCGTTCCATTCAACACACCGCGCGCGGCCCGTTCGCCGCACTCGGAAAAAAATCCTCTTTTCGGCGTGACCTATCGGCTCGTTTCCGTAAGTAGTGGGTGACCGCATTACCGGGAGTCACCACATGCGATACAACAGCCCTATGCCGACGCCCCCCGCCCCCACTTCCGACTGTCCCCGCTGCGGCGCGGCGCTCGCCGCGGACGCCCCGGACGGACTCTGTCCGGCCTGTTTGATGCAGCAGGGGTTTGGCGAGCAAGATCCGAAACTGGCCGCCACCGACGTGGTCGAACCAACGGCTTTCCCGATCGCCGAACTGAGCAGTCGATTCCCGGATCTCGACATTTTGAACCTGGTTGGCGAGGGCGGCATGGGAGCCGTTTATCGAGCTCGCCAGAAGCGGCTGGACCGGACCGTGGCGCTCAAGGTCATCCGCCCTCAGCGGCGCGACGACCCGGGTTTTTCGGAGCGATTTCAGCGCGAGGCGAAGACCCTCGCGCGACTCAGTCACCCGCACATTCCGGCGGTTTACGACTTCGGTGAAGTCGACGGCGTCTTTTATCTGTTGATGGAGTACGTGGACGGCGAGAATCTCCGCACGGCGATCAGCCAGCAGGCCGTTCCGGCCGAGCGAGCGCTGTCGATCGTCGGACAGATCTGCGATGCGTTGCAGTACGCGCACGACCAGGGCGTCGTGCACCGCGACATCAAACCCGAAAACGTCATGCTCACCGATGGCGGCCACGTGAAGATCGCCGACTTCGGCTTGGCCAAGTTGACCGACGGACTGCAACAGCCGCTCACGCAGACTCGTCACATGATGGGGACTCCCAACTACATGTCGCCTGAGCAGATGGAGCGGCCGCAGGCGGTCGACCACCGCGCCGATCTCTACTCGCTCGGCGTGGTGCTCTACGAAATGCTGACCGGTGAATTGCCGCTCGGCCGTTTCGATCCGCCGTCCAAGAAGGCGGACGTCGATCGCAAGCTCGACGACGTCGTTCTCCGCTCGCTGGAGAAGGAGCCGAGTAAGCGTTATCAGCGAGCCAGCGACATCAAGTCCGACGTCGAGAATTTTTCCCAACGACCGTCGCGACACGATCATCAATTCGACGTCGGCTGGTGGCTCGACATCGTCGGCATCGGGGTGGCGATCGGAGCCGGCATCTTGATCGGCAAGGTGATCACTCAGACGCGCGAGCCGAGTTGGCTGTTTTCGCTGATCCCGGTGGGGCTGTTCGTGATGTGGTATCCCTGGAATCTGATGCGCAACATCGCCGCTGTGGTCACGGTCGTGGTGGCTGCTGGTTGCATTGGGGTGGCGGTGATCTACACGAATTCCGCCTGGCCGATGGTGGGGCTGTTTGGCATCGGCGGGTTCTTGGCGTTCATGTACGGAGAAGAGGAAGCCGGGGATGAGGACGAATCCGAGCTGGAATCCCGCCAACTCGTCGGCCTCAGCGACAGAGAACTCGACTTTGTGCGCAGCCTGCGCAAGTTCGGCGACGAGGAAGCGCAGACTTATGTGCTGCCCAACATTCCCGCCGATCAACTGGCCGGGGCGCGCAACAAGTGCGACTTGAAACCGTCCGAGCGCGTCCTGGCGCTGATCGACCTGACGATGCTGGAGAGCGCCGAGTACTGCGTGCTGGTCACTTCTAGCGGTTTGCATTGCCGGTCATCGGTGAGTGGCGACGGCGTGGTGCAGCACTTCGTGCCTCACGAAATGCTCGCCAAGCATACGATCGTCGACGGCGGCGACTGCGTCCACGTCGGCGACGACATCGTCATCAGCAAGGGTTGGAGCGACGTGGAGACCGAAACGTTGACGAACTTCTTGCTCACCGCCCAGCGCGTCGCCGGCGCGGCGTGGTGAACGCGGTCAATCGGTCGTGGCCGCTTCGATAAAGGCCAGCGCGTCGGCGGCCGATTCGATCAGCTTGCTGGTTGGCGTTCCCGCCCCGTGTCCCGCGCTCGACTCAATGCGAATCAGCACCGGGGCGTCACCCGCGTGCGCGTGTTGCAGTTGAGCGGCGAATTTGAAACTGTGCGAGGGGACGACACGGTCGTCGTGGTCGGCCGTCGTCACCAGTGTCGGCGGGTAGGCGACACCCGGCTTGAGGTTGTGCAGCGGCGAGTACTTGCGGAGGTTGCGGAACTGCTGGGAGTCGTCCGACGAGCCGTATTCGGAGACCCAAGCCCAACCGATCGTGAACTTGTGGTAGCGGAGCATGTCCATCACGCCGACGGCGGGGACGGCCGCCCCATATAGTTCCGGCCGCTGCGTGATCGCCGCGCCGACCAGCAATCCCCCATTGCTGCCGCCGCGAATCGCCAGCCGCTTTGTCTGAGTGTACTTGTTTTCGATCAGCCACTCGGCCGCCGCGATGAAATCGTCGAAGACGTTCTGCTTGCGGTCGAGCATCCCGGCCTCGTGCCAGGTCCTGCCGTATTCGCCGCCGCCGCGCAGATTGGCGACCGCGTAGACTCCGCCGCGCTCGAGCCACGTCAGATTGGAAACCGAGAACGACGGCGTCAGCGAGATATTGAAACCGCCGTAGGCGTAGAGGATCGTGGGGTTGTCGCCATTCAGCTCGAGCCCCTTCTTGTGTGTGATGAACATCGGCACCCGCGTGCCGTCTTTGCTTTTGAAGAAGACTTGCCGCGTCTCAAAAGCGTCCGGATCGAAATCGACCTCGGGCCGGCGGTGCACTCGCGACTCGCCCGTCGCGACATCGTAGCGGTAGACGGTCGATGGCGTGGTGTAGTTGCTGAAGACGTAGTACGTCTCGGGGTCGTCGCCGCGGCCGGAGAAACCACCGGCCGAACCGATTCCGGGAAACTCGACGTCCCGAACGAACTCGCCGTCGGTCGAGAAGACCTTCATGACCGAGTGCGCGTCTTCGAGATAGGACGCGACAAAACGGCCGCCGACGAGACTGACGCCGCGCAAAACGTGCTTGCTTTCCGGAATCACCTCCCGCCAATGCTCGGGCTCCGGCTGGGACGTGTCGATCGCGATCAGCCGACGATTGGGAGCTTCCAGATCGGTGAGCACCCACAGCAGTCCGTCTCGATTGCCGACGACGTTGTATTCGGCGTCGAATCCGGCGAGCAATTCGACGACAGCCGAATTCTCCTCGGCCAACGACCGATAGAAGATCTGCGTCTTCCGCTCCGTTCCTCGCCAAACGGAGATGATCAAGTACCGACCGTCTTCGGTCACATCACCGTCGAAGCCCCACTCCTTCTCGTCCTTGCGCTGGTAGACCAGACGGTCTTTCGACTGCGGTTCGCCGACGCGGTGGTAGTAGAGTTTTTGGTGGTAGTTGGCCCCGGTGAATTCCTTCCCGGCCTCCGGTTCGTCGTATCGGCTGTAATAGAATCCTTGGTTGTCGGGGGTCCAAGATACGCCTGAGAATTTCACCCACTTGAGATGATCGTCGAGTGGTTTACCCGAGTCGATGTCGATCACTTTCCATTCGCGCCAATCGGAGCCGTCGGCCGCCAATCCGTAGGCCAGCCGTTTACCGTCGTCGGAGACTCGGTATCCGGCGAGCGCCACCGTGCCGTCTTCGGACAAGGTGTTTGGATCGAGCAGGACGCGCGGCTCGGCGTCGAGCGATTCGGCGACGAACAGGACGCTTTGATTCTGCAGTCCGTCGTTGTGGGAGAAGAAATAGCGACCGCCCTTCTTCGTTGGAGCTCCGAAACGCTCGTAGTTCCACAATTCGGTCAGTCGTTTTCGATAGGCCTCCCGCTGCGGCAGACGACTCAAGTAACCGAAGGTGACTTTGTTTTGGCGTTCGATCCAGTCGCGCGACTTGGGGCTATCGACATTCTCGAGCCAGCGGTACGGATCGGCCACCGTCTCGCCATGGTAATCGTCGACGTGTTCGCTGCGATGCGTTGTTGGATAGTTCAGGGTGACGTTCTCCTGCTGTGCTTGTGCTTCGCGGCGGCGTCGCAACCGCCGCCGTCGTCGCCCGTCGGCCAACAGCGCGCTGGTTGCGAGCAACACGGTCAGCGCCCAGATGGCGATGGGGCGAATACGAATCAGTTTACGCGCGGCGCAGTAGCGAGACGATGCGTAGGGTGACGACATGCTGGATGGGCCTTGCGACGAGGTCGTGAAAATGGTCGTCGCAATATACTCGATACGCTGTTCGGGGACACACGTCCGTCACCCGCGGGGCGAAACGCGCGGCGGGGGTGGGAAAAACTGACCGGCGGACATTTTTCGACAACCAAAGTGCGACTCGCGCGGCGCAGGGGAATTAGAGGCGGAATCGGTCAGTACTTCGCGCAATTGGACGGGGCGGTGACGAATTCAGCAGAGCGTAGTTCGCCAGCTTCGGATCGCGACGGCGCGGCGCCGCTCGTCCTGGTCGCGTTGGCGATGATCGCCGGCATTGCGTTCGCGCGAGTCTGGTCGCCGACCGCCTGGGGAATGGTCGCCTCCTGGTGCGGAGCCGGCCTCTGGCTGGTTTGCCGCCGGCATGGCGTCGACCGCGCCGCGGCGGTCTGTCTGCTGTTGGCGATCGCCGCTCTGGCGGCTGACTACACGCACTGCCGATGGCGTCTGTTCCCCGCGGACCACCTGGCCCGTTTAGCGTCCTCGAGGGGTGAGCTGATCTGTTTGGATTGTGAAGCGGTGACCGGCAGCCGTGTGCGGCCGGGGCGTTGGGGAGACGAGCAAAGCCACTTGGACATTCGCGCCGTCCGCGTCCGCGAAGGCGACCGGTGGCTCCCGGTCCGAGGCTCCGGGCAGTTGTTTGTGGCTGGCCGCATCGATTGTTTGAGCGGCGACCGGCTCCGAGTTTCGGGCGTGCTGTCGTTGCCTTCGCCGCCGACGAATCCCGGTCAGTTCAATTGGCGAGATCACCTGCGAAGTCGGCGATTGTTGTTTCGACTGCAGGCTCCATCGGCGGGCAACCTGGCGGTCCGCGGCAAGCCTCGTTGGTGTTGGCGTCGAGGCGTCGACTTGTTGCGTCGTCGCGCGGAGACGGCGCTCCGTCGCCGCTTGTCGCCGCGGACGGCGGCGCTGGCCGAGGCGATCTTGCTCGGTTCTCGCACGCGACTGCCGCCACAGACGCGGCAGCAGTTCGTTCGCGCCGGAGCCGCTCACCTGCTCGCCGTTTCCGGTCTGCATCTGAGCATCCTGATCGCCGCCGTGTTTTGCGCTGAGCGTTTGGGGGCGAGTCGCCTGGGTGTGTTGTTGGCGGCGCCGCCGCTGGCTCTGCTGTACGCGTTGTTGGCCGAGAGTCGTCCACCGGTGGCCCGCGCCGCGCTCTTGGTGCTGTTGCTCTGCGGAGCTCGCTGTGTGGGCAGGCGGCCCCACTATCTGAATTGTCTGGCGGCCGCCGCCATCGCTTTGCTGATCGTGAATCCGCTGCATCTATTTGCGGCGGGGGCGCAACTTTCATTCATTGCCGTGGCCGTGCTTTGGCGAGCCAACCAATGGCTCGCGCCGGGGCGGCCAGCGGATCCGTTGACGAGGTTGTTGCGTCGAAGTCGGCCCTTGTGGCGGCGAGCGATTGACAGCGGGTTTTCTCGAATCACGCGAGCCGCGGCGGTCGCCGGCATGGTGACGGGAGCCACCATGCCGTTGGCCGCGTATGTCTACCACGTGCTCGCGCCGACGGCGGTTGCCGCTTCCCTGCTGGCGACGCCGCTCATCGCGCTGGCTCTGTTGAGTGGACTGTTGACGGTGGCCGGCGACATCGTGGCTGGAGCCGCGGCGACTCCGGCGGCTTGGATCTGCGACACGTCGATTCGGGCGGCTGAACGATTGCTCGCCGGCCTGGCCGACTTGGGGTGGAGTGGTTGGACGGTCGGCCCCAGCGGCTGGTGGGTGACCGGTTTTTACATCGGCCTGCTGGCCGTCCTGGGCCTGCCGGGTCGTCGCGCGCCGATCGCCGCATTGGCCGTCTGGTTGGGTGTCGGCTGCTGTCCGCCGCTCGCTTCGCTGGGCCGGGAACGCTCGTTGCGAGTCACGATCATCGACGTGGGACACGGCGGCGCCACGCTCGTGGAGTTTCCCGGCGGCCGCACGTTGCTCTGCGACGCCGGCCGCCTGGGAGCTGGTGACTCAGCGGCCCAGACCATCTCCCGCGCGCTCTGGAGTCAGCGGATTGAACGGCTCGACGCGTTGCTCATCACGCACGCCGACGCGGACCATTACAACGGGGTCATCCGCTTGGCCGAGCGGTTCGACATCCGCGAGATCGTCGCGCCGCCGGCTCTGCTGAACAACGGGTCCCTGCAGCGCTCGCTGGTGGAGCCGATGCGAGCGCGGGGATGTCGCGTTCGCAGCGGCGTGCGGGGCGATCGGCTTGAGCTGGATTCGCGCGTCGTTGTGCGATTGCTGCAGCCGGTGGATTCGGCGGAGTACGAGTCGGACAACGCGGGCAGCATTGTGTTGTGCATCGAGTACGCCGGACAACGGGTCTTGCTGACGGGCGACATTGAGGGAACGGGATTGGAGTCGTTGTTGAGTCTCCGGGCGAGCGAATGCGCGCTGGTCACCGCTCCTCATCACGGCAGCGCCCGGTCTTCTCCTGACGAGTTTTTGCAGTGGTCCGCTCCGAACTGCGTGGTCGCCCAATGCCACCATCGCCGCCCGCTCACAGAACTCCGCGCGGCGGCCCAGCGCCGCGGCGCAGATGTGCTCATGACAGCCGCGGGCGCGGTGCGCTTGACGGTTACTTCCGAGGGAGTCGCAACATTGGCGACCTGGCGACAAGAACCTCAGCCGCACGTGCTCAATTCAAGTCGACACCGCTGGCGGTCAAGACGGCTTCCTGAACGGCCAAATCGTGTGCGGGCGGAAAGTCGGATTCCTTCTCGCCGCGAATGATCCTCGCCAAATCGAGGAAGTCGCCGTCGTAGCGTCCGCCGAGTTTGGGCAACTTGACATCGTGTGTCCCCTTGGCGAAATCGCCCCGCGGCGACTCGAGCGTGAGGGTCAGCGCCGGCGGTTCGAGCGGTTTGATATCGATCGTACCCCGTTGTCCGCAGACGACGAATTGGCGGCGCCGCCCGCCGTCGACTTCAATCACCGCGCTGCGAACGGTGGCGGTCGCGCGGGGGTAGTCGAAGACGGCCAATTGATTGTCGGCCAGGTTATCCCAGTCCGGATGAGTTCGCCGCGTGTGGGCGGTCACCTTGTCGGGTTTGCCGAGCACCGAGACGACCGCGTCGATCACGTGGCAGCCCAACTCAAACATCGATCCGCCCGGATACTCGGCCAGCTTTTCGCGAGTCGCGCGGTTCACCTTCTTGCTCATCACCGTGTGAACTTCAAACACGTCTCCCAGCCAACCGTCGCGAACTGCGGCGAAGAGAAATTGAAACGCCGGGTTGTATCGGTACATGTAGCCCATTTGCACGACCCGCTGGCGGCGTTCGGTCTCTTTCAGCAGAGCGCGGAACTTGGTGAGCGATTCGCCGGCCGGTTTATCGAGATGGATGTGCAGGTTGGCTTGAGCGCAGACCTGGGCCGTGTCGAGCAGCTGTTTTACTTCGGTCTCGACGGCCACCGCTTGCAGGCCCGGCGTGTTGAGCAACTGTTCTTGGGTGACGAACGGGACGCCTCGGTACGTGGGCGTTTGCTCCATCGCTTTGCGCCGTTGCGCATCGGGCTCGACAACGCCGACGACTTCGTACAGGTCGGCGAACTTTCTCATCGTCTGCATTTTGCCGCCGGCGTGTGCGTGCCGTGTGCCGATCTGGCCGATCTTGATCCGCTTGTCGGCGGCTTTTGCCGGCGCGATAAAGGCGGCGGCAGCGGCGGCGCCGGCGGTGACTGCGCCGGCCTGATGAAGAAACTGTCGTCGGTTGGCTGTCGGCATCGCAAACTCCTCGTTGTCAGAATTCCGACTGGCGGCGGCGGAGAAGGTTCATGAACGGGGTCCATTGTCGGGGGCGGCGACGGCGGGAGGCAACCGGCTGGGGAGTTTTGTTTGTTGGGCTCGCACTGCGCCCGCTTGCCACTATCTCGTGTGGAACGGACAATGGCCCTTTGTCGTGTAGGTTTTGCGGTCCAGAGTGATTGAGGTGCGTCGATGCGGAAGTGCGTGTTAGCTTATTCGGGCGGTTTGGATACGTCGGTCATTCTCGGTTGGCTGATGGACGAGGGGTTTGAAGTCCACGCCGTCTACGTCGATCTGGGTCAGCCCTGCGAGGATCGCGAAGCGATTCTACAGAAGGCGCGCGATATCGGTGCGGCCGCCGCCCGCGTCGTCGACGCCCAGGAGGAGATGTGCCGCGATTTCGCCTTCCCCGTTCTCCAATGGCAAGCGAAGTACGAGAGCATCTATCTGTTGGGCACATCGATCGCCCGGCCATTGATTTCCAAGGTCTGTCTGCAGGTGGCTCGCGAGGTCGGGGCCAGCGCGTACGCGCATGGCGCGACGGGCAAGGGGAACGATCAGTGCCGATTTCAACTGGCGGCGGAAGCCCTCGACCCCACGGTCGAAGTGATCGCGCCGTGGCGCAACGAAGTCTTCCGCGAGCAGTTTCCCGGGCGAGCTGAAATGATCGCCTACTGCGACGAAAAGGGAATTCCCGTTAAGGCCTCCGTCGCTCAACCCTACAGCTCGGACGAAAACTGCCTGCACATCAGCTACGAGGCCGGGCAGTTGGAGGACTTGACCGTCAACGGCGTGGAGCTTGTTGAGTTCGGGATGACCGTCTCGCCGCGGGAGGCGCCCGACGAAGTCGAGGAGGTCACGATTGAGATCGAATCGGGCGTTCCCGTTTCGGTGAACGGCGAGCGCTTGTCGGCGTTCGGCGTCGTCCAGAAACTCAATGAAATCGGCGGTCGAAACGGTGTCGGCCGGATCGACATGGTGGAAAACCGGTTCGTCGGTATGAAGAGCCGCGGCGTATACGAATCGCCCGGCATGACCGTACTCTACGACGCTCTGTTGGTTGTCGAGCAGTTGACGATGGATCGGGATCTGCTCCATTTGCGTGACCGGTTGGCTCCCGAGGTCGCCGAGTTGGTCTACTACGGTTTTTGGTACGCAGCCAAGTTGGACGCATTGCTGGCGTTCATCCGCGACGCGCAAAAACACGTTACAGGAGAAGTCACGCTGGGCCTCTACAAAGGGAATATCTTCGTGCGGAGTCGCTCGAGCGACAACAGTCTCTACGATGAAGGGATCGCCACGATGGAGGGCGGCGGATCGTACAATCAGACTGACGCCGAGGGGTTTCTTCGCATCCAGGGACTGCCCGGCCGCGTCCAGGGGCGGACGACGCCGCGCGGGTATTAGCCGCCCTCGAACGCCGCGGCGGCCGCCAATTCGGTGGGCGAACTTTGCCCCGCGGACGGGACACAGCTACAATCCACCCAGCAACGCCGAGCTAACCCCGACCCGCCGACGACAACACCTGGAGCCCTGCCCCCAACGCGGCGGTCGACGAGATGTACCTGCTTGAGAACCCCGTCCTGCAGCGCGAGTTGCTCGTCAACTTGCGAATGCCTCGCGCGTTTGTCCTCCTCTTTTTTTACCAGGCGTTATTGGCGTGCGTCGTCTACTTCGCGTGGCCGCAAAAGACGCATCTTGACCTGACCGAGAACCCGGCCGACGCGCGGCGACTGGTGGATCTCTTCTTTCTCGGCCAGTACATCCTGGCGTCGATGATGGCTCCGAGCTTCGCCTCTGGAAGCATCACGGGCGAGAAAGAGCGGAAGACATATGAGATGTTGTTGGCCAGCCCCCTGCGCCCGGCCGCCATCGTGCTCGGCAAGATGATCGCGTCGCTGTCGCACATCACCGTGTTGATTTTCACGTCCCTGCCGATCGTCGTGCTCTGTCTGCCGCTCGGGGGCGTTTCGCTTTACGAAGTTCTTGCCGCCTACGTCGGCCTGATCGTTTCGGTGATTACGTTCGGCGCGATCAGTGTGGCCTGCAGCAGTTATTTCAAACGCACGGCCGCGTCGCTCGTCGTCTCGTATCTGCTGATACTGCCGCTGGCCATGATCGGCGTGCTGCTGTGGGCGGCGCTCTCGGACAACGGTTCATTTCGCCTCTTGTTGACGGTGACCGTGCTGCCGGGTGTGGGCTTGGCGATCTGCATCGCTCTCTTCGCCAATACCAGTGCGCGCTTACTGCATCCGCCCGACATGGGCAGTGAAGGTCAGGAAGTCGTCGACCTCGAGCAAGAGACGCAGCAAGCCGTCGGACTCGTGATTCAGCGCGATCAGTTTCCGGACAAACTGTTCGCTCCGGCCAAGCGGGAGACGCTGATGGACGACGGGGCCAACCCCGTCTACGACAAAGAAATTCGCAGTGAGATTTTCAGTCAGGGCACGTTGATGCTCCGCCTGGTGATTCAGGTGAGCATGTTGTTGGCCATTCCGCTGATGGCGTTCTGCCTTTACATCTTGCCGCGGCACGCCCCTTGGTACATCGGCTACGTCGTCGTCTTCAACATGCTCGTCGGCCCGGTCTTTTCCGCCGGCAGTGTGACCAGTGAGCGGGAGCGCGAAACGCTCGACCTGCTGCTCACCACGACAATTACGCCCTGGCAAATCCTCTGGGGGAAGCTCATCGCCGGACTGCGAGTCTCCAGCGTGCTGACGATCTTCCTGCTCTGGCCCGTGCTGCTCGCCTGCGTGATGGTGTCGTCGTACTGGACGAACCTGCCCGCGGTGGGAGCCTATTTGGCGATCGTGCTGATGAGTTGCACGACGACGGCCATGCTGGCGCTGTTCTGCTCGGTTTTGTTTCGCCGCACGTCGATCAGCCTGATGGTGACTTACTTGCTGATCATCGTTCTGTTTTGTTGTCCGCTGGCGGTGACATTTTTCGCCGACACGTTTTTCCCGACAGACGCTTGGACTCAGTTCCTCCATCAGGCGAGCATTTCGAGTCCCTTCGCCGCGGCTCGCGAAGTTCCACTCGACGTCGACTTCACTTTGGATGACACCGAGAAGGACCCGGGCAGTTGGATGCTGTTCGCCGGCTACACGGCGTTCACCGCGCTGCTGAACTCGGCCCTGTTGCTCATCATGATCTGGCTGTTCAACACGCGCTGGCGAGTCTCCGGGTAGGACCCCAAAAACGAAGGTCTCGCGCTCCAGATTCACGGACCCCATTTTGGCCGAAGGCCAAATTCACCGTCGCCTGGGGCAACGCCCCAGGAACGAAGGTCCGCACCCGATTTTGGCCGAAGGCCAAATTCACCGTAGCCTGGGGCAACGCCCCAGGAACCAAGGTCCGCACCCGATTTTGGCCGAAGGCCAAATTCACCGTAGCCTGGGGCAACGCCCCAGGACCACTAGTGCAGCGCTTGCTTGAGCGGACCCAGAATGGAGCCAGCCATGTCGTCGATGACTGTGGAGGGGTCGTCCACGACAATGATCCGATCTCCCGGATGAATGGCGTAGTCGTGCTGGGCGACCGGATTGCGAGCTCGACGATCGTAGTCGACTTGCATCTTGATTCCACGGCCGTCGGCGCCTTTGCGAATGACGAAGATGTCCATCCGCTTGAAGCGTCGCGCGGCGTTCGTTTTCTTCAGCGCGTCGCTCACGACCAGGGGGCCGTCCAGGGGCTGCTCGAGACGTTGGGCCGGCCCGCGTTGAGAGTGAAACTCAACCGTGAACTTGGGGACGTCGTCACCCAGGAGCGGCGCGTCGGCGCGGTCGGCGAATTGGAACATGGCGCACCCGGGGGCGCAGACGACCAGCGTGGTGAGAGCGGCCAGCCAGTGGGAGCGAGAGATCGCGCGAGACATGGGGGAACTCCGAAACGTTCTAGCGCAGTGAGGCTAGTGATGTGTTTCCCCCCATCACTGCGGCCAATAATCGGCCCCAGCATCATTTCACTCCAGTCCGATCCAGCGATTCGGACAAAAACGGACCAGAAAATTCACCGCTAGCAAATCCACGCGCCCCCAGTTCCCCCAAAACGCCACCGCACCGAGGCGTCGGGTGTCGTTCAGCGAAGCTTCTCAGTCGAGCTTGGCTTGCCGCATTTCTCGGTCGGCGGCGGCGAGGGCGTCGTCGTCATCGCCGGCGGCGAGTCCGGCGGAGATGGTCACCGGCGCTGCGAGCGCCGCGGATGCGGCGCGATTCACTTCCCGGACCAGCCGACAGGTCACGGTTTGAGCGGTCGGCAAGTTGACATCCTCCAACAGGACGACGAATTCGTCGCCGCCCAGGCGGGCGGGGAGGTCCGCGTTGCGGATCGACGAGCGGACCGCGGCCCCGACGGCTGACAACACTCGATCGCCCCCTTCGTGGCCGTGGTCCCGGTTGATTGTTTTCAGGCCATCGACATCGAGAAAAACGATCGCCCGCCGGCGAGGATCACCCGCGGGGCGCCCCTCCCAGGCGCGCCGGTTGGGAAGGCCGGTGAGCGGATCGGTGTGGGCGAGCTTGTCGAGAGTCGCCTCCCGTTCTCGCCGGCTGCGTTGGAGTGCTCTTAGTTGGATGACCTGTTGAAGTAGTGAAACGGCGAGCCAAAACTCTCGGTCCGTAAAGTCTTGTTCCAGGCTGGCGTCCGCCGCGGAGACTTGACCGCCGACGGCCAGTGAGCCGGCGGGCCGCCCGTCTTCCAGCCACCTTCCCGAATCGACGTCGGCGATCAGCAGATCGAAGGGATGGTCGTGCGCGGTCCGCAACAACTCACCGCACTCGACCAAGGCGGCGCAGCGGCTCCGCAAGTCCTGGTCGCCAACGTCGACTAGTACGGCGATGGTGGGGAGTTCACTGGCCATAAGGCGATGCTACTCGAAGGCGAGTTCACGGAGAAGCAAAAGCCGGGTGGGCGACGAACGGCGGCGCCTTGCGGCGACGCGTCCGACTGCTAGAATCACGCGGAGCGCGACGACCGGTTTACACTCTGAGGGATGATGAGATGACCGCGCCAGACTCTCCTTCCGTGGCCTCCTCCAAACGCCGCGACGGATCGCACGCCGTGGAAAACGCGGGGCGAGGCCCTGTCGATCAACTGGAGAATTCCCTGGATCCCGAGCTGCAAAAACTGGCGGCTGGCTGGACGGAGCCTCATTTGCTGGACCTCGAGCGGCTGTCGCCCACCGAACTCACCACCATCCTCGACACGGCGAGTTTTTTTAAGGACGCGACCGACAACTGCAAGCGGAAGACCGACTATTTGCAGGGGGTCACTTGCGCTAATCTGTTCTTTGAGAATTCGACGCGGACTCGCAACAGTTTTTCATTGGCGGCGCGGCGGCTGGGTTCGGATACGGTTGAGTTTACGTCGTCGGGCAGTAGCCTCTCCAAGGGCGAGACGTTCATTGACACGGCCAAGGTGATCGAGGCGATGAACGTCGACACGGTGATTGTCCGGCACAGCACGCCGGGAGCGCCGCACCAACTGGCCAAGAATCTCGACTGCTCCGTGATCAACGCCGGAGATGGTCCGCACGAACACCCGACTCAAGCGTTGCTCGACATGATGACGATCCGCGAGCATCGGGGCGACATCGCGGGGCTGACCGTGGCGTTGGTCGGCGACATCTCCCACAGCCGGACGGCTCGCTCCAACATCTGGGGGCTGAAATCGCTGGGAGCTCACGTCATTGTGTGCGGTCCTTCGACGTTGGTTTCCAAGCAGTGGGAGGAGTTGGGTGTCGAGGTGGCGTACAGTTTGGACGCCATCCTGCCGCGATGCGATGTCCTGAATCTCCTGCGTATTCAGTTTGAGCGACAGGCGACCCGGCCGTTTCCGTCCGTTCGCGAATACGCTCTGCTATACGCCATGAACCGCGAGCGGATGTCGCGCGCGAAGGGCGACATCTTGATCATGGCTCCCGGGCCGATCAATCGGGGCGTGGAGGTGACTCCCGACGTAGCGGACGGTCCCCATTCGGTAATACTCGACCAAGTCACCAATGGAATCGCCGTTCGCATGGCCGTGCTGTGGCTGGTGCACGGCGCTGGGCGGCGAGCCGATACTCCTTCCCAGAACGGCTGAGATGCGGCGAGACGAGGATCACTGATGACCAAACTGATGCTCCAGAACGGACGCATCGTCGATCCGACTCAAGGGATCGATCGCGTCGCTAATCTGCTGATTGAAGACGGTCGCATCGGCGGCATCGACGTCGATTCGCAAGGCTTGGCGCAGATTGTCGACGTGGAAGGCATGGTCGTCGCACCGGGGTTGATCGACGTCCACGCCGAGTTGCGGGAGCCCGGATTGGAGGAGGATGAGACGATTGAGACGGGGACGGCCGCAGCGCTGGCCGGCGGGTTTTCCTCGATCGCCTGCATCGCGAACACGGACCCGCCGCTGGACACGCAGGCGGGTGTGGAGTTTGTCCGGCAAAAAGCGGCTCGCGCCGACAACTGTCATGTTCATGTCATCGCCTGCGTGAGCAAGGGACGGGAAGGCCGCGAATTGGCCGAGCTGGCGTCGCTGACCGAGGCGGGAGCCGTCGGATTCAGTGACGCGGACCTGCCGATCCACAACGCCGAGCTGCTGCGCCGCGCTCTCGAGTATTGCTTGATGCTGGACCGCCCGATTCTCAACCACCCCGAAGTCTTGGAATTGGCTCACGGCGGCGTGATGCACGAAGGCATGATCTCCATGGTGCTCGGCTTGGCTGGGATTCCGGCCGAGGCGGAGGATGTCATGACAGGCCGCGACCTGCGGCTGGCTGAGTCGACCGGCGGTCGGATGCACCTGATGAACATCAGCAGCGCCGGCAGCGTCGAACTCATCCGCCGGGCCAAGTCGCGGGGCGTGCAGGTGACGGCGGAGGTCTGCCCGCATCATCTCTCCCTGACCGACGAGTTGCTGCGGTCGTTTGAACCGAACTGCAAGGTGAATCCGCCGCTCCGCTCGCAGGATCACGTCGACGCCTGTATCGAGGGTTTGCGCGACGGTACGATCGACATCATCTGCAGCGGGCATGCGCCGCGGGCGCGAGAAAAGAAGATGGTCGAGTTGGACCTGGCTCCGTTCGGAATCGCCGGTTTGGAGACGGCGCTGGCGGTCGCCATCACGCACCTGGTCGTCCCCGGACTGCTCGATTGGGGAGCCCTGATTGAGAAGATGTCCGTCAACCCGGCCCGACTCCTGGGGCTCGCCGATCGCGGCACGTTGGCTGTCGGCTCCCCTGCCGACGTGACGGTGATCGACCCCGACGCGAAATGGACCGTGTCGCCCAACGAGTTTCGCTCGAAAAGCGCCAACTCACCCTACGCGAATCGAGAATTGACCGGTTGCGCGGCTCACGTCGTTGTTGATGGGCGACTCAGGTTCTCTATGGAAAAGACCATGGTAGGGAATGACTAGAGCGCATTTCAAAACCTTGTACGATGGCCTTCCAAGGCCGTCGATTTTGGAAATCCTCGGGAAACGACGGCCTTGGAAGGCCATCGTACGGCAAGACATCGGTTTTGAAATGCGCTCTAGTTAGATTAGGTAATCGTAGGTCGTAGGACGGGTCTCCAGGCCCGTCAAGGGCGGGCCTATGCCGCCTGCGGCGGAGGGGGGCGTAAACGCCCCTGGGTTGTGCGCGGCGGCGGAACGTAATACGCGGGCAACGTGAGGATGGCACACCGGTGGCGCGGGGCGACGCGAGAATGGATCGCGGTGGCGCGGGGCGACGCGAGAGTGGAACGCGGTCGCGCGGGGCGACGCGAGAATGGAGCGTTGGTTGCAGCTGGAACGCCTGGTTCACCCGTGCTCAAGCACGGGCCTATGCCGCCTGCGGCGGCTGGGGGGCGTAAACGCCCCTGGGTTGTGCGCGGCGGCGCGCGGCAATGCGCGGGCAACGTGGGGATGGCACACCGGTGGCGCGGGGCGACGCGAGGGTGGAACGCGGCGGCGCGGGGCGACGCGAGGGTGGAACGCGGTGGCGCGGGGCCACGCGAGTGGAACGCGGTGGCGCGGGGCGACGCGAGGGTGGAACGCGGTGGCGCGGGGCAACATGAGAGTGGAACGCGGTGGCGCGGGGCGACGCGAGAGTGGAACGCGGTCGCGCGGGGCGACGCGAGAATGGAGCGTTGGTTGCAGCTGGAACGCCTGGTTCACCCGTGCTCAAGCACGGGCCTATGCCGCCTGCGGCGGAATGGGGCGTAAACGCCCCTCTGACTCTTTGACTCGCCGGCGTCCTGCCTC
>JASMLW010000591.1 GCA_030748485.1 Pirellulaceae bacterium
CGTCTGGTGATCGGAACTCGGGCTCTCAAAGAGCCCGCTTGGTTTCACGACGCCTGTCAGCGTTTTCCGCACAGGTTGGTGCTGGGCCTGGATGCTCGGGACGGACGAGTCGCTACGGACGGTTGGCTGGAGACCAGCGAGACGTTGGCGGTCGACCTGGCGCGAGGATTTGAAAAGGATCCGTTGGCGGCGATTGTCTACACGGACATCGCCAAGGACGGCATGATGCAGGGACCCAATCTGGAGGCGATGGCGGCGATGAACAGCGTGTCGACGCCCCCGTCGTCGCTTCCGGCGGCGTGGTGAACTGCGACGATGTGCGGCGGCTGGCCGAAATCGGCATGGCCGGCTGCATCATCGGACGAGCGTTGTACGAGGGGGCCCTGCGATTGCCCGAGGCAATTGAGGCGGCTCGAGCGGCCTAGTTTGGAGCCGCGGACAATTCCTACAGCTTGCGGATGGAAGGAATGCTGGAATGGCGAAGGTGAAGGTCGAGAACATCCGGAACTTGGCGTTTTGTGGTCACGGTTCGTCGGGAAAGACCACGCTGCTCGACAAGCTGCTCGTCAAGACTGGGGCGGTCAACGCCAACCCCAGCGTTGACGACGAGACCAGCATTTGTGACTTCGATCCGGAAGAGAAGAGCCACAAGTACACGATCGAGGCGAGCATCGCGCACGTCGAGCACGCCGGCAAGCGGCTCAATTGCATCGACACTCCCGGCTATCCCGATTTCATCGGGCAGACGATCGCGGCGATGAGCGGCGTCGACACAGCGGCTATCGTCATCAATGCTCAATCTGGAATCGAAGTGAACACTCGCCGCGTGTTTGACGAGGCCGAGAAGTTGGGGCTCGGCCGAATCATCGTGATCAACAAGATGGACGCCGAGAACATCGATTTCGAGTCGCTCATCGACAGCATCAAGGAGATGTGGGGCGCTCGTTGCGCGCTGCTCAATGTGCCGATCGGGCAGGGCTCCGACTTCAAGGGCGTCGCTTCGACGCTCAACGTCCCCGACGATACGTCGGGCGCGTTGATCGATCCCGCTGAGATCAGCGACGCGTTGATTGAGTCGATTATCGAAGTCGACGACGGAGTGATGGAGAAGTACTTCGAGGGCGAGATGCCGTCCGCCGCCGAACTGTCACGGCTGATGGTCGAGGCGGTGAAGGAAGGCACGCTGATCCCGATCGTCTGCTGCGCCGGCAGGGCCGACATCGGCTTGACCGAATTGCTGGACGCCATCGCCAGCGCCGGATTGCCTCCCGACGCGATCGCCAAAACGGCCTCCAAGGACGGTGAGGAAATCACGATCGCTCACGACGAAAACGGACCGCTGATCGGCCGTGTCTTCAAGACTCGCATCGACCCCTTCGTCCAAAAGCTCTCCTACATTCGACTCTATTCCGGATCCCTGAAACGAGACGACAACGTGCCCGCCTCGTCAGCTCGCAAGGGAGTCAAGATGGGACAGTTGCTCGAAGTGCAAGCTAACGAGACAGCTCCCGTCGACTCGGCTGGACCCGGCGATATCGTCGCCGTGGCCAAGATGGAAGACCTGCACACCGGCACTGTGATCGGCGAGTATGAGCTGCCGCCGGTTCAATTCCCCACGCCGATGGTCGGCTTGGCGGTGAGTCCGAAGAGCCGCGGCGACGAAACGAAGCTGTCCTCGGCGCTCGCCAAAGTCGTCGAAGAAGACCCCATGTTCCGACTCGATCGCGACGCTCAAACCAAAGAACTCGTCATGACCGGGACCAGCGAACTGCACCTGATGGTGATTCAGGAACGCCTGGTGCGGCGCGATAAGCTGGAAGTCGACACGAAAGAACCGAAGATTCCGTACCGCGAAACGATTCAGTCCCAAGCGGACGGCATGTATCGGCACAAAAAACAATCGGGCGGCCGCGGCCAATTCGGGGAAGTGCACATTCGGATGTTCCCCTTGCCGCGGGGCACCGAAATCGAGGAGTACGCGACGAAGGACCGCTTCGCATCGATGAAGAGTTTCCATTACGACGATTCGTGCAACTTCCTCTGGATTGACTCGATCGTGGGCGGCGTGATTCCGGGCAACTTCATGCCAGCGATCGAGAAGGGGTTCAAAGAACGCCTGGCTCGCGGTGTGATCGCCGGATACCAGATCCAAGATGTTTGCATCGAAGTTCATTTCGGCAAGTTTCACCCGGTCGATAGCTCGGAAACGGCATTCAAGACGGCCGCTTCGATGGCCTTCCGCAACATCTTCCAGGAAGCTCGCCCCAGCCTCTTGGAGCCGGTCGTCAAAATGGACATCACCGTGCCCGAGGCCAACGTCGGCGATGTCTACAGCGATATGTCGGGTCGGGGCGGACGTGTCCAGGGGAGCGATTCCGCCGGCGGAAGTTTCCAGACGGTCCACTGCGAAGTGCCGCTGCGAGAGGTGACGACCTACTCCCGGACGCTGTCCAGCATGACCGGTGGTCAAGGCAGTTACACGATGGATTTCAATCACTACGACGTGATGCCGTCCAACATCCAACAAGAGGTCATCGCCAGGTCCAAATTGCAGGAAGACGATGACGAGTAGCGGCGGGCGCGGCGACGCGATGCGAGCGGACGAAGGAAGATCGAGCGGCAGCTCGCTTTCACAGCCACTCTAGCGATTCTAGCGTTTACCTCAATTCCTCCGGTTTGATCGGCCGATGAGAAAGTAAGACTTGAATCTCGCCGCCTCGACTCCTACCATATCCCACCGAGCCCCATATCGGGCGGCCACAGCCATCCCCGCATTGCGCGTTGAACCGATGAACCTAGCCCACACCGACCGGTTCTGTTCCAGCTGCCTCTGTCCGGGTTCCCGGACATAAAACGCTGCGCGCCCTTCTGTTTGAACTTTCTCTTTCATTCCACTGGCGAACTCTTCGCCGCAGGTGCAGCCATGGCTTCCGACGTACGCTTAAAAGAACAGCTTCCGACACTGACCAACGAGATTGTCGCGACCTATTCCTCGGTTGGCACGATCAATCACCTCGGCCATTGCCCGTTGCCGAATTACGATGTCGTGATCTCGATCGTTGAAGATCTCAAGGAGATCATCTACCCGGGCTACCGGCGCCGCGAGAAACTCCATCTCGGCAACGTGATGTATCACGTCGGCGATCTCATCGACGGGCTGCACGACAAGCTGACAGTTCAGATCGGCCGCGCGCTGCAGCACGAAGACCGAATTGCTGAGGAGACGTGCCTCGATGAGCAGGTCGATTACGAAGCCAAGGGACAGGCGATCACGATCGATTTTCTTCGCCGCATTCCCGCCGTCCGCCGCATGCTGTCCACGGACGTGCAAGCTGCTTACGACGGCGACCCTGCCTGTAAAGATGTGGACGAAGTCATTTTTTGCTATCCCGGGCTGGAGGCGGTCACCGTCTATCGGTTGGCGCATGAGCTCTGCAAACTCGGCGTGCCGTTCATTCCCCGCATGATGACCGAATGGGCTCACAAAGAGACCGGCATCGACATTCATCCGGGCGCTACGATCGGCGAGTACTTTTTCATCGATCACGGCACGGGCGTCGTCATCGGCGAGACGTGCGAGATTGGCGAACACGTGAAGCTCTACCAAGGCGTGACGTTGGGCGCGCTCAGTTTCCCGACCGACCACGACGGCAATATCATTCGCGAGATGAAGCGTCATCCCACGATTGAAGATCGTGTCGTGATCTACGCCAATGCGACCGTGTTGGGCGGCAAGACGACTCTCGGGCACGACTCGGTGATCGGATCCAGCGCCTGGGTGACGCGCAGCGTCGAGCCGCGCAGTACGGTGACATTGGAGAAGCCGCGCTTGCGCATCCGCGCTGAAACGGACAACGATCTCACGCCCGAAACGAATTATCAGATCTGACTTCGCCACAGTCGCCGGCGAAGTCCGGCGACCACCAGGCTCAACCAGGTCGCCAATGAGATCAATGCTCCGGCGTAAAACGCGTACGGGCGATACGTCAGCACGACTTCGTTTCTGCCCGGTGGCGTCTTAATGGCCATCATGAAGCCGTTCACGACGTGAATGGCGACTCTCTCGCTGCGCCCTTCGCGAATGATCTTCGCCCGCCACGACCGGTGATGTTGTGCGGGGATGACGAGCAGGCCGGCATGGTCGTTCTCGGTGTTCAGCTGAATCCTCTGGTCCGTGCGAACCATGTCGACCAATCCAAACCCAGCGGCCGGTTCGAGGTGGAAGTCGGGAAATCTCTCGTCGACAACAGCGCTGTCGACTAGATTTCTCTGGGAGCCACCGGGGAAGAAGACGTGGTCGATGTGATTGCGCCAGGCGATGAGTTCGCTCAGCGCCGGACGCGGATGCCGCTCGAACGACCTGACAAACCATGCTGGCGGGATAGTGGGGGTGACCTTCCACCAGCGACAGCGGCCCCGCCACGTGTTGTCGATGGGTTCGGCTGACGGCAGACCAGCCTCGATGTCATAGCTCGGCGGCAGCGCGTAGCAAGTGACTCCCAACCGGTTCAAGAGCCGCGGGTCGGGCTCGCGAACGCCGTCGCTGCGACGAACGCCCCATTTTCGCGCGCGTTCGAAGAGCAGTCGAGTCGCCAGCGGATTGATGGAGTTGTAGGATTCAATTTGAGCGAGACCAGTGCTCAAGTGATGTTTGGGAAACAACGTGTCGCGCTCCCAACTCGCGATCTCACTCGTCCGCTGCGGCGAGGCGAGCTCGCGCCACTCGGGCGGCGTCCAACGATGCCGCGACGCTCGGAAGAACCGCTCGTTTTCATCCGCGGACACGGCGACCGGGGCGGCGTCGACAGAGTTTCTATCGCTCGGAGCGGTGACGACTAACCAATGATTGGCGAGACACAAGTCGACTGCGATGAGCCAGACGACTGCGAGGCGGCTCCAACTCGCCGACTCCGCAGCGTCGTCCTGCGCGCGGCGGAGCAGAGTTGCCGCCACGCCCATCACCAGCGCAGCCTGCGAGAACGAGAACAGGAGAGCATTGATTGCGCCCCGCGTGTCAAACGGCCCGTAGTAGCGATCCGCCGGCAGCGAGCTGAAGTGATCCGCGAGCGAACCGCGGAACAGCCAGGTGGCTACGGCCAGCAACAGACTGAATCCGGCGATCGTCAGGCAAAGCCGCACCGGCCAACTCGAGCGACTTCCACCGGCTCGGTCTAGTCCGCGCGCCGCCAGGATGGCGATTCCCAACGCGGTGAAAGTCAACCACTTCGCGGGATACCGGAACATCACGTACTTCGGCAGCACGGAAACGAGCAACCAATAGACGCCGCCCGTCGCCGGTCCAATGTCGATCGGTTGCCGGCCGAGTAGGCGAGCCGACTCGTGGATCAGCCAACCGACCCCAAACCATCCGCACGCTGCGAGCAGGGAGAGAAGGATCAGCAAGGTGAGCCAACGAGCAAACGTATCTTCGCGGCGGTGGATCCATCCGCCGAACACGGCCAGCAAGATGGCGAGCGTGCCGGCGTAGAGTGACGGCGTCCAAACTCTTCCCTCGGCTGCGACGATCTGTATCCAGCGTTGATTCGTCGGCGACATTCGTCCGCTGACGTTGGGCCAGGCCCATTCGATCCACCGCCATGGCCCCACGCTAAAGTGGTACAGACTGCGGTGGTGTCCCGCTTGCGGTTCGGCGACGAGACCCGTCGAAAGTGAGCCGACCGACGGCCCGTCCGCGATCCACTCGTAGATGTTGCGCGGGGCGGCGTAACTTTGCCGCTCGCTGCTCTGAGCCCATTCCCAGGTCGGCGCGATTTGCACGGCGGCCAGCCCGGCGGCCAATAAGGACGCCGCTGCGCACCCCCACAAACCCGCGAGACGCGAGTTCGGCGTCGCCGCCTGTCGTTCGTCGTCACTCGGTCGGTTTCGTTGACGCCACCTCACCCACCCCAGGACGACGGCGGCGATCCCCACGTGGTACGCCAACTGGGCGTCGCCGCCCAGAACCATCATCGCCAGTGATACGGCCAGCGTGACGATCCAACGGTGGCTTCCAGTTCGCATCACCGCGTCCACCGCGTACAGCGCCACGGGCAACCATGCGGACCCTACCAGAAAAACGACATTTGCCGTTTGGAACAGCACGACGCCGCTGAGGGCGTAGACGAGCCCGGCGGCCGCGCTGCTCTCCGGGCTCAATCCCCAGCGACGCGCGGCCCAGGCTGCCGCCAACATGGCGGCCAGCGCGTGAAGGGCGACGTACCAGCCAAACAGCAACCGAAAGTCGATCGGCAGGAAGAACAGCAATTTGCCAGGATAGAAGACACTCGAACTTCCATCGGCAAGCGTGGGAAAACCAAAACCCTCTCGCATGTTCCAAAGCGGAACGGAGCCTTGGCTCCATTGCTGCTGGATCCACTCAAAGCGAGGCTCATAAAAGTGAGCCGTATCGCGAAATGCAAAACTCCGCGCACCGACCAATACCGGCCCGAAGCAGAACAACCAAGGGCCCAGTAGAGCGGCCGTTAAGAGCAACTTCCGATAACGGGGCAAGCAGA
>JASMLW010000592.1 GCA_030748485.1 Pirellulaceae bacterium
ATCGGAGCCAGGTTGGCGAAGGAGAGACCGAAGTCGATGTCGGTGGGCGCGCCGGCGCCGTCAAAGGACGAAACGTTGCCCGTGTTGGCCGTGTCGAGCTTGTCGGAAAAGTACTGCACGTCGTGATCGGTGATGCTCGTCATACCAAAGCTGTTCGTACCGCCGCCGCCGTCGAAGTGAATCGTCACGTCGTCGCTGTCGTAGCTGCCGCCGAACTGACCGGTCAGGAACGAGTCGGCGGAGGCGTTCAGGTGCGAGCCCAGGGAGGCGCCGCCACCCGATCCCGAGTTGTCGACGCTTGGTGCGGCCACATTGAAATTCGGCAAACCGCCCGCTGTCTCGGTGACCTGGAACTTGTCGTCGTCGGCCGACCCGATGATGGTCAGCGAATGTATGTCATCGTTGTCGCCGTCAAAGACCTGCACACCGTCGACGTACAGTTCCAGCCGATCGCCGGCCGCGTTCAGCTTGGCTTCGGTCGTGTCGTCGTCGCCGCCGCCCGTTTCGAAGCCGGCCCGTTTCATATCGAGCACCAGGTGAACGTCGCCAACACTGGTTTGATTTGTCTCGATCTCCTGGTAGTTGACGTCCTGCTTTGTTTCAGGGATCGCGAACGAGTACGTACCGGCGCCGGCGCCGGTGATGTTGAGATACGTATTGCCGGCCGCAATGCCCGTCAGGTCGAGGTTGAGGACGTCGCCGGGGGGGACCGGGTTGTCAACGGCGCCGGCGAACGTCGGGTCGTTGCCGTCGACCGTGATCTCCGTGCCTTCCTGGGGCCGGAAGTTGAACGTGTCGTTGTCGCTGCCGCCGTTGAAGAACGCGCCCGCGTCGGAAGATAGATCCGCTCCTGACGCGATGTCGATGATGCCGTCAATCTCAACGCCTTTATCGGTGTTGTCAGGATCGGTCGTGTGCGTCGCCGTGTTGTCGACGTTGATCGTGAGAATGGCCGTGTTGCCCGGGTTGGCCGCTTCGACTTCGCCATCGATATCGACTTGATCGCCGCCGTTGAGCGTGATGTTGCCGTTGTCGCTGATGACCTTGATGCCCGTGTTGATCTTGAGGATGTCGACTTTTCCAGCCACGTCGTCGGCGTCGTCGGTGGCCGTCAGCACGATCGAATCGCCCGTCGTGTTCTCGCTGACGGTGAGTGGGCTGGTCGCCGTCACCTGAACCGCGCCGTTCGCGGAATCGACGCCCGTCAACGTTGCGTCGGCGCCGCCGATTGTGAAGGGCCCGTCATTCGTGATGACGATGTCGCCGTCGGCGAGCGCGTCGAGGTTTGTGCCCTTCGTGTCGATCTCCTCCGTCGCGGTCGTCGTACCGATGGCTCCCTTGGTCGCCTCCAGGGAGATCGCCGGAGCTTCGATGTCGACGTCCATGTCGCCGCCGTCGACGATGTTGCCGTTGGCCGTGTTGATATCGACGGCCGGCAACGAAGTGCTGGTGGTTTTGACGTGGCCGAGTGTGATATCGCCGTCGGCGTCGATGTCGACCGCGCCCGAGCCGGCGAGGATCTTAGTTCCATCGGTCATCTTGACGACACCGCTGTTCGCCCCAGCTGCGTTGTCGGCCAGAATGGTGACATTTCCGTTGTTGCTACTGATGTTGGCGTTGATGTTGACGTGTGTGTCCGCGGTCGCGGTGACCGAGCCGCCGCCGGAGCTCGACGCCGCTTTGGTCACGGTGATTGAGCCTGTCGAGCTGACGTCGATATTTCCGCTGGTTGTCGAGATCCCATTCGTAATCCCGATCTCCAGGTCTCCGGTATTGTCGAGGAACACGCCGCCGGCTCCGCCGACGATCTCGGTCTTTGAAACGGTCGTTTCGATCGGATTGCCGGACGTTCCGAAGCCGGTTGAGGACGTGACGAGCAACTGCGTGGTGGTCACGTTGTTCGCGGCGGGCACACCGACATCGGTAATTGCACCGCCCGTCGTGAACGTCACGCGACCGTTTGCGCCGGTCGTGATTCCGCGAATGTGAGCGTCGCCCGAACCGCCAACCGTGATGGAGACTGCCGAACTGGTGGCGTTGGTTGTGTTGATCGCGGCTCCAGCGTTCATCTGAAAGTCGTCCGCGCCGGCGCCGTCTTGATTAGCCAGGATCGTGATCGCGCTTGCGCCGGCGTTGAGTTCAGTGTTGAGAGTGACCGCTTGCTGCGAGTCCAGCTTTGCTGTTCCGGCGGTTGTGAACGTGGACGTGCTGAGCGTGATCGCCTCGGTCTTGATATCGAGCGCGCCGCCGACACCGCTGCCCGACGTGCCGTTGAATGTAGTCGTGCCGCCGCCAGTTGTCTGTTGCAGGTTGCCGTCCGTGGCGACGGTTGAGGAGAACGTGAGGTCGCCAGCGCTGGCGATCGTAATCGCGCTCGGGGCAAGTGTGGATCCGACGGCGCTCGAGAATTTGACATCACCCGTGCCGGCGGTGACTTGTAGAGTGCGGTCGCTGGTCGCCGTGTCGTCGTCGACTTTACCAGTAAAGGTCACAGCCCCACCGGTCGCTCCCGTGTTCAGAGCCACATTCCCCGTGAGGGTTACATTTGTCGCGAAACTGATGTCGTCGGCCGTGGTCGTCACGTCGCCCGCCAAGCTGACCACACCGGCTCCGTCCTGCTTGAAGAATCCGCCCAGGTTGAAGTCGGCCGCCGCTTGGATGTCCAGCAGGCCGGCGTTGGTCAAAGTGAGTTTGTCGAGCGACGGGGCAGTGGCTCCCACGGCCGCCTGAAACTCAATCTCCGAGGAAGCATTGCTGGCGACGACCGCGAGGCTGCGCGAGGTCGTGGTGCTGTTCACCGTCCCGTTGAAAAGGACGCCGGTCGCGCTGGAGTCGGTGAGCGTCAGATCGCCTTCGAGTTTCACGTTGCCTTGATATGTCTGACCAGCACTGTTGGTGCTGACGTTCGTCTTGAGGTTTGTCGTCTCGACGTTGGACGTCAGGCCTCCCACGGTGGTAGCCGTGTTCCAATTGACAACGTCGGCGGCACCGCCCTCGCCGTTCAGCTTGACGTGCGCGGCGACGCCGCTGCCAAAACCATTGACCGTGATGGTGTCGTTGTTGGTGTCGCCCGCGTTGATCGTCAGCGAACCGGATGGATTGGCGAAGGTGATCACTTCGGCATTCGCGTTCGCGCTGACCTTGGTCTGTCCCGCCGAACCGGAGTCGGCGACGGTGATCGTTTGGGCAGACGTGTCGTAATCCAAGGTGACGTTGGTGGCGGAGACGGTCGATGTAATCGGCTCCAAGCCGGTGTAGGTAATTGTCTGATTGCCTGTCAGAGCGATCGTTCCGTTGTGTTCGTCGCCACCGGAAACGTCGTTGAAGTTGAAGGTCGCGTTGGTGAAATTCGCGCCTCCGGTGAGCACCATCGTGTCGCCGCCGGTCTCGCTCGTCTCGCCGCCGTCGTTCTTTACTTTGACGTCAAACAGCCCGCCAGTGCCGCCGAAATTGAGCGTCAGCGTGTCGTCGCCGCCCTTGGTGTCGACGTGGACGCCAGTTGAACCCGTGATCGATGCGACGGGGACTTCGACCGTGTTGAGGTCGATCTGCGTCGCTCCGGAGCCGGCCAGGAGCAGGTTGTTGGGATCGTTGACGCGGATCTTGTCGCCGCCGCCGGAACTGACCACCGACAGTGTGATCGTATCGTCGCTGTCGGCGCCTTGGACGTCTTCGATTAGCAAGTTGTTCGCACTAATGCTGACGTCGGTGTTGTAAATGGTGACGGCGACATCGTTGCCGTCGCCGCCTTTGTACGTCAGGTAGGCGTCCAAGCCAGTGGACAAGAAGTTGGTGTACTTGTGACCTTCAGAAAGTCCATTGAACGTCCCGACGATCGCATCGTTGGAGTCGTTGTTGATCAGAATGTAGTTGTTGTTTACCGCTGGAGTGAAGCCGCCAAAGACCGACAGGTTGAGCGCCACGCTGGCTCCGATCGTCACCGTGCCAGTGACATCGATCTGGTCGTGAAAACCGGTTCCTGTACCTGCGGTGGCGCCGCCGAGTTCGGCGCTGTAGGCGGAGTTGTCGGCAAACGAGTAGTTGCCACTGACGACGAGGACGCCAGGCGATTGGCCGGGCGCCACGGAGCCGTCCATCGACACCGACGGAGCCGTCAGGTCTGTTCCTGTGTTGTCATTGATGGAGCCGCTGGTCGTCAGCGTCAACGGGTCCAGGAAGGTGGCCGAGCTGATGTCGATGACACCTGATCCGGAGGTCGAGTCGCCGATGGTGATACTGGCGAAGCCGTCTTTCAACGCGGTGATCTCGTTGTCATCGATTGTCAGCGTCGCCGAGCCGCCGCCGATGTCGATGTTGGTGGCGGCCGTCGTCGGCTTGATCGTTAGGTCGCCTTTTCCTTGAATCGCAGCCGTTGCCGAAATCTCGATGTCGTCGCTTGTCAAAGTCACGTCACCTAGGCCGTTGGCGTCGCCGATGACGGGACTATCGCTTAGTTCGATTCCGTTCCCGGATGAGGCGGCGCCGGGAATGCCGACGATGCTGACATCGCCCGCAGAGGAAGTCGTTCCGGTAGCCGCTACGGTTGGCGTGTCAGAGTAGATCAGCACGCCGTGATTGAAACTACCATTGCTGCCGCCCGTGCCACTGATCGTGATGTTGCCGTCCACGGTCGTGACGTCGATTTCACGCGTATTTTCTTCGAGCCGAACTCCGATGTTGACGCCGTTGCCAGAGCCGCCAGTGCCTTCAAGTACGATGTTGGCCGTGTTGGCGGTCGTGCCTGAGGTTTGTACAAGGCCACTAAAGATGTAAATGCCAGTCTGCGCCGAATCCGTCCCGGCGCCGCCGGTACCCCGCAACGTCACATCGCCATCGACGGCGGTGATCTCGGGCCTCGTACCACCTGACAACTGAACTCCATGGTTGCTTCCATCACCGCCCGTCGTAGTTCCAACGACGAGAATGTCGGCCGCGTCCGCCGTCGTGCCCGTGGACGCGATAACGGCCTCCTAGATGAACACGCCTCGGTTAAAGTCGTCGCCCGTGACGGGACTGCCGGCCGTGCTCGTGCCGAGCGCGGCGCCGGTGATTTTAATGTCGGCGAATTTTGAAGTTATCTTCGTAGTCGTGTTTCGCAGAAACACGCCGTTGTCCTGTTGGCCGTCCGACTCACCGCCAGTACCGTTAATTGTAATGTCACCTGAAGAGGTCGATGTCGACGTGGATTCGACGAGCGCTCCGTTGTGCACATAAACGCCGTAATTGAAGCTGTCTGTGTCGCCGCCCCGGCCGCGAAGATCGATGGCCCCGACGCCGCTGGCGGTGACCGAGCCGCCATTCACATCCAGTCCACTGAAGTTGCCGCTCGTGGGCGTCGCTTGTTGATTGGCCTGCAACGAAATCTTGCCGTCGACCGTCGACACATCACCTTCGACGCGTACGATTCGCTGCGACGAGATGTTGATGTTGGCAGCCGTTCCGCCGCTTCCGGTTGAGTCGACGTCTACACCTGTAGCGACAAGGACTCCGTACTGGTCCGGGGAGCTGCCGGTGATGTTGATGTCGGCCGAAACGGATGAGATCTGCGTGCTCGACGACTCAAGGCTGACACCGCGATCGGAGCCCGTTCCCGCGCCGCCTGTGCCATCGATGTTGATCGCCCCCGGAACGGCCGCCGTGGACGTCGATGTGATCTTGGCTTGGCTAGAGACAAGGACGCCGTAGTTGAAACCGCCGTTGGCGCCGCCCGTGCCGTCGATGTCGATCTCACCAAAGCTGGATGTGATCGCGGTCGAGCTGCCCTCAATCTGCACACCCCGATCGCTTCCTCCGGCAGCTCCGCCTTCGCCGGCGATGACGATTTTTCCGGCGTCGGTCGCCGTGCTGGTCGTCGAAATCGTCGATCCGTTGAGAATCCGCGCCCCGTAGTTGAAGCTACCGACTGCGCCGCCCCGGCCAGCAAGGCTAATGTCCCCGTCGCCTGTGGTGGTTAAGGTTGCGCCATTGATATAGAGGCCGACGAAATCCGCGTTGGTCGGAGTCGCCTGTTGATTGGCCATCAACGAAACGTCGCCATCGACCGTCGTCACTGTGCCGTCGATGCGAACGGTTCGCGGTGAGGAAATCGTGATATCGGCGGCATCGGCGCCAGACGAAGATGAAGTGACGCTCGTGCCCGAGAATATCCCCACGCCATCTGTGTTTGTGGACTGGCCGGTAATGTTGATGTCGGCCGAAACGGATGAGATTTGCGTGCTCGACGACTCAATACTGACACCGCGATCGGAGCCCGTTCCCGCGCCGCCTGTGCCGTCGATGTTGATCGCCCCTGGAATGGCCGCAGTGGACGTCGATGTGATCTTGGCTTGGTTAAAGACAAGGACGCCGTGGTTGAAATCGCCGTTGGCGCCGCCCGTGCCGTCGATATCGATCTCACCAAAGCTGGATGTGATCGCGGTGGAGCTGCCCTCAATCTGAACACCCCGATCGCTTCCATCCGCAGCTCCGCCTTCGCCAGCGATGACGATTTTTCCGGCGTCTGTCGCGGTACTGGTCGTCGAAATCGTCGATCCGTTGAAAATGAACGCCCCGTAGTTGAAGCTACCGACTGCGCCGCCCCGACCAGCGAGGCTGATGTCCCCGTCACCTGTCGTGGTTAAGGTTGCGCCATTGATATAGAGGCCAATGAAGTCCGCGTTGGTCGGAGTCGCCTGTTGATTGGCCATCAACGAAACGTCGCCATCGACCGTCGTTACTGTGCCGTCGATGCGAACGGTCCGCGGTGAGGAAATCGTGATATCGGCGGCGTCGGCGCCCGCTGACGTGGAAGTGATTGTCGGTCCGCTAAATAGACGGACACCGTCAGTGTTGGACGATTGCCCAGTGACCGTGATGTCACCGGCCGCCGAAGTGATCAGATCACCGGTCGATTCGATGCTCACCCCACGATCGCTGCCGTTCGCATCGCCGCCCGTACCGGTTATCGTGATCGCGCCCGCCGCCGCCGTAGAACCAGTCGACTGGATCGTTGTCGTCCCGTGAATGTACACGCCGTGGTTGAAGCTTCCCGTGTCGCCCCCGCGGCCGGATACGGCAATCGCCCCGTTGGTTGTAGTGATTGTCGTGTTGTTCAAGTCGATGCTGATCTGATCCAACGAATAGGCCGTGTTGGTCGGATTACCGAGTAGTTTCAGATCGCCGTCGACTGTGTTGAAAGTCAAATTGGCGGCGACTTCAATGTGTTGGTCGCCCGTCAATACAATGGCGCTCGCGCCTGTCGCGGTCACGTTTTCGTTGATGTCCAGCACGTCGGCGGTCAGCGCAGTCGCGTGGCCGGTCAGCGCAGTGTCAAGCCGCAGTGAATCGGTTCCGCCGCCCGCGTCAATGGTGAGCGAACCGGTGGGACGAGTGAAGTCGATGTTTTCAGCGGCTGTGGACGTAACAAACAGTTGAGTCGTCGAGACTCCGAGTTCGTCCACGACGATCGTGTCGTCGCTACCTGAGTAGTTCAACGACACGTTTGTTGCTGTGACGGTCGAACTGATCGGCTCGAGTCCCGTGTATGTAATTGAATTTGTGTCGAGTGTCATGTTGCCGCTGTCAGCGGCCGTGAAATTGTATGTCGCGTTGGTGAACGAGCCGCCGATCAGCGTCAGTCCGTCGCCCGGCGCGACCGCCGGGTCGCCGCCGTTGTATTCGACTGCGTGCCCGAAATCGCCGAGCGAAAAATCAACCGTCAGCGAATCGCCCGAGCCCAGCGTGTTCACGATAATCTTGCCGCCGGCTCCCAACGCCGTAAACGGAACCGTCAGTGACTGACCACTGAGTGCGCCAACGGAGTGGATGATCGTCTGGTTGTTTTCCGTGATGATGTAGTTGCCGTTGGCTGTGTCCGACTGAATGACCAGCGTTTCGGGTGAGTTGTTGAGGTCCGTGATCACCAGGTCGTCGCCGGAAATCTTGACGTCGACTTGACCGACCGCGCCATTGACGTGGAAGCTGGCGTTGTCGAGCAGCCAGGCTCCGCGTCCCATTGTGCCGGCGACCAAGACGTCATCCGTGGCGTCGTAGTCAAGATCCCAAACTAGCGCGTTGGGGAGAGCGGAACCGAGTTTGAACCAGGTGCCGAGCGAGCTGGTAAGCGATGCGTAGATACCTTTGGCGGCTCCGACGATGACTGCATCGCCGGCGCTGGAGTTGAGGAACTCCAGCGAGTAGAGCGCGCCGGTGGCGAGATCGGAGAGGTTTCCGGAGATGTTGCTCCAGGCGCCACCCTTGTTACTCGTGTGGAAGACTCGCGACCCGGTGTCGAGCGCCACGGCCGTTTCCCAATTGTCCGGATCCATCCGCACGTCGCGAATCGTACTGCCGCCGGTCGCGGTCGCTGAAAAGCCGCCCGCCAACGTCTCGCGGAAGTAAACCGTACCGCCGGACGTGCCACGTAGGCGACGTCTTCATTGTCGACGCTGCTCTTCGTTCCGCCGTAGTCGATCGAGTGCCCCGTGCTGGCCGACGCCACGATGCCGGAGCCGACCGACGAGATGTTGTCGCCTTGGTCGGTCGATTCGAAGAGACCAGCGCCAGTGGAGTGACCGAGAAGCAGCCGCGTGGGATCGATGTTGTTGATCGCCAGACTGGTGTCGAACGGCCAGTCGACTCCCGCCGGCGCGCCGGTGAGCGCGACGCCGGTTGAGCCCGTCTGATTGCCCGCCGCATCGTAGGTGCGACGTGTGAATCCACCCAGCCGCTGCGAACTGGAGTAGATGATCGATTGTCCGCCGCCCAGACTGGTCGTGTCGACGAGCACGTCGCCGCCGTCACCGCCTTGAACTCGAGTCCACGTCTCACTGCCCTGAGCGAGTTGTACGTGAGTCCCGTTGTCTTGCGTGCCGCCAAGAATCTGATTGGTGGCCGTGTTGTAGGCGATATCGTGGTACTCGACCATGGAGATGTCGCCGACCAGCGAGAACCAGTCGCCCGTATTGTCGCGATGGTTCGTCCGTTTGAAGATGCCGCCGTCATCGACTTCGACGAGGACACCGTCCGCGGTGAACACCATCTCCCGCGAGTCAGCGTGCGTGGCCGTGCCGTTGGCCGTACCGCCGTCGAGATCGTCGGCGTACGAGTTGGTGTGAGACAGGTGGTCCCATTGTGGCGATGGAGCCACCGTCGGGTCGCGGGTGATGCTGGCGTCGCCGCGAAAAGTGGCGCCGGAAAACGTGTTGTCCCCGATCGGGTCGAACTGGTCTTGCCGATCGCCGCCGATGTAGAGGAATTTTTCGTCCAACGGGTCGACGACGATGGAAAAGTGAGTCCGCCCCTGCCCGCCGGCGTCGACGTCCTTGAACGTCGGGTTGGGTCCGGTGACTTTCGTCCACACGCCGCCGCTCGAGGGGCCGCCGTTGCCGGCGCTGAAATCGAGCTCGAACGTGTTCGTCGTCACGTTGGAAATACTGAATAGCCCGTTGGCGTTCGTATTGACGAGGACGTCCCGGATCGCCACGAAGTCTGTGTTGGACAGTCCGTGGTTGTTGGATGTAATCACGATCGGCGTGGCGAAGCTCGCATCGCTCAGGTTGACGCCCGCGGCAAGCGGCAAGATGGGAATGTCCATCCGCGTCCAAGTGGGGGTCGCGTTGGCGCCCGTGTTCGTGTGATAGATCGCGTGAGGACGAGCGCCGACGAGAATGGCTGCGTAGAGTCGCCCTGTCGTAGGGTGCACTGCCATTTCGATGTTGTTGGACGCGGCGAGAATGTCCTGGTTAATCGCACCGCCGCTGATCTTGCTCCACGTCGCGCCGAAATCGTCAGAACGGAAAAGACCCGCATTGGGAGCGATGGATGCGGCGTACAACCGTTGCCCCGTTGCGTCGCTCTTATCGACGACCATGTCAGTAAAGGGCGTGCCGACGCCGAAGTCGCCGTTCGTAATAGCTGCGAATGTCGCCCCGCCGTCCGTGCTCCTGTAGATGCCGCCGGGGTCGGCGTGGCTAGAGGCAACGATCGTGTCGCCCCGCGCGGCGATCCCTGAAACGCGGTTGCCGATCAGGCCGATACTTCCGGGGTTGAACCAATTGGCGCCGCCATCGGTCGTGCGGAGGATGCCGTTGCGAGCGCCGGCCACTCCGCCAAAACTACTGTATCGAGCAAAGCCGGCAACCAGCGTGTTGTGCGATCCGTCGGTTGGGTCGAAGTCCATCGCACCGATCGACAGCGAGTCGAGGAAGTCGGTTTGCGAGGTCCAGTTGGGATTGATCGCAGTGGCGTTCGTCGTCTTCCAGATTCCGCCGTTGACGCCGCCGACGTAAAGAGTGTCGCCGTCGGTCGGGTGCGCGATCACCACGTGTGTCGCGCCGTTGACTTGCTTGTTGGGGATCACGGGGCCTTGGATTTGGCCGTTTTCAACGGGCGCTCCACCCTGGCTCGCCCAGACGCCGCTGGCCCCGATTTCAACCTCGTAGTCCTCGACTTCGCCTGATAACGCCGCACCGGTGGGCGACAAGTTGGCCGCCGTATCGTTGACACGAAACCGCGCGTAGGTGGTTCCAATCGTAGCGTTGAACGGCACGGAGAACGTGATGCGGTTGAATCCCGCCGAGACCGCGCCGCTGTAGATGCTCTCTGTCGCGTTGTCCCAGGTGCTGTCCTGGTTGTAGTCGATCCAGGCGTTGAGGAATCCGTTCGCCGTGACCTGCACGTCGACAAACGCCGCAGTGTCACCGCGGTTGAGGCTGCCGCGAATGTTCACGCCGTCTTCATCGTCGGTTGAGCCGGTCGTGTCGTCGGCGTCGGCGTTCGCCGACTCCTGCCCATCCGACTCCAGGTCGCGCGCCGATCCCAGCCCGATGCCTGTCGCCGTGTGTTGAGCACCGCTGTTGGCGATCGTCACCGCGTACGTGCTGGGTGCATCGCCGAAGTCGAAACCGGAACTCACCGTCAAGACGACATCGTTGTTGTCGCCGCCGTCGTAGTCGATGGTGTAGGTGACATTCGCCACGGTGAACGACGAGTCGTCCGCCTTGCCCGCGAACTCACCCGTCACCGCATCTGTGCTGTCGTTGTTGATGATTACAAGTTGATCGCCAACCAAAGGCGAATAGCCGTTTACCAAACTGATGTTAAGCGGCACGCCGGCGCCCAAATTCACAGTGCCGGCTACATCCAATTGATCGTGGTTGTTCGCGGCGTTGCCAGCCGTCGCACCACCCAACTCGACGTCGAACGAGCTGCTGTTGTCGAAGACGGAGTTGCCGTTGACATCGAGAATTCCGGGAGACAGACCCGGCTGCAGGGCGCCGTCGAACGTGACGCTCGGCGCAATCAAATCGACACCGGTGTTGTCCTTTAGCGCTCCGCCAGCCAGAACAACCGGGTCGAGAAATGTCGCCGTGTTCACAGTCACGGCTCCCGTGCCGCTGGCTGTGTCGCCAATCGTGATGCTATTGAAGCCGTTGGCCAGCGCGCTGATGTCATTGTCGGAAATGCTGACCGTTCCAGCGCCGCCGCCGACGCCGATGCTGGCGGCCGCCGTACGCGGCTTGAGCGTCGCGTCGCCCTTGGATTGAATCGAAGTCGTGCCGCTAAAGGTCTGGGAATCTGTCGTGATGGTGATGTCGCCGGTGGAAGCGGCGTCGCCGAGTGTGGAGTCTTGCAGCAGGAAGTCTTCGCTGCCGCCGCTGCCCGTGCCCGTGATTGAGATGTCGCCGGTCGTGGTGGTCTCAATGTTGGTTGAATTGATGACCGTCAAACCTCGCCCGCTCGTCGTTCCACCCGTTCCCGAGATGGTGATGTTTCCCGCCTTGGAAGTGATCGCCGAGTCGGCGGATTGCATCCAAAGCCCGCTGCTCCCGGCTCCGCCGTTGGCGGTAATCGCGATGTTGGCGATTCCCGTCGATTCGACCGTTCCGGCAAAGAAGACGATCCCGTCGTTGCTGCCGTTGGCCGCCGCAGCTCCGCCCGTACCGCTGATGGAGATGGCGCCGTCGGCGCTGCGAACTCGCGTCGCGGCGCTGCCAAAATGGACGCCTCGATTGGAGTTGTTGGCGGCGGCTCCCGTGCCGTTGATGACGATCTTGGCCGCGTCAGCACCCGCGCCCGTTGACTCGATCAGGGCCGAGCCATCAATGATGACGCCGGCGTTTCCATCCCCTCCGCCAGAGCCGACTCCGCCGCCCGTCCCAGTGACCTTGATGTCGGCCAAACCCGACACGACCGTCGTGCCGGTCGACGTAATGTGAACGCCGCGATTGTTTCCCGCGCCGGCGCCGCCTGTGCCGTCAATCGTGATGTCGCCGGCAGTGGCGGACGACGAATCAGATTTGATGTCGGCTCCATTGACGACAAACACGCCGTGGTTGTTCTGATCGCCGGCGCCACCAGTGCCGTCGATGTCTACGGCCGCGTGGCTCGAGCTCAAGAGCGCCCCTGAACTTTCCAATTGAACTCCGCGGTTGTCACCGGAGCCGTCGCCGCCTGTGCCGGTGACGGTGATCGTTCCGGCGGTCGTGGCCGCGCTGGTCGATTTCAATTCGGCCCCGTTGAGGAGGAGGACGCCGTAGTTGAACCGGCCACCGGCGCCGCCTTCACCAACAATCGTGATCGGTGCGTGAGCCGATGAGACGAGCGCGTTGGCGTCGCGAATGTCGACGCCCCGATTTGAGCCGCTGCCGGCTCCCCCAGTACCACTAATCGACAGCGTCGCCGTCGCCGTAGTGCTTGTCGATTCGACCGTTGCCGATGAGATGAGGACGCCGTAGTTTGCCACGTCAGCGCTGGCTCCCGCACCGTCGATCGTGATCGACGCGTTGCCTGTAGCTTGAACTTTGGCCGAATTGCTGATCGCGACGCCGCGATTGTGGTCGTCACTGCCGGCCCCCGTACCGGTGATGCTGATGGCTCCCGCCACGCTGGTGACCAGCACATTGGCGCCGTTGAGTTCCGCGCCGTCGTTGGAGTCTTCGCCGGCTCCCGCCGCGCCGTCGATCGTGATCTTCGCGGCGTTCGCCGTCGTGCCGGTCGACTGGATCTTCCCCGCCGCGATCCGAATTCCGTCGTGAGAAGATGTTGCCGCGTCCGCCGCAGCTGTCGCTGTGATCGCAATATCGCCGTCGACCGAAGTGATTTTCGTCGAAGTCCCCGACAT
>JASMLW010000593.1 GCA_030748485.1 Pirellulaceae bacterium
GGCGCAAGTCGCTCAGTTCCAGCCCAACACGATCTTCTTGCGGGACTTCAGTTCCCAACCAGAAGCGAGGTCGTCGCGCTCCCAGTCGAGATAAGTGGAGAGGACACTAAACGTCTCTTTTTCTTTGACACGGGGACATCAGGAAATGTCCTTCACTCATCGTTGCGGCAGTTCGTTAAGGGCGAACCGGTTAGGCGCGTAAGGATCGAAGGCACAAGACGACAGATTGCGATCTACAAATACGATGGGATCTCAGTCGGTGACCTACGCGCCAGCCAAGATGGACAGGTTGTCTTTGCGGACTTGGCGGAGTTTCGTCAAGCTCTGGGCCTGGAAATCCATGGCATCATTGGCCTGTCTTTCTGTAGAAACAGATTGATCGATCTAGACTTCGACAACGGCGTTCTTCAGATATGGAGTCGCGACAAGAGCCGGGAAGGACTCGGCGAAGAGTTGCGGCTCGACGCTGACTCGTCAATGGCCGTGATTGAAGACGTGAGAATTGGAGGAAGCAAATTCAGGTGTTTGATCGACACCGGTTTTAATGGGTCGGTCCTTGTACCACGGCCAACTTTCGACATGCTTGTGAGATCGGGGCAAGTTGCTGTTTTGGGACAACAGGTCTCGACTGAGATCAACGGGAGGAGTCAGGTGCGGTTCGGAGCATTAAAAAGTCTCAGAATTGGCACAGCGGAAATTGTTGGTTTGTCCATCGGAGAATCGACGAACGATCAAATGCCTAAAATGGGCTTGGGCGTATTGCGTCGCTACGTGCTGACTCTCGATCTGGACGGCAAAGTGGTTTATTTCCGAAAAGGAAAGTACTTTGCGAGTCGGGACCGCTTTGATAGAAGTGGCATCTCTGTCGACATGGTGTCTGGATGGCCTCAGGTCATGTCCGTCGCTCCAGGGAGCCCGGCCGCCGACATCGGTATTTGTGTCGGCGATCGGATTGAATCGATAAACGGGGTCGACCACGGCCGTCTGTCAATCTACACGTTACGCGAGTTGCTGAGTTCCGGCGATGGGCGAGTGGTTACCGTTAAGCTGCGTTCTGACAATCAGGACACCAGGACGGTGGCGCTCAAGTTGAGGAATAGGCCCTACGAGCGGTGAACATTCAACATCAAGCGCACCGTCTAGCCGCGAGGACCAAGACACGATGACTATGACGAAGGCCGAAGTTCTCGATCTCCTGAAGGAGAACCAAAACGAGCGCGGCATCGCCCACTGGAAGAAACGGGCCGAGAAGAACGGAAAACTGAAGAGCTACGGCATCGGACTCACGCAGTTGCGCAAGTTGGCCAAGAAGATTGGCCGCAATCACAAGCTGGCTCTGCAACTGTGGAAGACCAAAGTCTACGACGCTAAAGTCATCGGACTGCTGATCGACGAGCCGAAGGTGATCACGCGAGAACAGGTTGAAGAGCAGGTAGAGGATCTCCGGGCCGGCCAACTGACGCACGTCTTCGCCAGCTGCGACGCAACACTCGCCAAAGCGCCTTTTGCATTCGAGTTGGCTCAAGAGTGGATGGAGAGCGAGGATGAAGTACGGCGACAATGCGCCTACGGACTGGTCTATGAGTTGTCCAAAAAGAACATCGAAGGAATGGACGACGAGTATTTGCTGGAACTCATCGAAGTCATTCGCGAGACGATTCACGACGAAGAGATGTGGGTCCGCGAGTCGATGAACGGCGCGCTCATTGGAGTCGGTAAACGCAACAAGAAACTGAACAAGGCGGCTGTCCGCGCGGCCAAAGCGATCGGACAGGTCGACATCGACTACGGCGACGACAACAGTTGCGAGCCGGTCGACGTGCTCAAGCATCTGACGAGTGACTACATCAAGCAGAAGCTGGGCGTTTGAGCAGACAGTAGGCCGCACCAAGCGCAGCGCCGTTCCGGCATGGCGGCGGTTTCGATGAACCATTCAAGTGGCGCAATCATGGGTGATCGTAGGTCGTAGGACGCGTCTCCAGGCGTCTCCAGGCCCGTCGAATGGAACGAGCAATCGACGATCCCGAGCCGAGCGAGATTCCAGACCCGGCGATTGAGTTTCCTTTGGAGATAGTTCCGGAAGCTCCCGGGGTGGCTGTCGAATCGGGTTGGAGCCCCGACGGAAGCGAAGACCAGGCGGCGCCTTGTGAGGTGGAGGCGATGGCGCGGGGCGACGCGAGGGTGGAACGCGGCGGCGCGGGATAACGCGAGGGTGGAACGCGGCGGCGCGGGATAACGCGAGGGTGGAACGCGGTGGCGCGGGGCGACGCGAGGGTGGAACGCGGTGGCGCGGGGTAACGTGAGAATGGCACACCGTGGTGCGGGGCCACGCGAGAATGGGACGCGATGCGCGGGGCGACGCGAGCATGGCACACCGTGGCGCGGGGCGACGCGAGCGTGGAACGCGGTGGCGCGGGGCAGCGCGGGAATGGAGCGTTGGTTGCAGCTGGAACGCCTGGTTCACCCGCCCTCAAGGGCGGGCCTATGCCGCCTGCGGCGGAATGGGGCGTAAACGCCCCTGGTCGTGCGCGGCGGCTGGAACGCAATGCGCGGGCAACGTGAGTGTCGTGGGTGTGGAACGCGGTGGCGCAAGGCCACGTGAGAATGGGACGCGATGCGCGGGGCAGCGCGAGTGTGGAACGCGGTGGCGCGGGGCAGCGCGGGAATGGAGCGTTGGTTGCAGCTGGAACGCCTGGTTCACCCGTGCTCAAGCACGGGCCTATGCCGCCTGCGGCGGATGGGGCGTAAACGCCCCTGGTCGTGCGCGGCGGCGTCGCTGCGCTCCTGGATCCGGCCTCCTAAGCGAACATTGCCTGGTCGCTTTGAAATCGCTAGGCTGGATAAACCACGCGATCGTCTCTCACTCATCTCATTGAATAGCCGGCAACGATCGGACGCGCGTGGAACAGGGGCGGCGGTGAATTCCGCCGGTTGGCGTCTAATCCGGAGATCTCTAATGCGCGTTCTTACCCATCATCCCCCCGCGCTCACCGTGCGCGCGTTCGCGTGTCTATTGGTGCTTGTCGGCTGCCAGGCGATTGTCGGCGACGCGGCGGGCCAGGTCAGCAATTCGTCGTTGCGGCCGTTCGTCACCGGCATCACACCTGTTGTCGACCGGTTCGGACGAGTCGTTGGCGGAGTTTCGATTAGCGCGGCGGGCGAGATCGAACGGTTCTCGGACAAGTTGGACGCCGACCTCCGCCGAGTCCGCGGCGAGGTGATTCGCGGCGCGACCGGCGACGTCCGTCAGCCGAGCAAGATGAGAATGGTCTCGCTGCGCGCCCTCGATCAGATGCTCAAGCAATCGCGGGAGGGAAAGCGAGAGCTGCCCGAAGCGGCGCTTTGCCTGGCGGGGATTCAGCGAGTTCGCTACGTGATTGTGGACGAGAAGCGCGACGACCTGATCCTGGCCGGTCCGGCGGAAGGTTGGCGAGTGGGCCCCGATGGCGTCATCGTGGGTGAGCGGACCGGCGACCCCGTCGTGTTGCTCGAAGATCTGCTCGCCGTGTTCCGAGCGACGGCCGATTCAGGCGGTGGCGACGCCATCACTTGCTCGATCGATCCCAGTCCGGAGCGACTCGCCAGACTCCAGCAGATGTTGGGCGATCGCCGTCTGCGCGTCTCAGCGGCGCTGCCAACGAGCGTCGAGAAAGTTCTCGGCGACCAGCTCATTACATTCTCCGGCGTCGAGCCGACAACTCACTTTGCGCAAGTCTTGATCGCGGCCGACTATCAAATGAAACGTCTGGCGATGGAGTTGGAGCCTGCGCCGATCACCGGACTGCCGAGCTATCTGGCCTTGCTAACCAAGTCGAAGAACCGCCTCCCGAAGAACTCGCTGCCGCGTTGGTGGATCGCGGCAGAATACGATTCGATCGCCAGCGATGAAGATGGACTCGCTTGGCGGCTCGACGGACAAGGAGTCGTCGTGCGGACGCGCGGCGGCAAGTTGCAGGACAACGAGCGAGTCGTCGACACGGACGACGTCGATGGTGCGGCGCGGCAGTGGGCCGGCGCGATGACGGCCAACTACACGGCCTTGTCCCAGAAGCGGCCGGTCTTTGGGCAACTGCGCAACTGTATCGACTTGTCCATCGTCGCCGCGCTCGTCTGGCGACGAAATCTAACCATTCTGGCCAACTACGATTTCCCCGAAATCATGGGCGACACGGACCTACAACTGGCCGAGTACCCGCGGGCGAAAGTTGTCGCGTCGCACGCCCGGCTCAGTCGCAAGGGAAAACAATGGATCGTCAGCGCGTCGGGCGGTGTCGACATCTCGCCGGCTCAACTCCTGCAGCAGCGATCGGTCGATCCGCAATTGGCCAAAGTGATCGCGCGAGCCGAGCGAACCGCGGATCGCTGGTGGTGGGACTGACACTGCTAGCTGCTTGTAGCTGCTTGGCGGTCGGCGACTGTTTCAGTGCGTATGGCGGTTCACAGACTTCGCTCGCGTGAAGCGCCGATAATCGCAAGACTGCCGTCGCCTCCCAACGCTTTTTTGGCGGAGCCATCTGTAGGAAGGGAATCCCATGTCTGTCAAGCGAATCGCCACCGCAACTCTAGTTGCACTCACCATCTTTGCGTTCGCATCCAACGCGTCGGCGGGCAAGCCGGTGTTCGTGGGTGTCAACGTCCCAGCAAACAATCGCATCGCGATCGAGAACATCAAGCACGCGACCTGGGACGCACTGCTAAAGAAGTACGTCGACGCTCGAGGCGACGTCAACTACCGAGCCTGGCGGCAATCGACGGCGGACATTCAGCAGCTGGACGCCTACCTGGCGCATCTCTCCCGCGCCGACACGAGCCGCCGAGCGCCGCGGGCGGCTGGGCTAGCCTACTGGATCAACGCTTACAACGCCGTCACGGTGAAAGGGATTTTGCGCGAGTATCCGACGACCAGCATTCGCAATCACACGGCCAAGCTGTACGGATACAACATCTGGAAAGACCTGCAATTGCGCGTCGGCGGCCGCGGCTTCGCACTTGAGTACATCGAACACGAGATACTGCGCAAGGCGAAAGAACCGCGGATTCACTTCGCCATTGTCTGCGCGTCGCGGAGCTGCCCCCAACTGATCAATCAGGCGTACACGGCCGACAACATCGACCGGTTGTTGGCGTCCAATACGCGCGCCTTCTTCGCAAAGTCGAGCAACTTTCGGTACGACGCGCGGGGAGGGCGTTTCCACTTGTCGTCGATCATGAGATGGTTCGCGACGGACTTCGGCGCCGACAGCGCGGCTCAACTGCGGTGGATTTCTCAGCACGTCAGCGACCCCGCCGCCGGCAGAGCGGCTGCAGCGGGCCGCGGCTCGATCGCCTACCTGTCTTACGACTGGGGTCTGAACGATCAAGCGACCGCGAAGACGGCGCGGCGTTAGTGGGTAGTCGCTAGAGCGCATTTCAAAACCTTGTACGATGGCCTTCCAAGGCGCCTTCCAAGGCCATCGTACGGCAAGACATCGGTTTTGAAATGCGCTCTAATCTAGTAGACGACTTGAGCGCGAGGCAGAAGAGCCTTTAGGCGACGGACGCCCTCCTGGGAGATCTTCGTGTTCAACAGATTGATCGCGCGCAGTCGTTGATGCTTGCCGATGTGATCAATCGAGGTGTCGGTGACGCCCGTGTTTTGCAACAGGAGCGTACGGAGGTTGGTCAGTCCGTTGAGTTTCGCAATACCGGCGTCGGTAACGCCAGATCCACGCAGATTGATCGAAGTGAGGCTCGTCAAGCCGCGGACGTGATCGAGCGTCTCGTCGTTGATCGATTTGTGAGTCATCTCGAGTGAGATGATCTGGTTAAGCCATTTGAGCGCGACGAGATCCTTGGCTTCACCTTTCCAATTCTGCCGAATGACGACGGTCCGCCCTTGGGCTCCGATGATGGCTCCTCGCTGGCGAAGCCGGGTGAGCGCTTTTTCGCTTTGTCCGGCAATCTCATCTTCGATGGAGGTCGCACCGATCAAAGTAACGGAGTTCTTCTCGGCTTCCACCAATGCCGTTTTTGCGCTCTCCGAGATCTTCTCGTCGTCATCGCGGATAAATGACAACAAGACGCCTCGCGAGCGATAGGCTGTCTCCGCATCACCTTGTTGAACGCCTTCGGCGAGAGCGACGATCGCTGTTTCGCGGCGGCTCTTGAGTTGAGCGGCCGCCGACTCGCGAACGGCGAATCGCTTGTCGCGGAATAATTGTACGAGGTCGTTGGGCTGCATCTTCTCCAATTGATCTTGGGCGATCGTCGCTTCAACATCGGCCGGCGACGCCCCGCCGGCGCGGAGTTGCATGTGGAGCGGCGACTGATCGACAACCACCTTGCCATCGACCGCCAGGTTGCCCCAGGCGGCGTCCACTTCAAAGCGCTCGACAGCGCCTGTGGCGACATGAATCTGCAGCAGTTCGGGGTCCGTCGTCGGCAAGTAAAAATGCTCACCGTCGTACACGCCGTGGCCGGCGGGGGCTCCACCCGCAGGAATCGCCACGTACGGGTTCGCCCAATAAGGTTCGCCGTCGGCTAGTTTCACTGCGGTAATGCGAAACTGCCCGACTAGCACAGCCGCCTCGTCGGTGACGCATCCAACGGTGACCAGATCACGGCGAGTGCGATTCCACAGTTCTTCTCCCGTGCGCGCATCGAGACAGCGCAGAGAGCCGGACCGCTGCGTGACGAGCAACCGGTCGCCGGCGACCCGGACAGCGATCTCCGCCCAGTCGGACCCGGGCGGCGGGGCGTAAGCGAAACGAGTCGGCGATACGCGACCCTTCGTCGTGCCGGTGACGCGTTGACTGGGAGCTCCCCAGACGAACGATCGTGAAATGGGATCGATTGCGCACAATCCCCCGACGCTTGTGGGACAAATCAACAGCCCGTTCCAGAACACGGGAGTCGCTCCTTGCAGACGTCGCATGGAGTCCAGCCCAATGCTGCGATTCGCCATTTGGGCGATCTTGATGGACCACACGAGTTTGCCCGTCGTATCGTCGAGCGCCACCAACTCAACGACTTCATCTCGCTCCACCAATGCGTACAAGCGTCCGTCAAGACAGAGGGGAGCGCCAAGGAAGAATGTCTTTGACAGCAACGGCTCCATGTACCCGGTCTTGTCACCCACCGCCCACACCAGCGCTCCGCCGCGCTGCAGATCGAGCGCGACCAATCGCGAATAGCGTTCGAGCTTGAATTCGGCGTTGGCGTTGTTGTTGTTGCGCCGCATGATCTGGAATCTCAGATTGCTCATCGTCCGCGGATCGGTCGTGGGCGGCAGCCGATCGATAGCGAACACGTAACGTTCGTTTGTCGAGAAGCGGCCGTAGATTTGGTCTGTCCAGAGTCGCTCGCGAAGCCGTTGTTGCGACAGGGTGGCGGCCGGCAACCCGGGCATTCGAATCTGCACGCCGGCGGGCTGCGGAACTTTCGCCGTGGTAATGCGTGACGACTCGTAGTCGAAAGGGTAGGCCCAATTCGTCCTGCCCGACCGGTCGACGGACACCAACCGTTCACTCGTCCGGTGAACGATCTGACCGCCGATGAATTGAGGGATCAGCAACCCCAGAGCGGGAGTTGATCGATCGGTGTGCGACTGGATCAATTGCTCAACCGTCGCGCGATCCTTTTCGACGTCCACGACTTCGTTCTTCCAGCCCGGCTGCTTCGTCTTGACGGCGGCGAGCAGTGCTTGGCGATCGACCTCGGGGTGGGCGTTTTGCCGCCGACCTTCAGGCCTCACCGTTTCCAATCCGCCCAACTGCGTTCTCAAAATCGCCAATGGCTCGCCGCCGAACAGCCGCACCTGTTCGCCGCCGATTCGCACTCGGGCGTCACTCGCCTTGCCGCGCAGCGTTTCCAACGTTCGCGCCGCGTCCTCGTCCTTTCCCAACATGAGTTGAGCGGACGCTAACAGGACGGACGTTTCCGGTTCGTACTGAAATCCCCGCGGCGAGGCGACCAGCCAGGCCAATCGGCGGGCCGCCTCTTGCCAACGGTGTTCGTCGAGAGCTCGGCGCGCAACCAGCAACGTCGCGTGGTCGCCCGCTTCTGTGTATCGCCAGCGTTGAGCGACGTTTTCCAAACCGGCGAGCGTCCCTTGCTCAACGGCGGCTTGCAACGCGCGGGAGGCGTCCATTCCATGCAAAGTCTCAAAGGACTCCCAGCCCGCTTCCGGCATCTTGCTAAAGAGCTCGCTCCGCTGTGTTTTCATCCCCCGCCCCTGCGGTTGCCCGGCTTCGAAGACCATGAAGTCCTCTTTTGCCAACGGTTCCGCCAGGGCTCCCAGCGTCAGCGCGAGACCGGCGTAGTCCTTCTCCTCTAGAGCCTTGCGGGCGGCTTTGAGTTGCTGGCGCATCTCCCGTGGAGCCTGCAGAAACTCACCCGCTGAGACGGTTCGAGGAGTCTGCGTGGCCGGTTGCTTCTTGAGGGGATCCACTTGGCCGAACGAAACTACCGAACTCGTCAGCAGAACGGCGGAAAGAACAAGACAAGAGAGGGAGCGACCAATCATGGTATCCTCGCCGGATTCGATTCAGCGCGGCGCCTATGGCCGCCCCAGTTGGCAGCTATCATGGTAACGCAAATCTGGCGGTGACGTTCAAGAAAGGCAGCGTACGGAAACGATTTCAATGCGATTCATCGACCTCAGTGTGCCGCTCGACAACGACGCCAAATGGGCTCCCAGTTGGGCGAGAAATCAAGTCAAGCGGCAGAGCCATCGGTACGGCAAGTGGTCCATCCGCTGGCTCTTCGGCGTGCAGTCCAAGCACTTGAAGACCGGCTTGGGGTGGGCCAACGATGTCATCAAGCTATCAACGCATGGAACGACACACGTCGATGCGCCGTGGCATTTCGGTCCCGAGTGCGAGGGCAAACCGGCTCGCACCATCGATCAAATGCCGCTCGATTGGTTTTACGGTCCGGGCGTCGTGCTCGACCTCCGCGAACTCGATCGCGACGCGGCGGCGACGGTTGATGATCTCACGGCTGCGCTCGACCGCATCGAACACAGAATCGCACCGCGAGACATCGTGTTGATTCAAACGGGAAACGACCGCTTGCTCGGCTCGCCCGACTATTTCTCCGCCGGTCCAGGCGTCGGCGCCGAAGCAACTCGCTGGTTGCTCGACCAAGGAGTTCGCGTCACTGGAATCGACGCCTGGGGATGGGATCGCCCACTCGCTCGACAAGCCGAAGAGGCGATGCGGACAGACCGCGATGATGTATTCTGGGCGGCCCATTTCGTCGGCGTCGAGAAGGAGTACTGCCACATGGAGCGTCTCGCTCAACTCAATCAACTTCCCTCGAAGGGTTTCACCGTCTGCGCCTTTCCGCTCAAGGTGGTCGGCGGCTCGGCCGGCCCAGCGCGGATCGTCGCCATGATCGCCGAAGATTGAGGTGGTGTCACACCAGCCCGCGAGCGAGGGGCGGAGGCTTTGACGACGCACCATCGACAACCGCGTGGAATTCCGTCCCAGTGGAGCGGTGGCGCATCCGTCGCGCGTCGGTTTCAATCGCCACCACCCGATGCGACATCGATGAAGCCGCTGCCCCTTGCTTGCGCGGCGGGCTGGTGTTGAGCAACCGTTCGCCCTCGATCTGCTCGGTGGTTTCAATCGAGGGGACGCGCTCGAACAAATCGTCAATCGCCTCCACAGACGAATGTCCTACTCCGCGACGTCGGGTGGCTCCCAAATCAGTCCCGACAGGTGGCAATCGATCTCACGCGTCTCAGCTCGTGAAAAAGTCTCGAAGCCAAATTGCTCGTAGTAGGGAATCAGGTCGGGCCAACACTGCAGAAAGATCGGCAGCCGTTTCTCAGCGGCGAATTGTTGACCGGCGGCGATCAGTCGCGCGCCCCAGCCTCGGCGGCGATGTTCGTGTTGCACAACCAGTCCGGACAGCTGTACGTAGCGATGACCAGAAGGTTGGACGGAGGTGAACAGCCGATTCACGCTGGCCATCCTTCGGTAAGCGGACAGGTTGCTCAACAACAACGAAACGCCGAGCCAATGGTCGGCTGCTCGTCGTTGATAGTTGTGCGGAATGAGCCATTGAGCGGCGGCGATCAACGAGTTCGCAGCTCCGTCGCGGACACCGAAAACGGCTCCCGACTCCAGCGCCGCCCGCGCTGCTCCGCCCATCACTTTCGGCAGCCAACGTTCTCGCGATTTCGGTGTGGCAAAAACGAACGCGTGGGCGCGGTCGTGGAAAAACGTCTCGCTGAGCAGTCGAGCGATGTCATCGGCGTCGGCCGCATCGAGCTGTTCGATATCGCTCATGAAACTCGCACTGCTCAGTTCCCCGCCGGAGGTCCGACCATCGGCTCGACAAATAGCGGTGATCCGCCGGGGCCGAGGTCCCAACCCATCGCCATCCAAACACCCAGCAACAGGATCCAAGCGACAGTGAACGCCAGCGTGTAGGGCAGCATCAGTGAGATCAATGATCCCAGGCCCGCTTTGGGCTCGTAGCGCCGCATGAACACCAGAATGATCACCATGTACGGATTCAGCGGTGCGATGGCGTTGGTGACCGAATCGCCGATTCGATATGCGGCCTGAGTCAGTTCGGGGCTCACGCCGAGTGGCAAGAACAACGGCACAAACACCGCGGAGATCAACGTCCATTTGGCTGACGCCGATCCGATGAACAGGTTTAGCGCCGCGGACAAAAGCACGATCGAGATCACCAGCACCCAGCGAGGCATATCCACGGACCGCAACACTTCAACGCCTTCCAACGCGACCATCGTTCCCAGGTTGGAGTGGCCAAACCAACTGACGAATTGAGCGGCGAAAAACGCCATGACGATGTATGGCCCCATCGAACTCATCGTCCTCCCCATCATGTTTGCCGCATCTCGATCGCTCTTCACGCTGCCGGTCGCGATCCCGTAGGCCAAACCCGGGATCAAGAACAAGACGAACAGAATCGGCACGATCGCCTGCACCCAGGCGTCATGTCTCCCCGTGGGCTCCTTTCCTGAGAGCGCGCCTTGCGGTATGAACACCATGGCCAGAATGATCCCGGCCGCGACCAGAAACGCGCCCAACGCGAACAACATTCCGCGCCATTCCATGGGTGTCACTGAAGTCGATTCAGCCGCCTCGTTGTTGGCATCTGTGCCGTCCCGGTCTGAACCGTGGTCGGCGCTCGCGGCGGCTTGAGCAGCGATGTCGGCGGCGCTGAATCGCGGCTCGACGATCCAAGAGGTGATCGCCCAGCCAACAAACGTGATCATGATCGTCGAAGCGATCATGAAGTAATAGTTGCAACGAATGTCTACTTCGTAATTCGGGTCGATGATCTGTGCGCCGTCCTGCGTGAGACTTTGCAGGAGTGGATCGAGCCCAGTGATCAGCAGGTTGGCGCTGAACCCGGCGGCGACTCCTGCGAACACGGCTCCCATTCCAACGAGCGGCGATCGATTCGCTTTGAGAAACACAGCGGCCGCCAGTGGCGGTAAAACGATGTATCCGGAGTCGAGCGCCGCGCTGCTCATAACACCCACAAAAAGCAGCGACGGGGTCACGAGTTTTTGAGGCGTCACCAGCACCATCATCTTCAGTATCGCGCCCAACA
>JASMLW010000594.1 GCA_030748485.1 Pirellulaceae bacterium
CATGCAAGAGGCCCGTGCTGGGCCCAAATAAACATGTTCACAGCAGCGGCCTTGGAAGGCCATCGTACGGCAAGACATCGGTTTTGAAATGCGCTCTAAGGACTAGTGACTAATGACTAACGAATGACTAGTGACGAATGCCTAAGATCAGTAGGCCGGATCCAGGAGCGCAGCGACGCCGCTCCGGCAAGCGCCGTCGAAAACGGTTCACTCTGGTGACACCCGTAGTGGGACTCGCCAGAGTTCCCTGTTCGTGTATTGATAAATCCAACTCCTGCAAAGCGATGGTGCGCCGCTCAGCCCAGGTTCGTACAGAATGTGCGCCGATGAGTCCGCCGACAGGAGTTCATCGATACCGTGGCCTTAGCGCAGCGATTCGAACAGACTCGCCGTGATGGCGTGGAAGACTTGTTCCAGCGACGTGAAGTCGCGGTCTTCGGCTTGGAACAGCAGCACCAGAGTTTCTCCGCCAACTTCAACGACTCGCGTTTTGGATTGGATGAGCAGGTCGAGGCAATAGAATTGCATGTCGAAGCCAACGGCGGGTTCTCCGCAGACTTCAGTTTGCACGAATTGGCTTTCGACTTCGTCGTATTCTTCTTTTATCGTCCGCAGCGTTTCTTCGGCGAGGTTGGTTGGTTCGTGGTAGCCGGGAAACAGATCGAGCGACCAGAACGCGCCTTGCGGGCTTTCCACACTCACGCTCAACGACGCCGGATCGGGGTCCTGCAGTTTCCAGTTGTCGGGAAACTGAAAGCTGATCCCGGCGCGCTCAAATGAGGCTGGCATCGCAAGAACTCCTGGCGAATTGGCAGGACTCAAACCCGTCGCGTAGTCTAATCCACCCGTTGCAGGTTGGGGAGTTGGCTGAGCACTTGTGGCGTTGAGGATGGGGGGCTTCCATCAATCGACTCCAGCGACCGGCAACTTTGTAGCTACGTTCGCCAGAACGTGGAGGCGGCTCGTTTGATCGCAAGATCACCCGCGATGTCCCACCGTCCGCAGATCATCCACAAAACCTTCCACTGCCACTTGTGGCGTTGAGGATCTGGGGCTTCCCTCAATCGATTCCAGCGACCAACGGGAGCGGACGAACGCCTACCGAGCGGCAGCTCGCTTTGTGTGCATGTGAGTCAAAGTGCGCCGAACCTGGCAGGCTTCTACTTCGACAACGGCTACTCGCTGCGGACCAGGGAGGTGGTGAGATCGTTGGTGAAGACCAATCCCTGCGTTTCGCCGTCGGGTCCGACGACTCGCGCGACATCGGCTTTAGCGGATTGAAGTTGGATGAGGGCTGCGATCAGTGGTTCGTGACTGGCAACTTCGGGCAGCGGCCGCACGGTTTCGATAGTGGGTGCATCGTCCAGGAGCAGATCGACGGCGCGGACGTAGCCGACCAGGTCGAGCGAATCGTCGCCGCGGACGGGAAAGATACTCAAATCGCGTCGCTCGGCCGTTTGCAGAACGGTCTTTTTGTCATCGCCAAGTTGAGCGAGGTGCGACTTGGTGATTGGCACCGAGACATCGGCCACTTTTCTCGACGCGACCAGGAACAGGCTCTGAGCCAACCGCCGCTGCGCCGGCTTGAGAATCCCGGCGTCTTGGCCTTCGACGAGAACTTGTTGCAGTTCCGCGCGGGCCAAGGTCAGTTGCACTTGCAGGGGCGTTTCGCCAATGACGCGTTGCAAGACCCATCCCAGCGCCCAGAGCAATGCGGAGATCGGCGCGAAGACAAAGGCGCAGGCGAGAAAGAGCGGGCCGCCGCGGCGGAGGAGCCGGTTGGGCGCTTTGAAGAACACGTTCTTCGGCAGCAACTCGCCGTAGACGAAGACCAACGGCGACAACAAGATGGGCGCGGCGATTTCAGCGACGCCAGCCGACAGCGGGAGGTAGGCGGCGCCCAGTACGATGCCCAGGGAAGTCAAGTAGTTCGCCAGATTGTTGCCGATCAGAGCGGTGGCGACGAACAGCGCGGGATTGTTTGTAAACCACAGCAACATCCGGGCGGTGCGGTCGCCTCCGCGGGCGTCGAGCACCAGGCGAATGCGCGTGACTCGGTAGAACCCCGTTTCGCAGCCGCTAAAGAACGCGCTCAGAAACAGGCCCAGTGAGAACAGGGCGATCGTGGTGATCATCGTCCGCCTCCCGAAGTCTGGCGGACGATGCGTATCAGCATGTGTCCCCGCTGCGGCGCCTCGACGACCGACAAGTGGAAGGGGCCCCATTCGCAGTGATCGCCCTCTTCAGCCAGTTTGTGGAGCTGTTCCTGAATCACTCCGGCCACCGTGACGCTCTTGCTCGGCGGCAGCTCGAGTTGCAGATACCGGGACAGCCGCCCCAGACTGGTCACGCCGGCGACGATCCATTCCCCTGGTCCAATGTCGTGAATCGGCTTGCGGTCGAGCAGCAGTTTGCTGCGGCTGGGGCTGTAGGTGAAGAGCGTATCGAGAATGTCCTCGAAACTGAGGATGCCGATCGTCTCGCCGAATTCATTGACGACGGCCGCCACATCGCTGCGTTCTTGTTGCATGCGTTCCAAAACATCGGCGACGGTGACGCACCACGGTACGACGACGACCGGTTGAGCGAGCGTATCGATCCGGTCGTCCGGCGAGCCGACGAATTTCTTGAGATGCAGGGCGGCGACGATCTCCTCGCTGTCCGCCTCCGATATCAGCAAGTACCCGCTCGGCGTCATCCTCCCCTGCAGAGACGCCAAGTGCACCGGCGGGCGAAACGCCAGAAACTGAGTTCGCGGACGCATCCACTCGTCGGCGCGGATTTCCGATAGGCTCACAATGTTCCGCAGGGTCGCCTTCTCCTGCTCGATCAAGGCGGCGTCGTGAGTCGACAAGTCGATCGCCCGTTCCAAATCGCCCGAATCAAGGTAGGGCTCGGCGCGGAACTTGGGCCAGACCAGTCGCTGCGAAACGAGGTTGACGCCGTTCACCAGCGGCATCAGCGGTTCGACGATTCGAACGGCCAGGTTCAGTGCGCCGGCCGTCCAACTCACCAGGGACATCGCCCGCAACACGCCGAGGCTCTTCGGCAGCATTTCACTGAGAAATATCATCGCCAGCAACGCGGCCGCCCCGAACAGCAACGAGTTCGCCGGGGTCGTCGACGCTTCGTTGATTCTCAGGCTGACGATCGACGAGATCGCGAAGTAGGTCATGTTGATGACCAGGTTCCAGAACAGCACGGCGGTCAACAGGCGATCTGGATCTTCGAGAAGCTTGGCGGCGACGCGCTGGGTCGATCCGCCTTCGGCGAGCAGTCTGCGGTCGACGAGCCGCAGCGAGAAGAAGGCCGCTTCATTGGCGGAGAAAAACGCCGATAGGCCAACTAGCGCGGCCATCGCAATTAGCCATGGCAGCAGTTCTATCAACTGGCTCACTGGATTCTTCCGCGCGACCGATTATTCTTCGCCGGCGGTCTTGGTCCGCCCCATTGCAATGTCAAACTCTCCGATAGCCGGCATCATCATGGCAGCCACCGTGAATCCGTAAATAGCAGTTGTGACGATAAACACAGTCATCGAGTGACCGAGCAGGAAGCTGGTGATGGCGTGGAACGTGGCGATCGGCAGCAGCAACGACGCCAGCAGGATTGCCTGCGACGGGTTGCGGCTTCCCAACGCGACGTACAGCCCCACGCCGCCTCCGAGGATGAACGCCAGGAACGGTGGCAGTTGAGTTTGGAATGAACCGCTAAATGAAATCATCATCACCATGCAGGTGACCACCCCTAAGAACAGGAAGAACAACGTGCCGAGGCTGACGCCGACCGCGGTCCGCGAGTTGGCGTACGTCATGCCGCAATGCAGACCGAGTGTGGTGGCGAAGACAACCATCACCAGTTGCCCGGCCAGCAAAAACAGCAGCGTCTCAACACCAATCACCCCGTACCAACAGATCGCCAACACCAACAGCAGAGGTAGCAGCAACATTTCTTTGGCGACATAGAAGACGCCCCACAACTTGCCGAACACAAACTCCTTGCTCGACAAGTCGGTGACCAGCAATAAGTCCAGCGCTTGTCCGTCTCGCTCGTTGGTGACCGATGTGACGGCGAGCGCATTGATGATGACCAGACTGACCAGCAAGAACGGAGCCAGCGGCTTGGCGGCGTCGGGGATGACCGCCTGCAATTGAGCACCGCTCGACTCGCTGGTCGAGACGATCGCGTAGAGCGCGGCGGCCGTCATGGCGAACAGCAGCAGATAGGCGACCCGAATGACGATCACCTTCCGCCCATAAGCCCAGGTGCACACTTCCCGCCACAGCACGGGGTTGTTCCAGACTTGTCGACTTTCGGTGGACGCCGCGCGGACGCGCGCGTCGACGTGGCCGTCGCGAGCATCGGCGGGCGACTCGGAAGCCAAGTCGTGTTCCGCTCCCCAGATGCTGCCCGAAGCCTCTTCCGCCTGTCCGGGCCGGACCTCTCTGGATGGATTCCATCTCCGCACGAAGACGATCGAAATCGTGTTGAGCAGCGCGGAAATCGCCAGCGACGCCGCTAGGAACGCCGCCACCTGAGCGTCCAGCCAGAACGTCGACGAACCAAAAGACGGCCGCGAGGCGGCGAAGATCGCGCGAATCGGACTCATCGCCGTCGACAACTCCGCCGCGGTAATGCCGGCAATCGTCTGTTGCCCGCTCAACCAATGGACCGCCTCCCATGCCCCCAACCAGATCAAGATGGCCAGCGCCGTCATCGCCAACGTCTGAAAAGTCTTCTCCCGCCAGAACGCCACCAAGGCGCCGACGCTGCCGGCGGATAGCGATGTCGTCAGTGTCACCAAGAACACTTGAGCGACCTGCTCAAGCGAGACGCCGCCAAACAACGTGATCGACAGCAGCACCGGGAGCGCCGCCAGACACATTGTCCAGATGTTAAGCAAGCTCGCCCCCAGCTTTCCCAGCACCAGTTCTCGGTTGGACATCCGAGTCATCAGCAAGAGCAGCAGAGTGCGGCGGTCCTTCTCTTGCGAAATCGCGCTCGCTGCCGTTTGTGCCGACAAGAAGGTAATCAGGGCCAGCTGAATCGGAGCCAGAATCTGAAACAGAATCGAACCGAAACGGGCCATGTCCCCGACGTCTCGAATGAGCTGAGTTCCCGCGACGACTAGCCAGGCGGTGCACATCAGAATCAGCAAGGCCATCACGTAGACCGCGCGGCTGATGTAGAGCCGCGAGCGACGGGGCGCCACGACCGCTTCGCGATTGAAAACAGGTCCGATCATTGGGGAGTTAAACTCAGCAAGCAACAGGATTTACGTGGGTGGCCCCAGTTCGGATGCGGGCGAGCAGAATTGGAGATGAGAGGAGATTCATTCGCGCCCTGCGGTGGGCTGAGAGAGTGTATGTGAGGGGATGGGGTGGACGACGGGGGAACGCCAGCGAGAAAACAGGGAGACGAGGGAGGCCGCCGAATTTTGCAAAAGTCCATTATAGACCACAGCTTGCGATATCATTAGTCCCAATCGTACGGCCGACAGGCGAGCTCAGTTCGCCGCGACGCCCGGGCCCGATACCTCAAACGGGTGGCATCCGCGGTGGCAGCTGGAAAATTGTCGCCCTCCGCTCAATAATCCCCCCCTCGAGCGCATCACATTGGTAATTCGACACGGGAAGAACCGGAGATAGGTCGCTTGGCCGAAGATTCCCAGTTGGACCCGTCGGAAGTAGGGCGGTTGTTTGAGGAGCACGCCGCCGCCCTGTTGCGGTATTTGGTGGGCGTGCTTCGCGACCACGAGCTGGCCAATGACGTGCTGCAGGTCAGTTTCAAACGGCTACAGGAGAAAGGCGGAGGGACGCGGCCCGAGGCGCGACGCGCGTGGCTCTACCGGGTTGCTCACAACGAGGCATTGGCCGTTCGTCGCCGCGCCGCGACGGGCTCCAAAGTCGTCACCCAATTGTCCTGGCAATTGGACCCGACGGTGGAAACACCCGAGTCCCAGTTGCTGCGGCAGGAGTCGATTGAACAAGTGCAACGGGCGATCGAAGGATTGCCCGCCAATCAGGCGGAAGTCGTCCGTATGAGGATTTACGAGAACAAGAGATTCGTCGAGATCGCCGCCGAGTTGGACATACCTTTGGGAACAGCTCTCGGGCGGATGCGAGCCGCACTCAAGAAGCTCCGTGAACGGATAGACGGCTGATCGATACGAAAACCCAGGCGAACTAGCCATGACCAGACCATCTCCTGACGACGCTGCTCGCGAAGAGCTTGCTTGGCGCGCCACGCTGTACGTGTTGGGCGAATTGGACAAGTCTGAATTGCCGCCCTTCGAAGCTCAACTTGCCGAAGACCAGTTGTCGCGCGATGCGGTGGCGGCCGCTGTCAACGAATTGTCACTAGCGGAGGCGGCGTGCGCCGAGTTGGCCGAGTCGCCCATTGCGAGCGCATCAAGTGCGAGCTCCTCACCAGGCTGGGGATGGCGCGAGACGGTTGCTCGCGGGACGGTCGCTCTGGCGGTCGTGTTCGCGTTGTTTGCGGGCGTTTACTGGTACGGCGCGAAGTCCGCGGGCGTCGCCGAGTCGTCGAGCGACCAGGATTCCAATCTGGCGATGGCTTGGGGTGAGTTGGTGGGCGAAGTGTCGTCGGAGAACGAACTGCCGCTCGAGTCGCTGGCGAGTGTCGAGACATCCGACATTCTCATCCGTGAACTCGAGTCGCCCAGTTGGATGCTGGCGGCTTTGCAAGCCGACATGACGGACATGAACGAGCGTTCGGATATGGAGAACTAGCAATGTGGCGATTCATGGTTGTCCTCGCCGCGGTCGCCGTTTTCAACAGCCTGAACGTACGGGCGGACGACAACGGCCGGGCCAAGAGCGATAGCGGCAAAACGAAATCGACGAGCGATAGCGGCAAAACGAAATCGACGAGCGGTAGCGGCAATACGAAATCGACGGACAAGCAATCGCTCAGCAAAGCGACAAACTCGAAGTCCCCGTCGAAGGCGACTCGCAGGAAAGTCGCGCAGGCGAATTCCGCCAAGTCCAAATCGGGTTCGAACACGGCGCGTGGAAAATCGACTTCGCGAAACAAGTCGGTGACCGCGCGAGAAGAGGCGCTGGCTTTGAAGTTCGTGGCCGAACATCATAGCGAACTGGCCGCCCTGCTGCGGACGCTGAAGCCCATGGATGAAGCCGCCTACTCGAAAGGGATTCAAGATCTGCACCGCGCCAGCCATCGGTTGACTCAAATCAAGCAACGTGACGAGCGGGCGTTTGAGCTGGAAGTCGCGAAGTGGCGGTATCACTCGCGAGCCCAGCTGGTTGCGGCCAGGCTGCGAATGAACAAAAGCGAATCGCACGTAAAAGAACTTCGCGAGTTGCTGATGAAGGAGTTCGACGCCCAGGTCGCGATTCTCAAACACAACCGCGACCGGCAGTTGGAGCGGCTGCAACGCCTGGAACAGCAGATTGATCGCATTGAGAAGTCTCGCGAGCATTCGATTCAGCGGCAGATCACACAAGTGCTCGGTCGGCAAAAAACGGCGAAAACCAAAGCCTCGCCAAATCGCGACGTCAAGAAACAAAAGCCGGCGAAGCGACCATCCAATAGTAGCCCGTCCGGTGTCAAGGCTAAGCCGCGCGCGGCCAACGCGACGGACGGCGACAAGTACGAACGCAAGAAGTAAACGACAGAACTCAACCTGAGCGGCCCGTTGGAACGGTGGCCGAATGGTGTTGAAAAGGGAGGAACGATGCGGACATTGCTCCACGCGATCACACTGACAGCGCTCGTGCTCGGGACGAGTGCGGCGCGAGCTGACGACGCCGATGCGCTAGCTTCGGTGAGTGAACGTTTCGTCGACGGCTCCGTTGAAGAACAGCCGAGTTTCCAACGCCATGTCGTGCCTTTGTTTGGCCGTCTGGGCTGCAACGGACGAAGTTGTCACGGGTCATTTCAAGGACGCGGTGGGCTGCGGTTGTCGCTGTTCGGCTACGACTTCAAAGCCGACCACGAAGCCCTCTTCGACAAAGACAGTCCCCGCGTTATCGCTGAGAAACCCGCGGAGAGTTTGATTGTCGCCAAGCCGATCTCCGACGATGAGCACGAAGGTGGACAGCGCTTCGAGCCCGGAAGCTGGCAACACCACCTGATCCGCAACTGGATCGCCGGCGGAGCCAAATACGATGAGTTTGAGAAACTGAAGACATTGGTCGTGGAGCCGAGTGAGTTGTTGTTCGCCAACAACGGACAGAAAACTCAGCTCAAGGCTATCGCCGTTTGGTCGAACGGCGTGCGTGAAGACGTCACGCCGCTCTGCCGCTTCCGCACCAATAACTCCGAGATCGCTGAGATCGACGAGAACGGGCTGGTGACATCGAAGAAGGCGGGCGACACGCACGTTGTTGTCTTCTACGACAACGCGGTGATTCCGGTTGCCGCGATCCGTCCTTTGTCGGACAAGGCCGGGGCCAAGTACCCGAAGATCGCCACCCGGACGGAAGTTGACAAGTACGTCGTCCAGAAACTCCGCAAACTCGGCGTCATTCCGTCCGACGTCTGCACGGATGAGGAGTTCTTGCGACGCGTTCGTCTCGACCTGACCGGCACGTTGCCGACTCCCGGCGAAGTGCAGGCGTTCCTCGCTGATAAGAGCGGCCAGAAGCGGTCGCGGAAGATCGATGAACTGTTGGAGACTCCCGAGTACGCAGCCTGGTGGGCGACAAAATTCTGCGACTTCACCGGAAACAACGAGACCCAGCTCAACAACATTACACCAGTCCGGGGCCGCGCCGGCGCCGAATGGTACCAGTGGATCTACCAACGCATCCTCGACAACCAACCGTACGACAAGTTGACGGCCGGCATCGTGACGGCGACCAGTCGCTTGCCGGACGAGTCGTATCGCGATTACTGCGAGCGGATGAGTCAGATCTACAAAGGCGATGTTGAGGACTTTGCCAAGAAGAGCCCGACGATGCCCTACTACTGGGGCCGGCGGGATTTACGGCAGCCGCCCGAGCGAGCGATCTCGTTCGCCTACGCATTCATGGGCGTTCGCATCCAATGCGCTCAGTGTCACAAGCATCCTTTCGACCAATGGTCGAAGACCGACTTTGAGCAATTCTCCAAGTTCTTCGGCGGCGTCGTGGCCAGCAACAACGGTCGCGATCGAAAAGAGTACAACGCGCTGATTGAAGAGCTCGGTCTGAAAGGGGAACGCGGCGGCAAGCTTCGCGGCAAACTCACCGAACGTCTCAAGGAAGGTAAGATCATACCTTTCTCCGAGATATGGGTCCGCAAGGGCAAGGGTGAAGCAAAACTGCTCGGCGACAAGTCGGTCGACTTGGCCGAGCTGGACGATCCGCGAACTGAATTGATGCAATGGCTGCGATCGCCCGCCAACCAGTATTTCTCACGAGCCTTCGTCAATCGCGTTTGGGCCAGTTATTTCCATGTGGGCATCGTTGAACCGGCGGACGATTTAAGCTTGGCCAATCCGCCCAGCAATCAAGACCTGCTCGATTTTCTCGCCAACGGGTTTGTCGAAAACAAGTTCGACATGAAGTGGGTGCACCGCACGATTCTCGGCAGCGACACGTACCAGCGCAGTTGGCGCCCCAACGCCACGAATGACGCCGACAATCGCAACTTCAGCCGCATGATTCCTCGCCGTCTGCCGGCCGAGGTCGTTTACGACGCGCTGCAGCAAGCGACGATGGCTGACAATGAAGTCGCGCAACGCAATGAGGAACTGACGGAACGGGCGATCTGCGTGCCGAGTTCCGGTCGAGCTCGCGGGCGGAACGCCTCAGCCGCCTATGCGCTGGGGATTTTCGGCCGCTCAACTCGCGAGAGCAATTGTGATTGCGATCGGCAGGCGTCTCCCAGTCTGCTGCAGACGATGTACCTGCAGAACGATCGCGAGGTGCTCGGCATGGTGTCGAACACAAGGAACGGCTGGCTGGATCAAGTTGTGAAGACCTACGGTCTGTCTCGCAACAACGCGGCGAACGCCAACGCGGCTCGCCAGCTCGAGAATCTCGAGAAACGGCTCGAGGTGTTCCGTGAAAAGGGAAACAAGGAGCAGACGCGACGGATCAAGAAACAGATCGCCGCGCTGCAGAAGCGAATCGGGAAAGACAAGACGTCGTCAACTGCCGAACAGAGAGAATACAACCCAGGCGAGATTGTGCAGGCGGCTTACTTGCGTACATTGAGTCGCGAGCCGAGTCAGAAAGAACTCGAACGGTCGATCGCCTATCTGGCCGACAGCGAAGACAAAGTGAACGGCGTCCGCGATCTCCTGTGGGCGCTGATCAACACGAAGGAGTTCATCGTCAATCACTAGACGCTGGACACAGATCGAGACACGACAGCACACAACCCTCGACGAATTCGAAGGAATTAAACATGATTCATGAGACGTGTGACGGTTACCGCCGCCGCGACTTTCTTAGAGTCGGCGCGCTTGGCGCCACGGGTTTGACCTTGGCCAACTATCTGCAACTCGCGGACGCCGGCGAGGTGAAAGGCGGCTTGCGTTCAGCGATCTTCGTCAGCCTGCCCGGCGGTCCTTCGCACATGGACACTTTCGACCTCAAGCCCGACGCTCCGAAGGAGTACCGAGGTACGTTCAATCCGATCAAGACCAATGCGTCGGGAGTTGAGATCAGCGAGCACTTGCCCCAACTGGCTCAGTGCGCCGACAAATTCGCGATACTCCGAGGCGTTTCTCACACGTTGGCCGCCCACCGCTTGGGCCGCGAGTACGTCGCCACCGGCAACCGGCCATTGGCGTCTCTGCAGTATCCGGGCTACGGTTCGGTCGTGGTGAAGGAGACGACGGATGCTCCCCGCGATCTGCCGCCCTACGTGTCGATTCCAACCGGCGCGCAGCCTCCCGGTTATTTGGGCATCAAGTACGCGGCGCTGAACACGGGCGCCGCGCCGCGGCCCAATCAGCCGTTCACCGTGCGAGGGATTTCGCTGGGTGGCGGTTTGACAATCACGGAAGTGGAGAAACGCAGCAGTCTGCTCAAAGATCTCGACACGACCTTCCGCGGCTTGGAGAAGCAAGATCAGCTGCTCGACGGTCTCGACCGGTTCTCTCAACAGGCTCAAGCGATCATCACATCGAGCCGATCGCGTGAGGCGTTTGACATCAGCCAGGAATCCCCCGAGTTCGCGAAGCAGTTCGGCGATCAGCCGTTCGGGCAGAGCTGTTTGTTGGCGACTCGCTTGATCGAATCAGGTGTGGGTTTCGTAACGCTATCGACGGGCGGTTGGGATACGCATCAAGACAATTTCACGCGGCTCAAGGACCGCGTGTTGCCGCCTTTCGACGAAGGTCTCGCCGCGCTGCTCAATGGCTTGGACCAGAAGGGGCTGCTGGCGTCGACGGCCGTGTTTGTGACGGGCGAATTCGGTCGCACGCCGAAGATCAACAGTCGCTCGGCTGAAGGCGGACGCGACCACTATCCGCGTTGCATGTGCATGTTGATGGCTGGAGGCGGAGTTCGCGGCGGCCAAGTGATTGGCGAGAGCGACGACAAAGCCACTGGGCCAGCGAACGAAGGCATTTCGCCCGACGATGCGGCGGCCAGTTTCTTCCGCAACATCGGGATCGATCATACGAAGGAGTACCACACGGAAACGGGTCGGCCGATCACGATCGTTCGCAACGGCTCGCCGGTTGAAAAACTATTTGGCTGACAAGGACCCACCCCTCGCCGCGCGGGCGAGCACACCCCAGCCCCCGCGCGGCGCTCTTTTCTCTCGCCGACATGACGTGGCGGAATCTCGAGCGACGGATTGCGATCAATTTCATTTTGCCTTGGAGTAAGTCGATGTATCGCGTCATTCAATCCCTCGCCGTTCTAGCGTTGATCGTTGTGATCGCCGCGCCTGTTTCCGCCGCTGATGACAAAAAGAAGAAGAAACGTTCCCGGAACACCGCCGCTGCTCAGATTAAGAAACGCTTGGCGAAGGCCGAGCTGACGGAAGAGCAGCAGAAGAAGGTCGACGAAATCGTCGCCAAGCACTCTCCCAAGTTGCAGGAAGCCAACAAAGTCGTCGCCGACTTGATCGGCCCCGACGCTCGCAAGAAGCGCGCTGCGGCTCAGAAGTCAGCTCGCGAAGCCGGCAAGAAGGGCAAGGAACTGCAAGCAGCTGTCTTGGCCGCGCTCGGCCTCGACGATGAGAAGCTGGCTGCGTACAAGAAGGCTCAAGCGGCTGCCGGACAGCTTCGCGCCACGCTCAACAAGGAAGTCAACGCAGTGTTGACCGCCGAGCAGCGTGAGAAGATCGGGATCAAAACCCGCAAGGGCGGCGACAAAAAGAAGAAGGGCGCCGCCAAGAAGGACGCTCCCAAGAAGAAAAAGGCTGCCGACAAGTAAGCTCAATCGAGCGAAGATCAGAACGCCGGAACGGACCACGTCGCCCATGACGTGGTCCGTTCTTTTTTGTTGGAGGGAAGCGTCTACTCATCGCGGCGACGCCTTGCTCGGATACAGCTCAAGGGTACCATCCGTCCGCTGTACTTGGAGCCGGGATCGCATCCCCTACTTGAGCTACAATTGGGAAGGCAAGAACGTCCGCCTCTGGGCGAATTGCAAGTTACCGCGCATTTCCCCGTTGCTGACCGTCCCCGGTTTCACTTGACGGCCTCGCTCGATGAAGCTGACCCACCTCACCAATCGTCTGATGCTGCTGGTCACACTGGCCTTTCTCGGTTTCTTGCTCGTCTATATTCCCCCCAAGATTCTTCAGCAATACGACACGGCTAGATCGCTCGGCGACTGGGCTGTCTACACGTACTTCGCACTGGTCGGAACCGGCGGGTTGCTGCTGACAGGAGTCTCTGGATGGGCGCTCTTCCAGCTGTGGTCCCGCAGTGCGCGAAAGCGGCGCGAGCGGATGCAGCGGGCGAAGAATCCGAGCGAGTTGAGCAAAGCCGAGCGAACCCAGGAAACGGATGCGAACTTGTCGGCGGTGAATGAGCTGCGGGACGACACGACGATTTCCGGCGAGGTCCGCGGCGAATTGCGCGAGTTAACCGGCCGGATCGAGTCGAAACGCGAAAGCCGCGTCTTTGAGATTGTCGCTTTTGGCACGATCTCCAGCGGCAAGTCTTCGGTGCTCAACGCGCTGATTGGCGAGTCTCGTTTCGCCACCGACGCCAAGGGCGGCACGACGACGACCCGTGCTGAAGTGTCGTGGCCCAGTCAGGATCGAGTCGTGCTGGTCGACACGCCTGGTTTGGGTGAGGTGGACGGAGCCGACCACATCCGCCAAGCCGCCGAGGCGGCTCGTGACGCCGACCTGGTGCTCGTCGTGATCGATGGACCCGTGAGAGAATCGGAGTTCGCACTGATCGATCGGCTCGGCGAGATGGAGAAGCGAATAGTCGTCTGTCTTAACAAAGCCGATTGGCTTAAGCCGGCGGACCAGGAGACGCTGCGGGGTCAAATTGTCGCTCAGCTCGATCAAATCGTGGCGGCTCAAGATGTCGTGTGTATTCAAGCGGTTGGCGGCGTGCGGACCCGCGTGCGCGTTGCCGCGGACGGGTCCGAGTTCGAAGAGACCGTCGAGAATGCTCCAGAAATCTCGGCGCTGGCGGAACGGATGCTGCGCGTCGTGCGCCGTGAGGGTGACGAATTGCTGCTGGCCAACCTGTTGCTCCAATCGCGCGGGCTGCTCGAGGAGGCTCACCGCAAAGTTCGCGAGAGTCTCGACCGTGAAGCGATACGTGTCATCGACAAGCACATGTGGTTGGGCGGCGGCGCTGCAGCCGTCAGTCCGCTGCCGCTGTTGGATCTAGCCGCCGGCAGCGCGATTACTGTGAAGATGGTGATGGAGCTGGCGCGAATCTACCGTCAGCAGATCGACTCGGAGGCCGCCGTCAACCTGCTGGCGCAACTGGGTAAGAACCTGATCGCCATCCTCGGCGTCAGCGCGGCGACGCCGGCGGTGGCGGCGGGTGTCGCCACGTTGTTGAAGTCAGTTCCCGGCGCAGGCACGATTGCCGGTGGGCTGCTACAGGGAATCACACAGGCGGTGGTGATGCGCTGGATAGGGTTTGTTTTCATGGAGTACTTCCGGAATGAGATGCGCGACCAGGGCGAAAGCTTCACTCAACTCGCCCGTCGACAATGGGATCGTGTGACGGCGGTTGATGAGTTGCGACGCTTGGTGTCGACTGCCCGCCAGCAATTGCGAGACGACTGACGAGTGAACACATCCATCATTCAAGACGACCATTACCAGCGCGCGCTCAGTTCGCTCAACCAAACTTTGCACAAACTGAATGGGTGTTCGGACGCGGAGAAGACCCGCCTGCAGCGCGACATCGATCACTTGCACAGCATGGTCGACAAACTGACCAAAGGCCGTGTTGAGATCGCCGTGTTCGGTGAGATTTCGACCGGCAAGTCGGCGCTAGTCAACGCGTTGCTCGGCGAATCAGCAGCGGCCGTCGATGTTCGCGGTGGTTGGACAACAGAAGTTTGGAAGACCGCTTGGGAGGGTTGTGGGTACGGTGTTCCCGGTCTGGCCGACTCCGAAGTCGTGCTGGTCGACACGCCCGGACTGAATGAAGTGGGCGGTTCCGAAAGGGCGGAGCTGGCTTGCGAGGCGGCGGCTCAGGCTGACTTGTTGCTGTTCGTCACCGACTCCGATCTCAACGATGTCGAATTCGCCGCGCTGCTGAACCTGATCAACTCGCACAAGCCGATCATCGTCGTGCTCAACAAGGCGGATCTCTATTCGCTCGATCAACGCGAACAACTGTTGGCGGCGCTGCGCGATGATCGTCTCGCTGAACACGTTCCAGCAGATCAGATCGTCGTCACGGCAGCCGATCCTCGCGATGTGGAGCGAGTGATTGAGTCGGCTGACGGATCGACTCGCAGCGAGTGGTTCAAACCGGATCCCGATGTGGCGGAACTCAAGGCGCGGATCATCGAAGTGCTTGAGCAGGACGGCCTGTCATTGATCGCTCTGAATGCGGCGATGTACGCGGCCGATAAGAACGATCGGATCGCAGCCTTGCGGATTCAGCTGCGGGTGCGGTGCGCCAACCAGACGATCTGGAGTTACGCAGCGCTCAAGTCGCTCGCCGTCGCTCTCAATCCAGTCGCCGTCGTCGATGTTCTGGGCGGCACCGCGGTCGACGCCACGATGGTTGGCGTCCTGGCTCACATCTACGGTTTGGAGATCAACAGCGCCCACGCCAAACAGCTGGTCAAGGCGATTCTCAAAGCCGCCGGTCTGGTTATGTTGGGCGAGGCCATCATCGGCGTCTCGTCGTCCCTCCTCAAGGGCGTCACCTTTGGATCCATGACGCTCGTCACGGCCATTCCCCAAGGCGCGGCCGCCGGGTACGGCTCCTACATTGTTGGACAGGCGGCCAAGTACTACTTCGAGCACGGTTCGTCGTGGGGCCGCGAGGGTCCCAAGGTCGTCGTCAAGAGGATTCTCGAGCAGACCGATAAGCAGTCCGTCCTTCAACATCTCAAGGACGAGATCCGCTCGAAGATCCACCACAATCGCCACGCAACGGACGATGCATAGGCTACGATTTTCGAACTAGCCGAATGTGATCGATCTGATGCTTGACCATCCACTCCAACCAGCGCTCCTGGTCCTCGCTCAACTCAATCTCCGCCTTGGCCTCGGCGTCGAGCGGCGAGATGACTTCGACGACTCCATCGTCGAGCCACTGTGCGGCGTGCTCGAGTTGAATCCAATACTCGTCTTCCCCGAGCGCGGGCGCTCCCGGCTCGTCGCCGGGCGTCATGAAGTAGACAACCTCGAGGCGGAATCGCTCAGGCATCTCCAACGGCGCGATGTCAGTTTGATTGAGAGCGACGACGTGCATGGCGGGGATAGACGGCGAGCGGAATGGAGGAGAAGAAAAGAGTGGGCGCAGAAAAAGGGCCGCGGCGAAACGCGCCGCGGCCCGTTGAACGGTCTAGGCGCTTGACGCCTACTTCTTCGCTTCGCCGCCGTCACCAGCGTCGCCGCCACCAGCGTCGCCGCCACCGGAACCAGCCTTGAGGGCTGCGTCAGCTTGAGCCTTGGCTTGGTCGGCCGATGGAGCCGTTTGGCCTTCGGGGAGGCTGTCGCCCAAGTGGCTCTGCATCCGTTCCATTTCCGCCTGGATTTTCGCGTTGACGTCCTCTGTGTTTTCGGGCTCGACGTTTTCAGGAGTAATCTCCGAAACGCCATTGCAGCCCATGAAAAGGGCCAACAGAGCCGCACCAGAAAGAGCGATGAATGAACGTGTCATTTCTTTCTCCAAATCACGATTCTCGAAATTAGAAACAGTTAACATGGCACGCTCGCCGGCCCAATGCAACGGGGCTAGGACGAGTCGCGAAATTCGTTGAGGGACTTGAGCAGTTCACGCCAGGCGGTGGCTTCCCGCCGGCAACCGATTTTCTCGTAGAACTCGGCGATCGACTCGAGCGAATCGGGTTCGGTCAGATTGCCCATTTTTGCTTCCAGTTCGGAGTGCGTTTCGTCGCGAAGGATGGAAGTTATTTTGTCGACCTCCTTGCGCAACTGCTTGGCCCGTTCCGCGTCCTCTTTGACGCCCGTTCGAAAGAGGCAGTTTGCGAAGAGGCTGCGGGTCCGCCAGTCGGCGGGACCGGGCCAATCCGTCTGAAGCACTTTGTCGTACGCCAGCGCGGCTCCCGCGTAGTCTTTGGCGACATTGTCCAGGACATCGGCCCTGGTCGCCCAGTATTCATAACCTTCGTGCGGTTGGGGCCACTGAGCGAACACTTTTTCGGCTCTGTCGAGTTCGCCGAGATCGATTAGCACAGCGATAAGGGTGGCCAAGAAAAGCGGCTCCCGATGGGGATTCTTCGCGCGTTTCAGGCCGTCGTTGATGACAGCTAAGGCGTCGTCGGGCGCGCCTTGGTAATGGAACCATCGCGCCAGCATGCCGTACGAGAGAGCCTCTTCCGGTTCGCTATGTCGAAACAGGTAGAACCGCTGGAATTCCGGATCGTCGAGTGGGATGTCACTGAGGTCGGTGAGTCCCATCAGTTCCACCAACGCCGGGTTGGCGGTGGCCGGAAAGAACTGGCTCAAGTACCACTCGCGCAATCGCACGGGGCGTTCGCCTAGCGGCGTTTTGTCAAAGACTTTCCAGAAGTAGGGCGCCGCCAGATGCGAACGACCCGTCATATCGAGCAATTTCCAATAGGTATAGTTGGCTTGCCGGTGGTCTGGATCCACCGCGAGAGCGCGCCGCAAGGACTTCTCGGCTTGGGCGGGTTTGCGGAGGAGAAGAAAGTAGAGGTGCGCCTCTTGGCTGCGGGCCTCGGCTGCTTCGGAGACGTCGTCGGGAATCCGCTGCAAATGCTTCAACGCGCGATGCACGGGTTCGCCACCCGGATTCTGTTCGTCTTTGATGAGAGCTTCGGCGATCAACAGATTCGCTCCACTGTCGTGAGGATGCAGCCAAAGATAGCGATCCAGTTCTGGGATGGCATATTCCCATAAACTACTGGCCGTCAGATCTTTCGCGCGGCGGAGTCCCATGTGGACGTGGCGCAGATACAAACCTGTTGACGCCAAGCCGATTACCGCGACGAAGGTGATCGCGAGGAGCAAGCGTTTCATGATGCGTCGGGCGATGCGGTAAGGCGGGGGGCCCCCTCGCGAATCAACCAGTACTTGTTAGGGGGAAGCTCGGGGAATTGCTCCACGGCGCCGGAGGGCCAGTGCAGTTCGACGTCAATGCCGCCCTGATGGTCGCCGACAGCGAGGACTACGCGGGGATCAGGTGAGCAAAGGTAGCTGCCCCCAGCACTCAAATGATGAACAAGTCTCTGCTCACCGGCGGTGATGATGACACGGCCGCCGGCCAGGGAGCCGCGATTGGCTGGTCGCAAGTCAAGCCCGATAAAGGGCCGCGAAACGGCCGTGTTGTTGTTCAGCAGTGCAAATGGAGCAATGACATGAGTGACGCCCATATCGACGTCGCCGTCGTTGTCCAGATCGCACGGAGCTGCACTCCGTCCGACAACTTGAGTTTGGAAATACCGGCCGGCCGTCGCGCTGACGTCGCGAAAAAAGCCCTTGTCATTCCAGAGGATTTGCGCGGTCAATTCAAATGGTGGGAAACGTGGTCCGCGTACGTGACCGTTGCTGACAAACAAGTCCGGCCAACCATCGCGATCGAAGTCAATGGAAGCCGTTCCGAAACCGATAAAGTCGTTGCTCGTGTTGGCGATGCCAGAAATCCGGCTGTCATCGGAGAAAAGTAGATCGCCATTGTTGTTGTATAGCGTGTTCTTCATCTGGTAGTAGTGCGTCAAAAGCACGTCGCACATTCCATTGTGATTAAAATCGGCCAGGGCAATCCCCATGCTGGCTTCATTCGCACCGTCGCCACCCACGTCGCATCCCGCGAGCCTCGCCTTGTTGACGTATCGTCCTTTCTCCGCGTCGTAGGCGAAAAGAAAGTTGGGGACCATGTCGTTGGCGACATAGATCTCAAAGCTCAAGTCATCATCAAAATCGACGGCCGCCAACCCAAGCCCCTTGCCTTGGGGCGGGCGAAGACCGAGTTCATCGGACGCTTCGCGAAAGCTACCGTTGCCCAGATTCAGATACGCCAGGTCGGCAACGGACTCGAACTTTCCTGGTCCGCTGTAAACGTCAGGATCTTTTGTCCCTTGCCGTTCCAGCTCAGAGATCTCGAGTGTGATGTTGAGGTAGTTTGCGACGTAGACGTCAAGCAACCCGTCCCGATTCAAATCGACCCACATCGCGCCGGAACTCCAAACGTTCCCAGCGACACCCGCACTGGCCGTGACGTCGTCGAATGTGCCGTCGCCGTTGTTGCGGTAGAGCGCGTTGGCGCCGTAATTGGCGACAAACAGATCGGCGAAACCATCGGCATTGTAGTCGCCCACAGCAAGACCTTGACCATACCCGCGATCAGTCGTCCCAGTCTCAATCGAAACTTCTTCGAATCGATTGCCGCCAAGGTTACGGAACAGTCGATTGACGTGCGGGGATTGATCAGGATCTTCGATGACCGATCCATTGGCCAAGCAGAGATCCCACCAACCGTCGTTGTCGTAATCAATCCAGGCGGCTCCGCCCCCCATGATTTCGGGCAACAAGAAGCGATCGGGGACAATATCGTTGTGGAAGCGGAACTCGACCCCAGCCGCTGCGGCGATATCGGCGAACTGGGGGGGCACACGAGGTGCGCGAGACTCCCCTGTCGCACCGATTGTCTCCAACAAAAACGCCCCCGGACCAACTGGATCCGGGGGCGTAATTTCTTCGGAGGTTGAGTCGCTTCCACAGCCGAGAATCGTTAACGACAAGAGTGTCGTTGCGACTCTGACCGCGGTGCTTGAGTTCATTTACTCTTCCAACGGACGATTTTCGTTACCGTTACGAGTGCCCAAGGCCCACCAAATGAGGTCTTCGACGTTCTCTTGGACGAAACGAATGGAACCATCAGCCAAGCCGACGTTCACACCACCGGGGTGCTCACTGTTAGCACCTTGGGAGCTCGAACCGAACCAGTCACCCTGATAACTGAAGCAGGATTTCTCGTTCGGCAGCATGGTGTGTTGGTAGTAGGCGCCGACGTTGATGAACGCCCACGACCACGACCGGCCACGCCAGTCATTACGACCACTCAGGCTGCCAACCGCCAAGCAGAGGCGACGAGCTTCATCGGTCGAAGAACCGCCGCCGTGCCAGTTGTACAGCTGCTGGCGAATGATCTTCGGATCGGTCGAAGGTTGGTTGTAATCCGGGTTGGCAATGACGAACTCGGAGTACGCGGCGGTAGCGCTGGTGCCGTCGGTGATCTTCGCGAAGGTCATCGCCGGGTTGTTGCGCCAGTCGTTTTCGGTGCCGACACCAGCCCAGCGGCTCGCGGCGACGCCATTGTGACGGCCTTCACCGGCGATCCGCGTCGGGGACGGCGGCAAGCGGTGAGGCGGCACGTGGCACGTACCTTGGTTGATCGAGTACGTATGGTTGCCATGACCGCTGAACAGTTCATTTGGGTTGGACGGACAGTTGAACACTGGCAACCTCAGACCCAACTCCTGAACATTATTGGTCCTTTGCCACTCATCGTAAGGTTGAGCACGGACGTTATTGGACGTGTACGCTCGTTCATACTCATTGTTCCGTTCCAGATAAGGCATCATCGCTACCTTGTCTGAAAACGTTTCGCGGCTCCAGCCATACCGGTTGTTCCAGGTCTGGCTAATGGGCAGCTTTTTGTGTGTGTCGAAGTACGTGTGCATTGCCAACACGATGTTTTTCAAGTTGTTGGTGCACTGCATACGACGAGCAGCCTCACGCGCGGCGTTCACCGCTGGCAGTAGCAACGCCACCAAAATCCCAATGATGGCGATGACGACGAGCAACTCTACGAGCGTAAAGCCTCGCCGTCTTTTGGGAGACCGACTCCAACTCATGACAACCTCCGAAAACAGGATGAGAAAATACCGATGGGCTTACGTGATAATATCGAGAGCGCAGAACGCGCTACCCGAGCTTTTGTACTTACGCCAATTCCCACTGTCAAGGAATTTCAAACGTTTCATTAATTTCTCGCATACAACCGTCAAAACCGCTTCCGTGACCCCTCTTCTGGCGGCTAGTCAGGCCACCAATGTCCCTCCAAGACCTGGCGATATTTCGCAGTTTCGTCGTTACGGTCCGACTCACGTAAGAGTTCAATTAACAATCGAATTTGTCGTGTACTCGATGGATCTAGCCTAACTGCCGTCTTGGCTGAATCAATCGCCCCGCTGATATCCGTGTCCGCCAGAGCGGCCGATTTCCGCGCGTGCAGTTCAGCTTTCCAGGGCTCCAACTCCAGCAATCGGTTGAGATAGGGAAGGGCCGTTTGGTGGTCCTGTCGGTGTTGGTGAAGTGTGACGAGCGACCGCAACGACTCGCGGTGGTTGGGGTCGACCTGCAACGCTAGGTCGAAATACAGCAGGGCGTCGTCTATTTCTTCGAGCATGGAATGAGCCACGCCCAGAGCGTCGTAGACGGCGACGTCGCGGGGCTGCTTTTCGATTACCTTGTTGAGAATCTCCTTCGCTTCCACCGCAGCCGACCGATCTCCGGTCGTCGTCGATCGCTCCGCCAGCATGATCCCGCGCGCTCTTTCCAGTTCTAAGTCGGTCATGTCGCCACGATCAAACAGCTGAAGTCCCTGGGAGCCGCTGTTTTCCGTGGGTTGTCCCGCCGTTCGCACAATCCGGTGGTCCGTCTGTGACGTGTGGGGGATTTCAAACGCCGCCAATTGGGGCATGTGGCAGACGATGCAGCTGTTTTCCTCTTCCGCCCGTTTTTCCGCCGAAAGCGAGCAAGCGTCCTGCTCCTGCTCGTGACAGGCCAAGCACCTGGTGCGGTAAAAGGCGACCCTTTCTTCGTCCG
>JASMLW010000595.1 GCA_030748485.1 Pirellulaceae bacterium
AGCGCAAGTCACATGAGCGCAAGTCACATGAGCGCAAGTCACATGAGCGCAAGTCACATGAGCGCAAGTCACATGAGCGCAAGTCACATGAGCGAGATTACCTGTACACTTCTTCGACCGGCCTACCGATCGAGATCGGAAACGAGCGATCGAGCGAATCGGTGAAGTGTCCACGCGGGTCGATGCCGAGAGCCGAGTACATCGTGGCCGCCAGGTCCCAGGGGCCGTAGCGTTTCGTTGTCGGTTCGGCTCCCAGTCGATCGGTGGCTCCCACGACCGCGCCGCGGCCGACTCCCGCCCCGGCCAACACGACGGAGTAACTGGCCGCCCAGTGTTTGCGGCCGGGAGTGGCGCCGGCGAAGTTGGGCTCCAACGCCACCCTCGGCGCTCGACCGAACTCGCCCATGCAGATGACCAGCGTATTGTCGAGCAACCCGCGCTGGTCCATGTCCTCGATGAACGCCGAAAAGCTCTCGTCGAATCGCGGCAGTAGGCGATCGCGGAGCGCGTCAAAGATGTCGTTGTGCGTATCCCACCCATACATATCCGTGTCGTCTGGGAAGCGGTCTTGCCCACGATTACTGTGATTCCAAATCACGTTGATCAGAGGTACTCCCGCCTCGACTAGCCGCCGAGCTAAGAGGCAAGCTTGGCCGGAACGGTGCCGTCCGTAACGATCGCGGAGCTGCCGCGGTTCCTGCTTTAGGTCGAACGCGCGGCGGCATTGGGGCGAACCGAGTACGTCGAGCGCCTGGCGATACAGCTCGCTCATGTCTCGCGTCGCCGGCTGTCGTTCGAGATCGCTCAAGTAGGAATCAAAAGACTCCTTCAACGACCGCCGACTCTGCATGCGCACCGGCGGTAGGCCCGGCTGGGGGTCGAGTCCTGTGACGGGGACAGCTTGATTGGGGTTTCCGACCACGAACGGATCAAACTCGCGGCCCAGGAATCCACCGTTCTGGCCCGGACCTTCGTAGAAGGGAACCAGCGCCGGGCCGTTGACGTGGACGCACTCGTACGGAAATCGATCCGTCGGGCGGGTTCGCTTGAGCACGGCTCCGTAGGTAGGAAAGTCGATGGGGCGCGGCGGCGGGTTGCCCGACCGCCGCACGTGGTATCGACCGGTCAAGGAGAGGTACGCGGCCGTGCCATGATCCAAGTCCTCGTGCGACATGCTGCGGAGAATCGTCGCGCGGTCGAGCACTTTTCCGATCCGCGGCATGTGCTCACAAACAGCGACGCCGGGGACGGCGGTCGAGATTGTTTGAAAGGCGCCGCGGATGTCGGTCGGCGCGAGCGGCTTGGGATCCCACATGTCGATGTGGCTCTGCCCACCGCTGGCGAAAATCAGCACGACCGATCGGGCTTTGCCAAATCCGGGAGGACCCGACGTTTCCGCGCCTACCGCCGAACCGCTCGCCAGCAGTCCGGCCGCGCCGAGCTGCAGGAATTGGCGGCGACGAATTCCGCGGGCGGTCGGCAGTTCTTCGAAAAACCTCAACATGGGAAGTCGTCGAGCTGTTGGCGGGAAGGTGGGCGTGTCGGCAACTCTTCATGATAACAGGGCGGACCCACCGGCATCGTGCAATGTCGCCTTTCGCTCCGCCGCGAAAGACGGCACTTCTCGCTTGTTGGCGAATTGCGTAGCCGATATTCTTGATGAACCCGCCGCTCGAATCGCCAGGTAGTTAAATGCCCGATAGTTGCCACGAATTCCGTCGACTCAGCCGACGCCAGGCGATATCGGTCGGCGCCGCCTCCGCGCTCGGGTTGAGTTTGCCGAGTTTGCTGCGGATCAAGGATGCTTCCGCGGCGTCGAGCAGCCGTTCGTTCGGAGCGGCTCGCAGCGTCATCTTCATTTTTCTGCACGGCGGTCATCCGCAACACGAGACTTGGGATCCGAAGCCCACGTCTCCGGAAGATATTCGTGGAGAGTTCAAAGACACGGCGACCAATTTGCCGGGCGTGCGTTTCAGCGAGCTGCTGCCCCGCTGTGCGCAGCTTGCCGACCGCTTGGCGATCGTGCGGTCGATGCGGCACACGAACGCCAATCACGTGCAAGCCTGTTTGCCGGCCCAGACCGGCCACAAACATCCTCCGTCCTTCCAGAGTCGAGGAGATTTTCCACCGACGCCGACTGACTTCCCGCATTTTGGCGCGGTGATGGATCACCTCCGTGAAACGCCACCCGGCGGATTGCCCCGATGGGTGCAGATCGGCCCGACGATGACTCGCAACAACGGGACCGTGCTGCACGGGCAGAGCCCTGGCTTTCTCGGCGCAGCTCATCAACCGTTCGTCGTCGATCAGGACCTGACCAAGGCCGACACGCGAATTGACGCCGTAACGCCCAACCTGGGAGTCGCCAGACTTCAAGGTCGGCGAAAATTGCTCGACCAAATCCAATCGCAGCGTCGCATTCTCGATCGAGCCGCGTCGAATGCGAAGGACATCCACTACGAAAAGGCGTACCAACTGCTCACCTCGACGGCCACACAGCACGCCTTCGATTTGGACGCCGAGCCGGCGGCGGCGAGAGCGAGATATCCGGCCAATCAGATCGGCCGCAGTTGCCTGCTCGCGCGACGGCTGGTCGAGGCGGGCGCTCCATTCGTCAACGTCCATTGGTGTAAGACGCCGCGCGGCTCGTGGGATACGCACAGCCAGAACTTCAGCAAGATGAAGGAGTCGCTGGGCCCCAACCTCGATCACTGTTTCGCGACTCTGATCGAAGACCTTGAGCAGCGCGGGTTGTTGGACGAAGTGTTGATTGTGCCGATGGCCGAGTTCGGGCGAACTCCGAAGATCAATGGCAATGCGGGCCGCGACCATTGGCCCTTCGTCTACACGCTCGCGCTGTGCGGCGCCGGTCTACGGCGTGGAGTCGTCGAGGGAGCGTCGGATCGCCTGGGAGGAGAACCGGCCACGCGAGCCTACTCGCCGGCCGACATGGCGGCGACACTCTACCACTTGCTCGGCGTGCCGCGCGACACGACTATCTTCGATTTGGCGAATCGCCCCAATCGACTAATCGTCGGCGACCCGATCGAACCGATCCTCGCCTAGTATCCGGCAAGCCGCGGGCGGATGTCGTGCTGGAACAGAAACAGCTTGACGAGTGCTTCGAATCGCCGCCCCAAGATGTCCAGGCGTTGTTGGCGGACGCCGCGAACCGCGCCGACGCGTTGCGACTTCAGGACGACGCGACGCCCGTCACGTTCCACCGCAGTCAACACGTTCTGGTCTACCACTCGCTGCGACGTTTAATCAGTGAACTGCCCGCCGCCAACCGTTGGCTGTGCGAATGGGGAGCCGGTCTGGCGGAGACGGCCTGCTTGTGGAGCCTGTTGGGAGGGCGCGCCGCCGCGATTGAACTCGACGCTCTGCTGCTGCGGACAGCCCGCGAGTTGGCGGCGACCCATAACGCAGTCGTCGATTTCGCCGCCGGCAACTTCGCCCTGCCGGTGGGGCCCCAACTGGTTGAACCATTGGACCAGTTGGATCATTTCACCTTCGCCGGCCCGGACGGCCATCGACAACTGGGAATTCCCCCAGATCAGTTCGATGTCGTCTTTGTCTACCCGTGGCCGGGCGAACGACGTTTGATTGAAGACCTGTTTGACCACGTCGCCAAGCCCGCGGCCCACCTGCTGCAGTTTCACGGCGGCGATGAATTGACGCTTCACCAGAAGAGTCGCTGAGCAGCGGGGCTGTAGGACCGGCCTGCGGGGCAGTACTTCGCGACGACGTCGCGACGGCTCCGTCGAAAACGTATTTTCTATTTGCAAAGCCCAAGAAGGAAACTAGAACACACGGTTGACACGAGCCATTCCATAGATGGGTGGATGAAACGTCTAGCGGGGCCGCCGCGGTGGCTCTCCAAAACCTGCTTCACAATCGAGACGGCGATGAGGGCGATGAATCAAACACGCTTTGCAACACGACGACGGTTGACTGTATGCCTGTTCGGGTGGTTACTCTTCATCGCTCAAGCCGCTTGCGCAGCGCAGCCGGCCGACCTCGTGCTGCGCGGCGGAACGGTGGTCACGATGACCGACGAGCAGCCGATGGCCGAGGCGGTCGCCGTTCGAGGAGACCGGGTTGTCGCGGTTGGCTCTGCGGCTGACATCGGCAAGCTGATCGGCGAGAAGACGGTCGTCATCGACCTCGACGGCAAGATGTTGACGCCGGGGTTCATCGAAGGGCACGGTCACTTTCTCTCCTTGGGGCAATCGAAACAGATTCTCGACTTCACAGCCGCCCGCTCGTGGGACGATGTCGTCGAGCAAGTCGTCGCCGCCGCCAAGCAGGCTCCGGCAGGTCAGTGGATTGTCGGACGCGGTTGGCATCAAGGCAGGTGGGAGAAGAAGCCCGATCCGCACGTCGAGGGCTACCCCACGCACGACGAGTTGAGCCGCCTGACGCCTAAACACCCCGTCATGTTGACGCATCGCGCCGGGCACATGCTGTTCGCAAATCAGCGAGCCATGCGGCTGGCGGGCGTTGGCAAGAGCACGGCGGATCCGGCCGGCGGCGAACTTCTGCGGCGCGCCGACGGCGCGCTCACCGGCGTCTTTCGCGAGAACGCGATGTCGCTCGTGCGCAGTGGATACTCACGGAGCATTCGTCAGCGAACGGCAACTCGAGTGAGCACCGACTTGGAGGAGATTGTGCGGTTGGCGGGCGAAGAATGCTGGCGGCACGGCGTGACCAGTTTCCAAGACGCCGGCGCGTCGTTCGCGGATGTGGACTTTTTCCGCAAGCTGGCCGATCGCGGCGAATTGCCGGTCAGGTTGTGGGTGATGTTGGATGAAGGCAACGACGCGCTGGCTCGCAACATCGGCCGGTATCGGCTCATCGATCACGCTCACCACTTTCTCACCGTCCGCGCGATTAAGCGGATGAGTGACGGCGCGTTGGGAACGCACGGCGCTTGGTTGCTGCAACCGTACGACGATTTGCCGAACAGCACGGGGCACAACACGACGTCGCTGGCCTATTTGCGGCGGACGGCCTCGCTGGCTGCCGCCAACGATCTTCAACTGTGCGTTCACGCGATCGGAGACCGGGCCAACCGAGAAGTGCTGACACTCTTTTCGGAAGCGCTGCCGAGAGAACAGTTAGCTCGCCGGCGGTGGCGCATCGAACACGCGCAGCACATCGACCAGGGCGACATTCCCCGCTTCCGCGAGTTCGGAGTCATCGCTTCGATGCAGGGTGTGCACTGCACGTCGGATGCTCCTTTCGTGATTGCCCGCCTGGGCCAACGCCGCGCGAAGTACGGAGCCTACGCCTGGCGCAGCCTGTTGGACGCCAAAGTCGTGGTTATCAACGGCAGCGATACGCCGGTGGAACGGATCAGTCCACTGGCCAGCTTCTACTCCAGCGTGACGCGCAAGCTGCCCAACGGCGTCGCGTTCTTTCCCGAACAAGCGATGACTCGCCGCGAGGCGTTGCGGTCGTATACGCGCGACGCCGCCTTCGCTGCTTTCGAGGAGCGGGACAAAGGTGTTCTCGCGCCTGGAAAGCTGGCGGACATGGTCGTGCTCTCGAACAATATCCTGACAGCGGAAGAAGAGCAGCTGCGGAAGACGCGCGTCGTCTATACGATCGTGGGCGGTAAGGTGAAGTACCAAAGGAAGCCCGCCGAGGAATAACGCACCAACGCGCTGATCGTCACTGGCGGCGATCGGAGAAGAGACGAGCAGACGCGGAAACGTCAACAACAGCATCTCGCGATGGAAAGCGGCGCCGGCGGCCAGCAGCGTGGTCAGGCCCAGCACACTTAGCAAATTGAATTGCGGCCGTTCGAACTGGGTATGGCTGTTTCCATGCGGCGCTCGATCTCACTGCAGAAACCGGTAGAGCGCATTTCAAAACCGATGTCTTGCCGTACGATGGCCTTCCGAGGCCGTCGTTTCCCGTGGATTTCCAAATTCGACGGCCTTGGAAGGCGCCTTGGAAGGCCATCGTACAAGGTTTTGAAACAACCGGTAGTCTATCGCATCGTTGGCGATTGGCGACAAATCCAATGGACGCGCAACGCTCTCAAATGTCGCCTTCCCATCAATGGACTGGTTGCCGCACGCGAAGGAAGAGGCAGTCATTCGCAATGCGAAAGGCGACATCAGCCCTGCGGGGGAATCGGCCAATGGCGGCCGCGCTGCAGAGACAGCGAGCGGTCCGGCGGTGGCGGGCCGGCGAAGTCGGGCAGTCCGACAAGCTGCTCGCCCGCCAGCCATTGCAGGTCGTCGCCGTACAACTCCTGGACGAGCGCACGAGTCAAGCGCGCGCGAGTCGTCGACAATTCCTCGACCGCGGCCAAGTCTCGCAGCTCGCGCGGATCAGCCTCCAAGTCAAACAGTTGAAGGCGATTGCCGGCGGCGTAATAAACCAGCTTGAAGCGGCCGTCGTGTATCATTCGCGTCGCCTCTTGCGACTCACCGTACTCGCCGTAGAACGTTGTTCGCCGCTGCTCACCCACCATCGACAGACCGTCGCACGACGGTGGAATCTCGATGCCGGCCAGATCCAGCAGCGTTGGCGTCACGTCCTGTAGCCCGACCAGCCGATCGTCCTCGCGACGAATTCCCACCCGCTCATCCGATTTGGCGCCGATCAGCAGCATCGGAACTCGCGCCGAGTCTTCGTAGAACAGCCGCTTCGCCCACAACCCATGGTTGCCCAGCATGTCGCCGTGATCAGCCAGGAACATGATCACCGTATTGTCGAGCAAGCCCTCTTCGCGGAGCGTGCCGATGACGACGCGAATCTGGTGATCGATATGGGTGCAGAGCGCGTAGAACGCGCGACGGATGTCGAGGATCGTCCGCGGCGAGAAGTCCGAGTCGATCAACCGATTGTTCATCCGCGCCGGCATCACGTGAGGTTCGCTGCTCCACTCGCCAGTGAACGGTTCGTCAATTTCCAGGTGACGGTAGATGTCCAGGTAACAGGTGGGCGGCACGAGCGGCGGATGTGGATGCGTGTACGACATGTACCAAAACCCGGGCCGCGTCGGGTCGCGCCGCTGGATCATTCGCGCCATTTCGCGCGATGTCCAATTGGTGACGTGATGGCGCTCGTCCAAGTGCCACGGCCGCGAGACGTAGTCGTTGTTGCTCATGCCGTGCAGGAACTGCTCGCCAGCCAACCCTTGCTCACCGAGATAGATTTCGTAGTCGTCCGTGGGCCCTAGCTGCGGGCGGCCTTCTTCGCTCAACAGCACGTCGTCGAACCCGGCGCGGGAACGCGGCGGGTAAACGTGCAGTTTGCCGACCGCGTACGCTTGATAACCAGCTTCACGAAAGCAGTCGGCAATCGTCGGAATCGACGGCATGCCGAGTTCGACTTGAAAACTGCGGTCACCGTGCGTTCGCGGCGACGTTCCAGTCAACAGCGTGCGCCGCGCCGGAATGCAGACCGGACACTCGGTGTACGCGCGGGTGAAGCTGACACCGCTGCGGGCGAGTCGGTCGAGCGTTGGGGTTTGGATCACCGAGTGACCAGCCGAGCCGAGCAGCGAGCCGGGCCAATGGTCGGCTGTCATCAAGAGCACGTGAGGTCGAGAGTCCACGAACGGTCTTTCTATTGGCGCGACGTGAACAACATTCCACGCGCAGCGACTCGACGAACTAAGGCAATGGCTGCGACGCGCGCAGATAGGCGAACAAGTCGCGAACTTGCTGCTCGCTGTACAGTTTCAACAGTCCTTCCGGCATGATTGAACGCGGCAGCGCTTGCATTTCATCGATGTCGTCTCGAGGAATCACGGTCTTCTGCCCTTCCACGCTCTTCAAAACAACGACCTGCGGATCCTGCTCCTCGATAAATCCGTTGAGAGCCCGACCGTCGAGAGTGTAGATGGCGAAATTCTCGTAGCCCTCGCGAATCTCAATGCTCGGATTGACCACGTTGACCAGCATGCCCTGCAGATCGTCGCGTTTATAGGCGGTCAGATCGGGACCGATTTTGCCGCCCTGTTTGAACAGAATGTGGCACTTGCCGCACGAGTTGGCGAACAGTTTCTTGCCGTTGTATGGATTGCCGGAGCCCTGGCCGAGCAACTCGCCGAACCGGCGGATGTCGCGTTTCATTTCCGCCGTCGCCGCTCCCTGCACATCTCCCCAGTGTTTCTTGATCAACTCTTGAGTCCTGTCGTTCGGGTGCAAGAGCATGCGGCGAACGACGGGCAGCGGAGTCTTGTCGACGGCGAGAGTTCCTCCTTCAATCGCAGCCAACAGGTGCAGCGACCAGACGTCGCGGCTGGATAGCAGTGCGAAGGCGGCCTCCTGCGTTGGCTTCGGTAGCTTGTTCAACAACTCGACGACGCGTTTTCCGATCAGTGGATTGTCAAAGGACTGCAGAGCGTGCAGCGCCGCTTGGCGGACTTCGGCGTTCTTGGACGTCTCGACAATTTCGAGCAGCAGCAGATCGGCGTCCTTCAATTTGATCTGGCCGGCGATGTCGATATACAGCACGCGATCCCGCGGCTTCGCTTTCTCGTTCCGCACGATCGCCAGCGCTTCGGTCGCCGCCGCCGCGTCGCCTTGCCGCACGCGCAAAGCCAGCGATCCGCCGCCGACCTTGCCGAGCGCCTCAACCAGCTCCGCCGGCAAACCTCGCATCGAACGCCCCTCAAACGCCGTTTCGAATCCAGCCAACAGCCGTTTGCCGTGTTCGGCTGAAGGGGAAATCTCGAACAACTTCGCACACGCCAACAGGTCGGAGCGTTTTCCCGACGCCGCGAAGCGGCGGACCAGACGCTCCAACAAGTGCTCGCGCACAAGCGGCCGGTCCCACAGCGTTTTGTCTTCGAACAGTTGCACTACCTGATCGGCGTGCGCAACCTTGTTCTCGAGCGCCCACCAGAGCAGCAGCGGCAGATGAATGTCGCCCGCGTCTTCGTCGTGGCGGAGCAGGTTGGCGACGATCCGCAGACACTCTTTGGCCGGCAAGCGACGAGCCGAGCAGGCCAGTTGGCTGCGGACCTCAACGTGCGGCTCGCGATAAGCTAATTCCGCCAGTTGTTTCGCGACCTGATCGCTCACTGCACGATCGTCGCACAGCAACCGAACCGTCCAGGCGCGGACGTACGGGTCGGCGTGTTCGAGCGTTTCTCGAGCGAACGACTCGTCGAGCCCGCCGGCCGCCCGCAGCGCCCAGAAAAACTCCAGTGCGAGCTGATCGGTGGATTCGCGAATCATCGACTTCAGCGGCTCGATCAGAGAGCTATCGCGGCGGTCGGCCAACAACCGCAGCGCAGTCTGCCGGCGCCATTTGTTCGGATGCTTGAGTTGCTCGACCAAATCTCGCGACGTGAGCACTCCCAGATTGGGGCTCGGTCCGCGCTTGATTTCGCCCGCCGTGCGGAGACGGTAGATGCGGCCCGATTCCGCGTGAACGCGACCTTGGTAGTGGCTCGCGTGGTCGATCCGCTGTTCGTAGAAGTCAGCGACGTAGATTGCTCCGTCGGGTCCGACTTGGATATCGACGGGACGGAACCAGGGGTCGTCCGTCGTGATGGGATGGCCAGTGTCTTTCGTTTGGAAGCTCGAGCGGTCGGGGACAAAGTCGCTCTGCACGACGTGGCTGAGCAGCGGAGCCACGCCGAACAATTTCCCGTTGTATTTCTCCGGCAGAGCCGCGCCGTCGTAGATCACGAACGTGTGAGTAAAGCGAGGCACTTTGGGATGAGTCATGTTGGCGAAGTAACCGAAGGCGTAGGGATTCGACAGCGAGCCGTGCTTGCCGAACCCTTTGCGATAATACCCGCCTTGGACGTAATGGAATCCGCGGGTGTCGCCGCCGTTGTGACCCGAGTAGATGCGGCCGCGCTGATCGATCTCAACTCCGAATGCGTTGCCGCCGCCTTCGGCGAAGATCTCGTAGATTCGCCGCTCCGGATGATAGCGCCAAACGAGCTGACCCATCGAGTGGACGGCCTTGTCGGCTTTCTCGCCAGGCTTCTTGATTTGACCGGTCACCGTACTGCCCTGCGTTGCGTAGAGCCAACCGTCCGGCCCCCAGCGGAGGCTGTTCGCGACCGAGTGCGCGTCCTCGAGTCCGAAGCCCTCCAAGTGAACTTGGGGATCGCCATCCGGCGCGTCGTCGTGGTCGTGGTCGGGATAGAACAACAGATAGGGTGGGTTCAGCACCCAGACTCCACCGCGTCCGATCGCAAATGAGCTAACGATGTTGAGTCCGTCGACGAACGTCTTGTGTTTGTCGTAGACACCGTCGTTGTTGGAGTCCTCGTGGATGGTGATCTTGTCGGCTCCGCGGAAGTGATGAGGCGGCGCGGGCGGCACCTTGTCCCAGACCGTGCGAAGATATTTGTCGCGGCTGATCATCGTCAGTCCGGCCGGGTTGGGGTATTGCAAGTATTGCACGACCCACAACCGTCCCCGCTCGTCCCACTTGAAAGACAGCGGCTGCCGCACCGCCGGCTCGGCAACAACCGCCTCCAGCGTCAGATCATCCGGTGTCTTGAATCGCTTCAACGCTTCGGCCACGCTGAGCGGCCGGTCGCCGCCGCTCAACGATTTGAATGATTTGAGAATCTGTTTGGCGTCGCCGAGCACACCGATCGAAGGTGTTTTCTCGGCGGCCTTCAGCGCATCGGCTGGTTCGCCGTCACCCGCTCGAAACTCCCAATCGCCCGACAACCGCAGCGCCTTGTCAGCCGTCGCGAGCACCGGCGCGGCGACATTGAAGTTCACGCGCGCCGCTTCCTGATAAACTCGAATCGCAAGGACGTTGGGTTTACCGAGTTGGATGAACTTGGCGTCGACCTTGAGCTGTTGCGTCTCACCCAGGCCGGTTCGAAACGTGGGTGGGAAGTTCCCGGCCTGCCCGACGAACTGGCCGTTGATGTAGTATTGCCGAGCGTCGTCGGCAGTCTCGACGTGGAGCGTTACCGCTTTGTTGCTCCATGCCGCCGGCAGTTCAACTCGGCACCGATACCAGGCGAATCCCTTGCCGGCTCCTTCGATTTCGCCAGGCGGCCGTTTCCACACCGCCGGCACGGCGACTTTTTTCCACTGCGCCAAGGCGACTGCGGGAGCGAATGGAACGGCGACCAGCGACAACGTCAAGCACAGGCGTAGCATCATGATGGGAATCGCAACTGTGTGGATGGTGTGTGGATGGAAGGTGTGTTGGATTGGGAGGGGGTGACGACCGAGCTCATCTGGCGATGGAGTTCGATTGTCCGGGCGCGGCCGATCGACGGGCTCGGAGAGTTGCCATTTTCCTGTTGCGGGTGGGCGCTTGTCTAGCAGCCGCCGCCCTGATCGGCCGCTTTCTTCGCCGGTTTTTCCGGCTGGTGAAGCGTCCCGGGCGTCTCTAGTCCGGCGGCCCAATAGACCCCGTTGCGGAGCAGCAAACGGAAATTGTCGTTGGCGAAATCTCCCGGCCCGCCGAGCGACGTGTAGAAGACCCGTCCGTCTTTTTGTGATTGACGGACCCACGCCACCGGTTGTCGCGGCTGGCCGGCGATCGCGCCCCACGCGAGTGGCTTGGATTTGGCGATGAGTGTCGACTTGTAGAGCGAATTCGGCGATGTCCACGGCGCATCGCCGCGGATGCCGGCGAGAATCGCATGACTGCTGCTCGACTTGTCCAGCGTTACGCGGGGATGCTTGTCGTTGGCGAAGTGACCGGTGTAGTCCCCGCCTAGCAACTCGCTGTCGAACTCTTCCCACTGCACGTGGCCCGCGGGAATCTCTCCACGCGCGCCAAACGCGTGACTGGAAGTGCGGAGCGCGACGACCGGCTTGCCTTGATCGATGTGGCCGCGGATCAATCGCATCTGGCGTTCACTCAAAGCGCGACGACGGACCGAAAGGATCAACACGTCGGCTGTCGCCAGCGTTTCCAGACCGGGGAACTCGTGAGGCTTGGCTGGATTGGCGTGCACGACGTCGATGTGAAAGTCCTTGCCGAGTTGGTCGATTGCAAAACGCGGCAGCGACTCGCCCGTCTCATACAGCTTCTCGCCGATCACGAGCACCGCTCGAGGTCGCTTGTCTCGAGGGAATCGAAACGGCTCGCCACCCAAAATGTCCGCGCTCGTAATCGTCGGGCACCAGTACTTCTCGATGTGTTCGATGACCAACTCGGTGCCGTTGAAATGACTGACGTACGGCGCTTGAGCCGGGTTGTACATCGAGTCCGTCATATCGCGCATCAAGACGACATTCTTGCCCTGATACTTCAGCTGCCGGATCGAGAAGGGCCGGCCGAGCACGCACATGTTCGTGTGCACTCCCATGACGATCACATTGTCGATGCCGCGCTGTTCCATTAAGTAGAACGCTTCGGCGCTGTCGGTGATCGCGTCGCCCTCGTGGATCTCGAGCGTCTTGATTTGATGAGTGAAAAAGCGGACAGCCGGCCGCGGCTTCTGGTCTTCACATGGCGACGTCTGCACGACAGGCAGTTTGGCCTCATGCTTGGCGTCGAGGTGGCACCAGCTCCGCAGCGGGATTTCCGTCTTCACGACCGGCGCTTGTTGAGCCAACTTGCGCTGGGGCGTGTCGCGGTACTTGTCAAGGCAACCGCTCGGGCAATGAATAATCAAAACGCCCCGTTGGCGGGCTGCGGAGATGACGCGGTTCATTCGCGGAGCCATCTCGGCGACTCGCCGCGCCGCGTTGCGACAGTAGTGGTCATTCCACATGTCGCAGATCACAATCGCCGTCTTCTTGGCCTGCCACTCCGTCTGCTCAAAGTTCATCAGGAACCGTTCGCTCTCCGCGGCGGAACGAGTTCGCGTGCGCAGCGTGAGCGACAGAGCTCCGTCTTTT
>JASMLW010000596.1 GCA_030748485.1 Pirellulaceae bacterium
AGATCTCCGATCACGATCTCGTCGCGCGCGGCGCAAGTCTCGTTCACGATCCGCCCGTAGCAATCGATGATCATCGAGTTTCCCGTGCGGACTTCATTGTCGTCGGGTCCGACGCCATTGCTGAAGACGACGAACAGGCCATTGTCATGAGCGCGGGCGGGCAGCCACCGCATCAGCCAACCGCGTCCCTTGTCGCCGCGAAACTCGGTTTCGATGGCGGCCGGATCGCTTTGGCGATTGTCCCAGAGCGCGCGGTCGACAACTCCCATCGCCAGCGGACTACCCGAGTCGCAACCGCCCGTCTGATGCGGAGCCAGCAGCACTTCGGCTCCGGCCAGCGCGGTCGCGCGGACATTCTCGATAATGTTGTTGTCGTAGCAGATGAGCACGCCGACGCGGCAGCCGTGCGGCGTGTCGAACACGGTGTACTCGTCGCCCGACCGCATGTGCGGGCTGATAAAGCAATGTAGTTTACGATGGCGGGCGAACCGGCCATCGGGCATCGCCACAACAAAAGTGTTGAACAAGCGCCCCCGCTCATCCAACTCGACGAGTCCGGCGCCAACCGTCATCTGGTAGCTCTGCGAGAGTTCCATCAATCGCGTCGAAGACGGCCCGGTAAACGCCGGCTCGGCGAGCGCCGTGAGTTCTTCACGCGACTTCTCCCGCAAACCCCAGTAACCGCTGATGCAGCACTCGGGAAACGTGATTATTTGGACTTGCTGTTCGGCGGCCGCCGCGACGAAGCGGGCGATGACGTCGAGGTTGGCCGCTTTGTTGGCGTTTTCGTGTTGAAACTGGACAGCGGCGCAGCGCACATTCCTCATCATCACTCCTCGGCGTCCGCAGGCGTTTCGAACAACTCGTCAAGGAACTCGCCGAGCAGTTCATAGTAAATCGGCGGCTGGGGATCGTTGTGAGTAAGACCAGAGAGCGTCAAGAAGCGTTTCTGTTCGCCGCCGCAGACATCCAATAGTCGCCGGCCATGTTCATAAGGCACCACCTCGTCGGCGTCGCCATGGCTGATCAGCGTCGGCCCCTTGAAGGCGGCGATCTTGTCGATGCTGGAGTAGCGATTGCGCATCACCGTTCGCACGGGCGCCCACCAATAATGGGTGGCCGCCACTTCCGGCATCGACGTGAACGTGCTCTCCAGAACGAGCGCTCGGGCTCCGTTTTGAGTCGCCACGTCGATCGCCACCGCCCCGCCGAGCGACCGCCCCATCACGATCACATCACTCGGATCGCTTTGGACTCGGTTGGCCAGCCACCGCTGCGCCGCATCGCCGTCGGCCAGCACACCGGCTTCATTGGGCGACCCGTTGCTCTTGCCGTAGCCGCGGTAGTCGAAGACCAACACGTTGAGCCGATAACGCTGCGACAGATCGCGCCAGCGCTGGGGATAGTAGGCGATGTTCTCGCCGTTGCCGTGGCAGTAGAGCAAACTGCCACGCGGGCTGGGGTGCTCAAATAACCAGCCGTGCAACTCCATGCCGTCGGCTGAGGCGAACTGGACTTCCTCCTGCCCCAAGGAGGCTCCGTAATCTCCGCGCGGATAGACGGGGGCCGGATAGACGAGCCAGTTCTCCAACAGAATGAGCAAGAGGATACCTCCCAGGTAGACGGCGGCCAACGTCCGCGCAATACGCCAGAAGTAGTTCGTCCGCTTTATCTCCGGCGGCGTTGCTTTCGCGTTCATCGCTCTATTGTAGCGACGAGGCGCGCAGAAAAAGGGCGAACCTCGCCAGGCTCGCCCTCTTTTGTTTCACGTCGTCTCTTCTTTAGGTGAACTTGTAGGCGGGGTTCTTGTAGTCGAAGACGTCGTCCTTGAGTCCGACGTTGAGCTGCAGCTGCAGATACGTGTACTCCTCGATCACTTCGGGCCGCGCCCCCTGAGCTCGCGGCCAGTCATACGCCGCGTATCGGATCGGCACGTTCAGCTGATCATCGATAAAGATCTGCGCCATGTAGAAGTCAAAGTGCTTCTCTTTCTTGGGGTGCATGACCTCGATTTTCGTGCAGACGCGCTTGTTCACTTTGAAGTTCGCGTAGAATTTGACATCGCATTCGGGGAACTTTCGTTCGCGAGCGCCGCGTTCGATCAGCTTCACCATCAAGTTCTCGACCCCGATCTCGGTGATCGGATAGAGTTGCCCACGCATGGCGATCGGGCCATTGGGATTGAGCCAAACGGTGGGGATCAAACGTCCCTTAATGCCGCCTTCTTTGGCGATCAACTTGCCATTGTTTTGGCCTTCGACGTAGAGCACTTCACGGCCCTTCACGTCATCGGGTTTGAGAAAGTACATGTAGGCGCTCAACGGCGTGACGACGCGGCCGCCCTGGACTTTGCGATTGCGGATCTTGGTCGCCATGTACTCGTAGTTGCCGACCTTGCCATTGATGCGCTCGCGCTTGATCAGCGTGCACTGGTAGTCGACGATGTTCTTCTGACTGTAGGCGAGCTTCTCGCGGGCGACTTTCAACGCTGGATCGAGCGGATGCGTCCCCTGATTGCCGGGCTCAACCTTTTTGGCGACTCGAAAGACGGGCTCCCGCTGTTGAGCGAGCGCCCAACTCGCCATCGGGACAGTTAGTCCCAGCGAGGCGGCGCGGAGAAAATTTCGCCGGCCCAAGATGTAGTTCTGATCGTATTGAGTCATCCTGTGTCTCCTAATGGGGCCGCTTGGACCCGCGTCCCGGTTCCCTGGATTCGGCTTTTCATTCCCTTGTGCAAATCGCGCGCCTGGCGCGGGTCGCAACCCGCCTCCAGAATTGGTATATCACAGAGCCAAATGGGGTTGCGCCGTAGTGGTCCCCATCCTGTGCCCCCGCTGCGCGGCGGCCGATTTGCGCCTTTGGTAAATATCGCCCAAGTGGTTTGCCAAAATTACAATCGTCTCTCGCCACAAAACCAATTACCCAAACGGCCACGCCGCATGAATCGCCTCGTTTGGGTAAACGTCAAACTCGCAGCATTCTACGTTGTCGCTTCGCCACTGGGGAGTCAGTTTTGTGAAACAGCTTCTATTTGAAGTCGTCGTCTCCGCTGCCTTTATGGAGAACGCGTACATTGCCTATCTCGCCGGCCATGACCAGTGTGTCGTGATCGATCCGGGGTTCGACTACCCGGAAATCGAAAACGTGATTGCTCAAAAACAACTCACACCCGTCGCCATACTCAACACCCACGGACACGCCGATCATATCGCGGGGAACGAGGGACTGAAGCGTTGCTGGCCCGACATCCCGATCGTGATTGGCCGCGGCGATGCAGAGAAACTGACCGACCCGGCGGGAAACCTGTCCGCCCCATTTGGCTTGAGCCTGACCAGTCCGCCCGCCGACCGAGTTGTCGATGAGGGCGACTGCTTGGAATTCGCGGGAATCGAGCTGGAGGTGCGGGGAACTCCCGGCCATTCGGTCGGCCATGTGGTTTTCGTGTGGCGGGCCGAACCGGTGATCGTCTTTGGAGGCGATGTGCTGTTTCAAGGAAGCATTGGCCGCACCGACTTTCCCGACGGGGACTTCGACCAACTGGCCGAATCGATTCGCACCAAGCTGTACACACTTCCCGATACGGCGATCGTTCTATCGGGGCACGGTGAAGCGACGACGGTGGGGATCGAGAAGAAGTCGAATCCGTTCGTTCGACCGGAGGTGGCGGGCTAGCTGCCGGCCATCGTCTCGCCCGATTCGGATGGCGCACCCCCCTCGGGCTCGGCCGGTGCGGCGGGGAACTCCATGTGAAACTGGCTGCCGACTCCCAACTCCGACTCCACTCGAATGTCGCCGTCATGTTCGCGGAGAATCTTTTGGCTGACGGACAACCCCAAGCCGGTACCGCGACTTCCCTTCCGCGACTCAAAGACCGAGAAGATCTTCCGTAGATCTTCGTCCTCGATGCCCGTTCCATTGTCGGCGACGACGATTCGGGCGAGCGCGTGCGGCGCATCGTAATGAGACGACACGGTGACAACGGCGTGCTCGACATCCTCACAGGCGTCGATCGCGTTGGTGATGACATTCAGCACAGCGCGATGCATGGCGTCGCTATCGAACTGCAGTTGAGGCATCTTTCCATCGGGTTGCCAGATCAACTCAACCGAGAGTTCCTTCGCCCGCTGGACCATCAATTCAACTACGTCACCGACGACGGCGTTGACGTCGGCCGGCTCCATGATTGGATCGCGTTCCTTGCTGAACGTCAGCATGTCCATGACGAGGTTGGAGATCTTCTCCTGGTTTTTGTCGACGATGCCCCAGCCCTTTGCGACGATGTTGGGCTTCTCGTTCTTCAGCCCTTCTTCGATCAGATAGCTGCCGCCGCGAATCCCTTGGAGAATGTTCTTGATGTGGTGGGACAGCATCGCGATCGTTTGCCCGATAGCGGCCAGCCGTTCGGCTTGCACCATCGCCGAGTAGTACGACGTATCTTCAATCGCCAGCGCGGCTTGATGCCCGATCGCGACCATCAACTTCAAATGGTCTTCGCGGAATCGATTGGCGGCCTTGCCCTGAATGGTGTTTCCCGGCGGCGTGAAGGTGTCGATGTAGATCACGCCGACGACGCCGTAGCGTCCCCGCATGGGAACACAAATGGCTTCCCGCACGCCGAGATTGACGATACTTCCGGCGGCGTCGAAACGGGCGTCCTCGCGGGCGTTGCTGGTCAAGACACCTTCGTTGTTGGCCATCACGTAATCGAGGATCGTGCGGCTAATCACGATGTTCTCGCTGTCGCCGCCGCGGCCCCGATCCCGACGAACGGCGGGAGTCAATTCGTCGGTCTCCTGGTCGACCAGCATGATGCAACCGCGGTCCGACTCGACCCACTCAAAGATCAACTCGAGAATCCGTTCGGCCAATTGGTCGATGTCGAGCGTGTGGCTGACGGCCAGCGCAGTGCCGTACATTACTTGGAGGTTGCTGCGAGCGCGCGCCAACCAGGGGCTTTCCGACGGACCTCCATCAAAAGTCGGCGCGCTGTCGAGATGACTAATCGACTGGACGATCCGCGAGCCGGCGTCAAACGGCTCGCCGCCGACGATGTCGACTGCCAGGTCGCTAGCGCTCGTCGCATCGTCGTTGCCGCCGGCCGTGAAAATCAGAAGCGTGCGCCCCAACTGGATGCGGTCGCCGCTGCGGAGTTCGTGCTGTTCGATCGAGTTGCTGTTGACGAACGAGCCGTTGGAGCTTCCCAGATCGACGACTTCGTAGCCCTCGTCGAGGCGGCGGAGCTGAGCGTGCCGACGGGAGACCTCGGTGTCGTCCAGTTTCAGGTCGTTCGAACTGTCTCGACCGATCGTGAGCGGGTGATCAGCCAAGTCAAATCGTTTGCCCTGGTCTTTGCCGCGAATGACAAACAACGACGCCATCTTCAATCATCCCTGTCCATTCTTCCCGCGAGGTCGACACCACCCCGATGAGACCGGTGAAGAGAGCGCCGACCGAGATGAGCGAACTAATCGCCGGCTGCGGAGTGGACGGGTGCGACGAGCTCCTCGATTGTACGGATCAAAGGCTCGTAATGATAGGGTTTCGCGATCACCCGGTGCTCGCTGTGCGGCCTGGCGGAGCCGAGCAGGACGATCGAGCTGCCGTGCCGCGAGCGATCCTCCCATTCGGCGCGCACCGCCTCGGTGTTGGCGTTTTCGCTCTCGCTGTCGACAACGATCACGCGCGGTTGATGCTGGTGAGCCAGTTGGGCGCCGGCCAGCGCCTCCTCCGCCTCCCAGGTGATGATGCCGCGCGCCGACAGGACGGTGCGCAGGACTTCGCGGTTCTCGGCTGAGCCGTCGACGATCAAGACGCCGCGTCGGGGTGACGGTGATTCGCCTGGGGACAACTCGCACCTCCTTGTGCGTGGCTGTTGCGGGACCGCGCGGCGCGCCGTTGGGCGCGTCCCCCCAGATTGCCTTGCGGTGTCTGCTTGCGTGTTTGCTGCGGCCTGGTGCGCGGAGTGGCTCCGCTTGGTGGGTGGAGCTCGTTCGCTCCAAGGGCTGCGAAGAATATCGTCGCTCGCCGTTCGTGTCAAACGACGTTTTTCAGCACCCCCCATTCGCCGCCCCGATCGACTCAATCCGTGTCGCCGCCCCGACTTCAGGTCGCGCCGTCCGCTTGACTCGCCGTCCCCCTGCATCGAGAATTCAGCGAACCAGCGACACGTTTCCCCACGTATCGTCTGGGTTCAGGAAAAACAAACTAGAAAGGGAAACCATGACGCGGCGCTCAATTCTCTCCACTTTCGCCCTGATCCTCGCGGCCACGACCACGGTCGTCGCCGAAGAGCGCAACAACGAGGAATCTGAACAACGGCTGCTCGACTCCGTCAAATACTTGTCGTCGGATGAACTTGGCGGGCGCGGCGTCGGCACGCCTGGAATCGACAAGGCGGCGGAGTACATCGCCGGCGAGTTCGCCAAGGCCGGGTTGAACATCAAGGTTTTCGACGGCCAACCCTACCAGAAATTCACCATCAACTTGGG
>JASMLW010000597.1 GCA_030748485.1 Pirellulaceae bacterium
GAAGATTGGCGGCGAGCGTTGTCCGATCGTCGACACGTGGTGGCAGACCGAAACGGGGGGCATCATGATGTCGCCGCTGCCGGGAGCCATCGCGACCAAACCGGGAAGCTGCACCAAGCCGCTACCTGGCGTGCTGCCCAGGATTGTCGACGAAAGCGGCAACGACGTCGGTGCGAACCAGGGCGGTTGGCTGGTGATGAGTCACCCCTGGCCAGGCATGCTGCGCGGGATCTGGGGCGATGACGAGCGTTATCGAGATCAGTATTGGAGCAAGGTTCCGCACAACTATCTGGCCGGCGATAACGCCCGCATCGATGACGACGGCTATTTCTGGATCATGGGCCGCATCGACGACGTAATCAACGTCTCCGGACACCGACTCAGCACGATTGAAGTCGAGAGTGCGTTGGTGAGCCACGCCAACGTCGCCGAGGCCGCCGCCGTCGGACGTCCCGACGAAATCAAAGGTCAGGCGATTGCTGTCTTCGTGACGCTCAAGGACGCCGAGCCGACCGACGAACTCAAGCAGGAACTGCGACAGCACGTCCGCACTGAAATCGGGGCGCTAGCGCAACCGGATGACGTTCGTTTCACCGGCGTGTTGCCCAAGACTCGCAGCGGCAAGATCATGCGACGGCTGCTCCGCGACATCGCCTCCGGTGAAGAGACGGTTGGCGACACGAGCACGCTCGAAGACTACAGCGTTTTGGCCAGTTTGCGCGACGACGAAGAGTAACGCGATGGCGACTAGGCGAGCGTCTGGATGAAATCGCTCGGTAGTTCATCCGAAACGGGCTCGTTCCTCGACACGTGAAACGGACCCATCGATTGTGGTCCGTCGCCAAAACTGATCCCCAACGCGCGAGCCGCTCGGACGGCTGAGCCCTGCACGTTCACCTGCGACAAGCGGTTGACGGCTTCCATGATGGGTACGCTGTCGATAGCGGGCGGATGGTAACAGACCATCTCGCCAAATCGCTCTTCGATGATGAGCCTCACGGCATGTACGCCGAACTGAGTCGCGAGAACGCGGTCGAATGTCGACGGCGGTCCGCCCCGCTGGAGGTGCCCGAGCACGACCGTGCGAGTTTCGCGCTTCGTGCGTTCTTCGATCTCGTGCGCGACGATTTGTCCCAAGCCGCCCAGGCGAGTCTGCCGCCCCGACTGTTCTTCCTCGAGAGTCACCAAGCTGCCGCCCGGCAACTCGGCGCCTTCGGCTACCACGACCAGTGTGAACTTTTTGCCCCGCCGCGCCCGGTCGAGGACTTTGTCGCAGACGTGCTCGAAGTCCCAGGGGATTTCGGGCAGCAGGATCACATCGCCGCCACCGGCGAGCCCCGCGTACAGCGCGATCCAGCCGGCGTGCCGACCCATCACCTCGAGCACCATCACCCGCTCATGACTGGCGGCAGTCGTGTGCAGTCGATCCAAGGCGTCCGTCGCACAAGCGACCGCACTGTCAAAGCCAAATGTGAAAACGGTGGCCGACAGGTCGTTGTCAATCGTCTTCGGCACGCCGACAACGGGAATTCCCGCTTCAGTGAACTGTTGGGCGACGGCCAGCGATCCGTCGCCTCCCACGCAGATCAGTCCGTTGAGGCTCAATTGGCGGACCGTATCTTTGACGCCCTCGAGCAACCGCGGATCGACTTCGACGCGATCCTTGACACCGACGGTCGCCGCGAAACGACCCTTGTTGGTGGAGCCCAGAATAGTGCCGCCCTGGTTGAGGATCCCCATCGTATTGCGGGTCGTCAGCGGCGTGTAGTGAACCGGGTCGACGAGTCCTTCATAGCCCTTGAGAAAGCCGACGACCTCGTATCCGTGACTATCGGCCGCCTTGACCGCACCGCGAATCACCGCGTTGAGTCCGGGGCAGTCGCCTCCCGACGTCAGGATTCCTAATCTCTTTTCGCTCATTCACCCACCCCGTGACAGAGACTGATCTCGCAAGGATAGCTCGCGTCCACTCGGTTGGCTGGCAATTCCCTATCGCCACTCTTTCACCGAGCGTTGCAAGGCTGCTTGCGCACAGTGGTTTCCGCTCGAGCGGCGGCGGGCGGTTCGGCCGTTCCACCAGGGCGCCCGTCACAGGCCTTACAATCCGACCCAGTTAGTGATCCCCAGTCGGAAGATCAGCCAGAGCGCTTCGCGCGCCTCAGATCCATTGATCTTCGAGAGTCCTCGTTCGCGGTCGGCAAAGACGATGGGAGCTTCGCCGAAGGTCGCGCCGGCCCGTTTGAGCAGCCACAGGATCTCCTCTTGGAACGAGTAGCCGCGCGAACGAATCTCATCGAATTCCAACTGCTCCAACCTCTCGATGCGAAAGCAGCGGAACGCGCCGCTGCAATCGCGCGGTCTGAGGCCGAGCAGACAACGGGCGTAAAGATTGACCCCGCGGCTCATCGCCTTCCGCCGCAGCGGCCAGTTCTCGACGCCGCCCGCGGGGACATACCTGGAGCCGATCATGACATCGACCGCATCGTCACCCTCCATCCCTTCGCGAAGCGAGGGGATGTAGCGAGGGTGGTGGCTGAAGTCGGCGTCCATGTTCAAGACGTAGTCATAACCGTGCTCGATCGCGTACTGCATGCCGGCGACGATGGCCGTGCCCAATCCGAGCTTGCCCGTTCGGTGCAGGCAGTGGACGCGCTGGTCCTCAGCCGCCTTCCGGTCACACCAATCGCCTGTCCCGTCGGGTGAATTGTCGTCGACGATGAGCATGTCGACATCCGCCGCAAACTCAAAGATCTGGTCAACCAAATCGGGTAGGTTTTCGATTTCGTTGTACGTGGCGACAGTGATGAGCGTGCGGCTAGTCATGGCGATCGCGCGGCTAGTCAAGAGGGACCGAATACTCGATCTTACCATGCAGCCGAGCGGGCCGTCGGATCAGCTGCCGTCGACTTGCCTGTAGTAGTCGATCGACCGCCGCAAGCCTTCCTCGAACGAGACTTGAGGCTCGTACTTGAGGACTTGGCGAGCCAACGTGATGTCGGCCAGACTTTCGCGGACGTCGCCGATCCGCGGCGGCTCAAACTGGGCCTCGACGTCCACGGAAAGCAGCTCTTGCAGCAGACGCAGCAGCGTCAATAAGTCAGTTGAACGGCCGTCCGCCAAGTTGATCGAGAGTCCCGCGGCGTCGGCCGCATCCGCCGCCAGCAGGTTTCCGTGCACGACGTTGTCGATGTAAGTGAAGTCGCGCGACTGACCGCCGTCGCCATAGATGAGCGGCCGCTGGCCGGCCAGCATCGCAGCGATCCAGAGTGGGATGACGGCCGAGTACGGGCTGCCGGGGTCTTGCCGCGGCCCGAAGACATTGAAGTAACGCAACGCGACCGTTTCCAACTCAAACGTGTGATAAAAGGCCTGGCAGTACAGTTCGCCGGCGAGTTTCGCCGCCGCGTATGGCGATAGGGGAGCCGGCAGATCCGTTTCCCGCTTTGAGCAGAAAGGCTGGTCGCCGTACAGGCTGCTCGACGCCGCGTAGACGACTCGCCGGACACCGGCTCGACGCGATTCGTCCAGTACGGTGGCCGTCGCCGTGACACATGCATGGTGCGAGTCCAGCGGCGCTTCAACGCTGCGCGGCACCGAGGCGAGCGCCGCCTGGTGGTAAACCACTTCGACATCTTGCACCGCGCGGCGCACCGCGTCCGCGTCCGTGCAATCACCCTCGAGCAGCTCGATGTCGTCTCGGTATCCGGCGAGATTGCCGACGTCGCCCGTGCTGAGATTGTCGAGAACTCGGACCCGGTCGCCTCGCCTGACCAGTGCTTCGGCGATATTGGAGCCGATGAAACCCGCTCCACCGGTCACGAGAAATGTCCGCATCGTCACGCCTCGGTCAGTTTCGTCGACAGGAGAGATTGGAGCGCGTCAGACTCGCCGCAACTGGGCGAACAGTTGCCGATATTCACGCCGGAAGGCGCGTGACCGCGGCGGCGGCGGAACGTCGTGGGAGCCCGCTTCCTCGTTCACAATGATCATGTCGCGGTCGTCGATGTCGGGCGCCGGAGGGACGCTTGGCTTGTCGACGTACGTCGGTTCCTCCCAATCGAGTTCATCGGCGGATGTGGTGGTGCTGACGCTTTCCAGCCGTTCGTTGGCGAGCATGTTGAAAGTTGACCAACTTTCTGATGAGCCGCTGTCCGCGACCAGCGTGCGGCCGGGCTGATCCGATTCATCGGTCACGCCCCCCTCGACCGCGTAGTCGGCCCCGATCGGAATCGATGCGGGAACGTCGCAATCCGCGGATTGCCCCGTGGTGTTCGGTTCCTGATCCGCAAACACGGCGGCCAATGCGTGGCTCAGTGGAGCTGTCACGGTGGCCGACGCCTTGCGGAGCGCCGCATCGAGCATCGCGAACTCGTCGATGACAATCTCTTCTTCATCAAACTTTTCAGCGAACGGATCGTTGGCGGAAACGGCGACTTCGTCGGTCGGCGATTCGTCTGTCGTCGGACCAGCCTCCGGGCTACTCAGAAAGATGTCGCTCTCCAAACCATCGGTCTCGGCAACACTACTCTCGCCCAGCAATTCGTTGTGGGCGAAGGTGGTGGCGATCATGGGAGAATCCACATCCTCGGTCGGCGCGTCCTCGGTCGGCGCGTCCTCGGACAGGCCGGATTCCGCGGATTCGTCTTCGTCAGGAGTCGGCGCCAGTCGCAATTCGATCTGATCCTCCGGAGCCTTCCACGCCGTGTCGTCCGTACCGTCCGTCGATTGGGCGACGGGGCTGTCGTTCGATTCGATGGCGGCCGAAAACGCATCGTCATCGAGCTCGCCAAACTCGACAACCGACGACGCCGGTTCGTCGGCAGTGCTCGGCGGCAGGGATTTGTTCCAAGGAGCGGGAAGCTGTTGCAGGTCGGCCCAGGCTTCTGCGATGCCGTCCGCGCCGATGGGTGTCGTGCCACCGGCGGTGGCGAGCACCAGGGCGTGATCACACAGTTGGTTGACCAAGCGGGGAACGCCGTCGGTTGCTCGATAGACGGCCTCGATTCCCTCGTCGGCGATCATCTGCTCGGGATGGCCGCCGGCGTTCGTAATCTGGCCCCGCACAAAGGCGAACGTCTCATCGTAGTTGAGTGCATGCAAGTAGCATCGCGTGGCGATTCGTTGCTGTAGAGCCGCCAGTTTGGGATTGGCGAAAAGCTCTTCGAGCTGTGGGCCGCCGACCAGGACCAACCGCACCCGCGGACTCCCGTCTCGAACGAGATTCGTGATCATCCGAATCTCCTCCAACAGACGCATCGGCAGAGTGTGCGCCTCGTCGACGATCAGCACCATTCCGTTGGCCGAGTTGGCTGGCTCGAGATGGTCCATCAGCGACAGTCGCAACTCGCCCTCTTCCAACTCCCGATACGGCAAACCGAGTTCGAACAAGATGTTCTGCAACAGGGCCCGTCGCGTGCACAAGCGCGTGCTGTTCAGCAGCACGACCTCGTAGTCGTCGGCCAGGTGTTCGGCGATCACGTGGCAAAGGAGCGACTTGCCGACACCGGCCGGTCCGATCGTCATGGCCACGCCCTCAGCCCGTTCAACGGTTCGCGAGATGGAGAGACAAGCTTGTTCCATCGCTTCGATCCCCACAAAGAACTCGGGGTTGGGAGTGGATGGGAAGGGGCGACGGTCCAGGCCAAAGATCGTCTCGTACATGGATGTCCTCAAGCTCTCGAGATCAGTCCGAACGAACTCAGTTTGTTTGTGCGGACAAAGCGATGTGGAAGTGCAGCGATGTGGCAGCGCATACGTGTTTCAATGTGCATCGGCGTTCGACCGGCGGTTGCTGCAGTAGTCAATCGCCTGCACGCGCCCCTTCGCTGGCTTGACACGGCGGCGGTAGTTCCGCGTGACTCCGCAGGTTTCCCGTCTTCGCGCGCGAGCGTTAGGTCAGCGAAGATGGAGGCTTAGGGCGACCATTACGAGCACGATTTCGCCACCCAGCAGGAGTGCGTTGTAGACTTGGCGCTGAGTTGGGCGGGATTCCCTCTGGCGGTACGTCATAGCTCCCCAGGCCGCGAAGGTTGAGGCGACCACGATCGCGAAGGCGGCGACAATCCAGCCGTAGAATTTGATGGTCGCGCCGGCGGTCGCCGCTGCGACCCCGTGCTGCTCGACCCAAGCGACCTCGCGAAGATCGGTCGGAGCGGAAGTCACCTCTCGCAGCGCCGATTCAACCGTGTTCCGTCGCGCCGCAGCCTTCTCCAGCATGGTCGATAGTCGAGCGAATTGCTCCAACACCAAAGGGTCTATGCTCGCCTCCGAAGATGCGCGTCGCGTCGCGCTGGCGAATTGCGAGCCGACCGGAGCCGGCGCAGGTTGTACGAACTTGAATCCGCCGCTCGCCAGTTGCTCGGCGTCAATTTCCCGAGGTAGGGAGGTCAGGCGACTCCGCAACACCTCGACTTCGGAGACCAGTTTCGAGATCCGCGGATGCTGGTCTTGGAGGTCGCTTCTTGCCAGGTCGAGTTCAAACTGCCTTTCGTCCAACCGCTTGGCGGTCGAAATCCAATCGGGATTCGGCAGCAACTCAGGTTCTCGCTGCGAGTTGGACTTTGCTTGAGCCAGCAGTTGCTCCGAGGCGAACTCGCGGAGCGAATCTCGCAGCTCGCTTTGCACTTCAGTCGCGTTCCTGAGTTGTTCGACTGTGTCGTACAACCGTCGTCGGTGTTCATCGCCGGCCGCCGTCATGTTCCAACGCGTGACGAGTCGTTGAGCCAGGTGATCGAGCAGCTTCGCGTCCCGTGCGGAGTTCTGCGACGCCAAGTCGATCTGGATGCGATCGAAGTCGCCAGTTGACGCGGTCGCCTTTGTACGCAGCCGCGCGAGAATTCCGTCCAGATCGATCGTGGCGGCCCGCAATTCCGCCGATCCCGAACCCGAACTTGAAGCAATGGCGTGGCTCCAGGCCACTTGCACGTCTTCCGCGGTGACGTCGACGATCCCGTCCGGATTGACTTCGCGGGCGACAGCGATCACGCAACTGATCGTGTTGGCGGTGACTGGCGGCGGCGGGCTGTTCAGCGATCCGATCGCGGTGACCAACAATGTCGCCAGCGCGAACGCGTACGCCGGGTAGGATCGCAGTGGGCGGTTGGATTTGTTCATCGGCCGCGCTCGTTTGTGTGACGGACAACTGCGCAACAGAGCACAATCTCGGCCGTGTCATCGGTCCAATCGTTTTGGTCGCTGAAACCGATCCGACTGGCTGCGTAGATGCGGTACAACTGCGGTTGTGGCTGCAGTTTGCGCAGACTGCCGAATCGTTAGACCGAGTCGCCTGGGGGGCTGGGTCCAGGTCCACTTCCCTGTGTGGGAGGCGGAGGTAGTGCGATTTCGATGTCGCCGAGCAAGAACTCCATTGGTTCTTCTCCCCACGAGGTGATCACATCTCCAATCGACTTTGCGGGAGGGTCGGCGGAGCCGGTGGCCGCGTTCGTCCACCAGGCACAACCGAACAAGGAGATCACACCGGCGACCACGCCGCCCAGTTTGGCGACTTGGCGGCCGAGCCTCCGCAGCGATCGCGGACAGGCGCCGACAGTAAACGTGCCGTCGCGTCGTCGAGCCAGGCGGCCGCACAGCCGCCCTTCGTGAGTCTCGATCAGCCGCCGCACCTCGTCCTCCTTCATCTCCGCCAGGTTGTATACGTTCATTTGGCACTCGCCGCAGTGACGAACCAGCCCGTCCCCATCCATCGACTCCCAAGACATCGGGCAAGGCGAAGCGATTCTGATTTGAGTGAGGTCAACGGTCATGGGGTTGCACCTGTGGTTGATTGTCTAAGTCGATCTCCGCCATTACTCCCGATTCGGCAACGCTGCCTATCGTCGCTCGGCTCATCTCCGCGCGGATGAGAGCGTCTATTTCAGCAGCGAGAGCAGGATCCGGATCGGGACGGCTCCAACGTTCCAATAACGCTCCGGCTGACGTATCCGCCGCCCGCTGCCTGTTCCGACCAAACATTCCCAAGGCGGAAACACAGCCGAACAAGAAGATGCCGGCGACGGCGGTCAGCATCCTCACGACCTGCAGACGCGCGGCGCGGAGCCCAACGGGGCAATCCTTGGTAATCACGGTTCCGTCGGAACGGCGATAGATTCGAACGCAAAGTCGTTTTCCCTCGTGCTCGCGAATCAGCGAGTCGGCCGCGTCGTCGGTCATGCCGGCCAGGTTGTAGACATTCAGTTGGCAGAGTGAACAGAAACGAACCTGGTTGTCGCCCTCCATCGCCTCCCAGGGCTGCGGGCAAGGTGAAGCGATTTGAATGCTGTCCACGAGTCGTTTAGTTTCCATCAGAGAATCCGCGGGGAGTGGCAAGGTTGATTCCGACGTCCAGCTGATGGTGCAGGGGATGAACGGCTGGTGATTTGGCTGAAGAACGGTCGCGCCGGCGGGCGAGCTGAACGCCCCAGAGCTGCATCCAGAACAGACTGGCCACGATGATCAGGCTGCTCGAGGTAATCCAAGCGGCGACGATCGGTAGGTCGCTGTCTCGGTGCAGTAGTGTCGTCGGCGCGATGGCCGCCAACGCCAAGATGGGCGCGTAGAGAGCCCAGGCGAACCACGCCGGTCGCCGGAGGGTAAGCAGCGGCGCAACCGCGGCGATCGCGTGCGCGACTCCCATAATCGGATAAGACACGTTTTCTGGAATCGACAGAGCGTTGCTGAAGTCGAATCGCCAGCGAGTTCCCAGCCAGAGCAGAGGAGGAGCGATCGCCAATAGGATGACGGTCGTTCGCAACGAGTACGATGTGGAACCAGAACGAGGGGAGGGAGCGAGAGAAACATAGTTCAACCGCACCGATGTCGCCAAACGAATGCCGAGGGCGATTGCGTAGACGAAGACTCCCGTGGCGTAGATCAACAGCGGATCCGGGCGACCAACAAAGGTTAAACTGACCGCCAGCAACAGCATCGTGCACAGGTATTGACGCCACCCGGTCGTCAGGGCCGCCAACATGGCCAGTGTGGCCAGTTGTGCGAAGGGCAGAGCGTGATAGATCGCGTCACCCCAGAATGAGGAGCGAGATTCGCTGACCACCGGCCACACCGAGGCGTGCATGGCCGCGAGCGACACGATGGCGCCGAGTTCGACGTACGAAGCGGCTCGCGCTGACGACACGGTCGGACCTCATGCTCGCGTTCGAAGTGCCCTGCCATTTTCGTTACAGTCAATTGAGCACTGCGACCACGCTATAATTCCCGAAATCTCCAATTCCCGAAATCTCCGCATTCGCTGTTCGCCATTCCAATCGATCGGTCCGTCACTCGTGTTTCAAATCAAGATCTGCGGTGTGAAATCGGCGACTGACGCCACTGCAATCGGGAGCTGTGGAATCGACGCGATCGGCCTGAATTTCTACGCGGAGAGCCCGCGTTTCGTCGCCGACGCTGACCTTGACGCCGTGGCGGCCGCCGTGCCCGAGGATGTCGCCCGAGTCGGTGTTTTCGTCAATTCGTCACGCTCCAAGATCGAATCGACCATCGCCCGCGCTCGACTCGACTTCACTCAACTCCATGGCGATGAACCTCCCGACCTGATCGCCGATCTGCCTCCCCGATCGGTCATTCGCGCATTGCGAATTCGCGACGGCAGCCTTGAGCCGGTCGTGCGCTATCTAGCTGACTGCGAACGAATCGGCGCCGAGCCTTGCGCTGTGCTGCTGGACGCCTATCGGGAGGGCTCCTACGGCGGCACCGGCCAACCGCTTCGTTGGGAACAGCTGCGAGATTGGCGGCGACAGATCCGCTGCCCGCTCGTGCTCGCCGGCGGTTTGACTCCCGCCAACGTCGCTGAGGCGATCGGCATCGTCAAACCGTCCGCGGTCGATACGGCCAGCGGCGTGGAGTGTGATCCGGGAGTAAAAGACGTGGAAGCGTCTCGCGACTTCGCCACATTCGCCCGGCAGGCGCTCGACGCGGCCGGCGGCGATGCGCGGGACACGTGAAATCGCCGACCTCCCGGTTGCCGAAAAACCCACCCTGGTCCTATGATACGGGCCGGATTTGATTGGCCGAGTTACCCTAATCGTCACCATCCGTACAAACCGCACCATCGCCACCCGCGCGACGGATCGACGCTGCACAAAAGGAGTCCCCATGTCACAGGCCGAGACCAAACTACCGTTCAAAGTGAACCCGGATCCCTCACTGCCGGGGTGGGGTCGGCGTGAAATCATGTTGGCCGAGAACGAGATGCCAGGTTTGATGGCCCTCCGGGAAAAGTACGGTGCCACCAAACCGCTCAGCGGGGCCCGCATCGCCGGGTGCCTGCACATGACCATCCAGACGGCCGTGCTCATCGAAACGCTGGTCGATTTGGGAGCCGAAGTCACGTGGAGCAGCTGTAATATCTACTCCACGCAGGACCACGCCGCCGCGGCGATCGCCGAAACGGGCGTCCCCGTTTACGCGTGGAAAGGACTCACGCCCGAGGAGTTCGATTGGTGCATCGAACAGACCCTGTTCTTTCCCGACGGTCAGCCGCTGAACATGATTCTCGACGATGGCGGCGATCTCACCGCCATGGTGCACGACAAATATCCGGAGCTGCTGTCCAACGTCAAAGGACTGTCCGAGGAGACCACGACCGGCGTTCTGCGGCTCTACCAAATGTTTGACGCCGGCACGCTGAAGACGCCCGCCATCAACGTCAACGACTCGGTTACCAAAAGTAAATTCGACAACCTCTACGGCTGCCGCGAATCGCTCGCCGACGGGATCAAACGAGCCACCGACGTGATGGTCGCTGGGAAGGTCGCCGTCGTCTGCGGCTACGGCGATGTCGGCAAAGGCTGCGCCCATTCACTGCAGCGATACGGAGCCCGCGTGATCATCACCGAGATCGATCCCATCAACGCGCTCCAAGCGGCGATGGAAGGTTTCGAGGTCACCACGATGGAAGAGGCCGCCAGCCAAGGGAATCTGTTCGTCACGGCCACCGGCAATCGCGATGTCATTCTCGGAGAGCACCTGGAGAAGATGCCGCACGATGCGATCGTCTGTAACATCGGGCACTTCGATCTTGAGATCGACGTCGCTTGGCTCAAGTCCCAGACCGACGTGACATGCGAAGAAGTAAAGCCCCAAGTTGACCGGTACACGTTCCCCGACGGGCACTCAGTCATTCTGCTCGCCGATGGTCGACTCGTGAATCTCGGCTGTGCGACCGGACACCCGTCGTTCGTCATGTCGACGTCGTTCACGAACCAGGTCATCGCCCAGATCGAATTGTGGACCAAGAACGAAGAGTATGAGATCGGTGTC
>JASMLW010000598.1 GCA_030748485.1 Pirellulaceae bacterium
GAATGGAACGTTGGTTGCAGCTGGCACGCGTGGTTCACCCGTGCTCAAGCACGGGCCTATGCCGCCTGCGGCGGATGGGGGCGTAAACGCCCCTGGGTTTGGAACGCGGCGGCGCGGGTCGGCGCGAATGTGGAACGCGGCAGCGCGGGGCGGCGCGGGAATGGAACGTTGGTTGCAGCTGGCACGCGTGGTTCACCCGTGCTCAAGCACGGGCCTATGCCGCCTGCGGCGGATGGGGGCGTAAACGCCCCTCTGACTCGCCGGCGTCCTGCCTCCTTAGTCATTAGTCCTTCGTCATTCCTTAGTCATTAGTCGTTAGTCATTAGTCATTCTCCCCCCCCTCACTCCTTCTACTTCCGTGATCATCACTTTCAGCGAGGCGGAGGTGATCGCGGCTTGAGTCGCGTACTTGGGAGTATCGCTGGCGGGGAATGTCGCCAGAGTCGCATCCCCCACCAGGAAGACGTTGAAGTCTCCACGCAAGTTTTCGTATCCTGCCATCGTGCTGCAGACGCACATGTCGGTTGCGTAACCGGTCAATAAGATGTGTCGCACGCCTTGCTTCTTCAGAAAGTCGCGCAGCCGCTCATATCCTTCGCCATCGTATGCGACGATATCCGATTGCGCGACGTCGATTCCCTGGACGACGGGAATCGGCAACTGCCAGAAGCCGTCGCCGTTGTAGTGGGGGCCGGCGTCCAGCGCCGGGAACTTGAGGAAGTAGTCGATCAGGGGCGTTCGCGTCGACAACGCGAACGATTCCGGCGGACCCTGGGCCGTGTAATCGTATTTCGCCAACGCCGCCGTCAACAGACGCTGTCCTTCTAGCTGACCCAATTTGGACGGGGAGTTCGACAGCGAGCGGTAACGCTGCTTGCGGATCGCGTCGCCCGCGCCGGGCAAACTGTAAATGACTTCGCGCACGCTCCCCCGCATCCGCTTTAGGAATGGATTCAACACTTGCGAGACATGTCGGTGGTAGATCGCATTTTTCTCCGGCGTGCAAAAAAACGCCACGCCCGCCGGCTGTGGACTCTTCCAGCCCTGTCCGTCGTCGATGCCCCACGGGTGCACGACCACCATCGCCGTCTGGTCGCCGCGGAGGCGGTTCTCGCTGACGATGACTCCGCGAGCGTGATACGAGTATCGCCAGCTGCGGACCGAGATCGTCGGGTCCGCGTCGTCGACGACCGCCGCCGTACCGAACTGCCGAGTCGGCCGCAATGGTTGAACGAACTCGGGGAACTGATTCAGCAGCGGGCCCGCATTCGGCAACGGCTGCAACTTGAGGTTCACTGGGCGAGTCTCTTCGCCTCTCTCCTCGCCACGACTAGACGTTGCTGCTGCAACGATTGCGAACGCCAGCGAAACGCCAAGTAGCGGGCGGAGAAGTTGTGTGACTTCAGACATCGATGGCCTCGTAAATCAGACGTTCAATTGACAGCGATGACTCGATCTACTTCGTCAAATAGGCGAACAAGTCGCGGATCTGCTGGGGCTGGAGTTTGTCGAGCGCATTGTCGGGCATCAGAGAGACAGGCGACTCGCGCAGCGTGGCGATGTCGCCGCGGCTCACTCGGGTGCGGCGATCTTCCGCGTCGACGATCGTAACGCTGGCCGCATCTTGAGCGGCGATCAGGCCTGTCAACACGCGACCGCCCGTCGTCTCGAGGATGTAATTGATGTACTGGCGTTTCACGACGGCGCCCGGGTCGACGAGGTTGGCGAGCAATGCGGCCCGGTCTTTGCGGTTCGCCTGCGTCAAGTCGGGACCGATCTTGCCGCCCTCGCCAAACAACTGATGGCACGCGCCGCAGTTCTTCTTGAAGAGCTCCTTCCCTCGCGCCGCACTGCCGCCGCCGGCGCGAAGATCATTGTTGTAGCGCCGCATGGCGGCCAGCTTTGCCTCGGTGCTGCCGGAGCCAATCCTGCCCCAGTGCTTCTTGACGAGTTTGTCGATCCGCGGATCGCCGAACGCCGCCAGCACGCGCAGCTGCGCGACAGGGATCGTGTCGGGCTTGATCGCGCCCGCGTCGACCAGTTCCAGTAGCCGCCGAGCCGACGCCGAGTTGCTCAACAATGCGCGGCGAGCGCTCGTTTGCACTGGCGGTGAGAAACGAGGGTAGTTTTCCAGCACCGCGTCCGACAGCGATTCGGACGGAAAACGACTCAGCGCGTCAAGCGCCGCCAGTTGTGTAGTCGCGTTTTCGTTTGGTGAAAGGAAACGAAGAAGCAACGGCGCTTCGTCTTTCGCAATGAAGCCGGCGGCGAGCCGCAGTGTCGTCTGTTTCTCCGCTTCGGATGGCAGTCTTTCGTCGGCAAGCCGCTGCAACAACAGGTCTCTCGCTTCTTCGACGCCACAGGTCAGCGCTAATCGCCAAGCCGGCGCATTCGTGGGTTGCGGTTTCCATTTCCCGTAGATGAACCGGCGCAGCGATCCGCTCACCCTTTTGAATTGCCGCTGTTGCGGGGTGGCGTCGCCAGTGGCGGCGGCGAAGTCGGCGAACAGCCCGCCCTGCCCGATCGTCGCCAACCCACTCGCCCGCTCGTCCAGTCCCAGTTGCAAGGCGGCCAACGCCGATCCTTGTTGATTCGCCGGCGCGAGACTCAATAACTTCGCGCAGGCGTCGTAGCCGGCCGCCGTGCCCTCGGCCGCATACCGGCGGATCAGTCGCCGCAGATTGCCGCGGTACGAAGCCCGCGACCACAGCGCCTTGTCGCCAAACTCGGCCAGCACTTCTTCTCGGTCACTGACCGACTTGCTCTCGATCGCCCACCACAGTAGCCACGCGATCCGTTCGTCGGCGTCGTCAATTCCGCGGTCGAGTAGTTCGGTGACGATTGCCAGGCCCGTCTCGGCCGGGAGTCGTTTTGCCGTAGCCGCTAACTGAGCTCGCACGATCGCACTTGGTTCTTTCCTCGCCAGTCGCACCAGCGCCGCGGAGACTTCGGACGAAACCTGCTTTCGGTCGCCCAGCAATCGAACCGTCCAACTCCTCACGTAAGGATAGGGATGCGACAAGCACTCCATTGCGAACGGATCGTCCAACTCGCCGCAAGCGTGCAGCGTCCACACGCCTTGCAGCGCATCGCGCGGCCGGTCGCGATTTGCGGCGAGAGCCTTGAGCCGCGGAGCGACCGATGCATCTCGACGTTCGGCTAAAAGCACTCTTGCTCGCGTGGCGAACCAACGATTGTTGTGGGTGAGTAAATCGACGAGTTGGTCGCTCGATTGTTTGCGGAGGTCGAGCGCCGCCGGTGAAGACCTGGCCGCGCTCAACTCGGCCGGCAACTCGGCCGACGAGATCCGGTAGATGCGGCCGTTGCCGCGGTCCCAGCGAGCGTCGGGGTCGGGGTGCGCGGTGCGGCGATCGTAGAAGTCGCAGACGAAGATCGAACCGTCCGGCGCGATGCACAAGTCGGTCGGTCCCGACCAAGTGTCGCCGACATCCAGCAGCGGTCGCTCGTAGCTCGCCGCCACGGTCGCTCCCCGCGGCTCGATTCGCCAAGACGAAACCGTGTGGCCGAGAAAGTTGCCGGCGATGAACTTTCCGCGGTACGACTTTCCCAACGCGTCGGCCGCGTAGATCGTGCCGCCCGTCGGTGGTCCCCCCGGAACCTGGTCGCGTTGCAGTGGCGCGAAATGATGGTAGGCGAACAGATTGTGCAATGGCCCGTGCTTGCCAAAGCTCTTGTAGTAGTAGCCGCCCTGCACGGCGTGCACGAACGGTCCGCCGTTTGTCGAGTAGAACAGGTTGCCGTCTTCATCGAATGTCAGACCGTACGTATTGCCGCCGCCCTCGCAGAACAACTCGAACTCACGACTTCGCGGATGGTATCGCCAGCAACCCTGTTGGAACTCGATTCCTCGGATGCGGCAGGTCGTCGTGCTGCCGTTGACTCCGTAGAGCCAGCCGTCCGGACCCCATGTCAAATGATTGGCGAATGACTGCGCGTCTTCCATTCCAAACCCGCTGAGCAGCACATGGGGATCGCTGTCAGGCCGGTCGTCTCCGTCCGCGTCGGGATAGAAAAGCAGATAGGGAACTTGCAATACGAAAACTCCGCCATAGCCGAACTCGACCCCCGTGCAGAGGTTCAGTCCCGAGACAAAATCGGTAAACGTGTCAGCGCGGCCATCGCCGCTGCGGTCTTCGACGATCGTGATGCGGTCGGCTCCGCGAGGTCCGTGCGGCGGCGGTTTGGGCACGCGATCGTAGACGGTGCGCGACCAGCGATCGACTCTGACTCGTTTCAATCCGGCCGGGTTGGGGTATTGGAGATATTGAATCGTCCACAGCCGACCCCGATCGTCGAACTTGACGAAGATCGGTTGCCTGATATCCGGCTCATGAGCGAACAGTTGCGCGTGCAGCCCGGCGGCTGGACGGAGTGCTTTCGCCGCCGCGGCTGGGGCGTATCCTTGACCGCGAGCAACTCCGATTGCGGCAAAGAGAAGCGCGATCGCTGCAGATCCAAGGCGAGGCAAATTCATGAGCAGCATTGTAGCTGGCGTGTTGCAAGAGTGGAGATCGCGGCTGGATGTGAACTCCGAAGTCGTGCGAAGTCCAGGCTCCGCACTGACTTTGCGCGACCTGAAAGATCGCGCGCCCCGCGTTCCGGCGTTTTTCGCCCTTACTTCAACCTGATAGGCTATCGGCCTCGTCATTCGCATTTTGAAGCGTTGAGGATGCGGGGTTTCGCTCAATCGAACGTCTACTGAGCGGAAGCGCGCTTTGTGAGTGGCACTGCCACTAGTGGGCTGATCAACAGCCGGGCAGCACGCGCCAGAATAGCCAGTGGAAGGACTCCTATGAACTCTGACGAGAAACAGAACAACCACAGCCACCGTTTGACGATCGCCATCGTCGTCGCGATCGTGGCGGCCATTGGGCTAGCGATCGTGGCGCCCCGGTTTGCCATGGGGTTTGAGGTCGGCGGGCAAGTGTTCCTGCGGCTGTTGCAGATGGTGGTCGTGCCGCTCGTGATGGCGAGCGTGATGAGCGGCATTATTGGGCTCGGCGACGTCCGCAAACTTGGACGGCCAGGAGCCGCCGCGGTTTCCTACTACCTTTGCACGACGGTGTTTGCGGTCATCACGGGGCTGATCGTTGTCAACATCATCAACCCGGGTGTCGGCATCGACAAAAAGCTGGTGGAGGATGCGCGCAAAGAGGGAGCTCGCGAAGTCAAACGCGCCCAAAGCGGACATGGGCCGCACGGGTTTCGCTTTGACGGCGGAATCCGCACTTACGCGACCACGGCCGTGGTCAGCGATACTCTCGAACTTCACGACGCCGACGAATCAAAAGTCCGCATCCGCGTCGTCCACTCGCCGTCCGCCGACCAGGCAGCCCGCGTGTGGCTCGAGCACCGCGCCGACGAGGAGGAGGAGTGGGCGCGGGCGGGCGACCCGTTCACGGCGGAAACAGAGAACGCCGAGCACTCTTTCACCGCGACGGTGCCGGAGGGTGCGAAGGAGATCCGACTACATTTCGAACCGGGTTCGCCTGGGTCAACTGTCGTAGCGGCCGAGCTGGAAGCGGGACCGCCAACGATTGGCGACATCTTCAAGAATCTCGTGCTGATGCTGTTCACCGACAACCTGCTCGGCTCGATGGTCGGCATCAACCTACTGCCGTTGATCGTATTCAGTATTGTCTTCGCCGGGATGTTGACGACCATGGGCGCGAAGGCTCAGGTCATCTCCGACCTGGTGATCGGCATCAATGACGCGTTGTTGAATTTCATTTTGCTGTTGATGAAGCTGGCCCCGATTGGAATCTTCTGTTTGGTCGCGGCCCGCTTCGGCAAAGCCCAAGCAGACGGTCAGTTCCTCAAACTGCTGCAAGTTCAGTTTTACTACATGACGACAGTGCTGAGTGGGCTGGGTTTGCACGTCGTGATCACGTTGCCGCTGCTGCTGTGGATCTTCACGCGGCGGAACCCAATCAAGTTCGTCGTGCAGATGTCGCAAGCCGTGTTGACGGCGTTTTCGACTGCCAGTTCCACGGCGACGCTACCGGTCACGATGGAATGCGCGGAGCGGAAAGCGGGCGTGTCGAAGCGGTCGACAGAGTTCGTGTTGCCGCTGGGCGCGACAATCAACATGGACGGTACAGCGCTGTACGAGGCGGCGGCGGCGATTTTCATCGCCCAGTCGTACGCCGTGATCAATCCGGACTTCCAATTGACACTGATGGCGCAAGCCACGATTGCCGTCACGGCGACGCTGGCCGCGATCGGAGCCGCCGGAATTCCCGAGGCGGGGCTGGTGACGATGCTCATCGTGCTCAACGCCGTCGGTCTGCCGATTGAGATGATCGGACTGATCTTGCCCGTCGACTGGTTGTTGGATCGTTTCCGCACGGCCGTCAACAATTTCGGCGATTCGGTGGGAGCGGCGATCGTCGATCAGACATTCCCTGAGGCGGCGGCCTAGGATTCGTTATTCGATTGCGGACTCGCGCGAGGTTTTTGCAATAGTTGGCGGCGATCGCGGTGATCGGCGGCCAACCATGCGCTCAACTCGTCGCGATCACTACAACTGATTTGAGCGAAATCTCGACTGTAATTGTCAAAATAGCAGCTCGACTCCTACGAATAGATGGCAACGAATTTGAGCCATTAACGACCTCTGTTGGATCAATGTCGTGGAAGTAATTGAAACACTAACGACTGGCCCCAATCTTTTTGCATCCATCGTGATGGGTGTCGTGCTGATCTACTGGCTGATGGTGATCGCCGGCGCCGCTGATATCGAATTGTTTGATTTTGACATCGATATCGGCGCCGACGTTGATATCGATGGTGACATCGACGTCGGTTCGGCAACCAGCGTCGGTTTTGTTGTGCTACGTTTTCTCAACATTGGCCAAGTGCCGTTGGTCATTTGGGGCAGTGTGTTCGTGATCGGTTTTTGGATCAGTTCGCTCGCTTTTACGCTCTTTTTCGACGACCGGACTACGTACTCGGATTACACAACGGTGGCGTTGTACGTGTTGCGCAACTTCGCCATCGGCGTGTTCGGCGCGAAGTTGATTACCACTCCCATGGTTCCGTGGTTCGAGATCGACGAAGGACCGAAGCCGGAGGAGTTGGTCGGAAAGTCGTGCGAGGTGACGGCTCCGCTAAAAGCTGATAGCCGCGGACAAGCGAGTTTTCGGACGAACGCGGCGCCGCTGTTGATTCACGTGAGATGTGAGAAAGACGAATTCCGCAAGGGCGACACCGCGCGGATTGTTGCATACGACGCAGAAACAAAGACCTACCTGATTGAATCGGTTCGCGAGGTATAACCATGGAAATCTTGATCTACATCGGCATTACGGTTGGCGCTATCGTCGTCATTCTCGGCGGCCTTGGAGTCGCGCTGGCTCGCTTCTACAAGAAGGTCGGGCCCGAAGAGGCGCTCGTCCGAGCCGGCACGGGGCAACTCAAGACCGTCACTGGCGGCGGTATGTGGGTCGTGCCCATCTTCCACCGTGTGGAGAACATGGACCTGACTCTCAAGCGGATTGAGATCGCTCGCGATGGCCACGACGGTCTGGTCTGCAAAGACAACATTCGAGCCGATATCAAGGTCGCCTTCTTTGTTCGCGTCGACAAAGATCCCGACAAGATTAAAGAAGTCGCTCAGTCGATCGGCTGCACGCGAGCCTCGGATCACTCGACATTGGTCGACCTGTTTGACGCCAAGTTCTCCGAAGCGCTGAAGACGGTCGGTAAGTCATTCGACTTTGTGCAGCTTTACGAGGAACGCGATAACTTCAAAGGCGAAATCCTCAAAGTCATCGGCACCGACCTAAACGGCTACGCGCTCGACGATTGTGCGATCGATTACCTCGAACAGACTCCGGTCGAGATGCTCAACCCGAGCAATATCCTCGACGCTGAAGGAATCAAGAAGATCACCGCGCTGACGGCCAAAGAGAAGATGCTCGAGAACGAGATCACGCGGGAGAAAGAGAAGACGCTCAAGAAGCAGGACGTCGAAGCTCAGGAAGCCATCCTCGAACTCGAACGACAGCGAGTTGAAGCTGTCCAAAAGCAAGAGCGCGAGATCGCTACGATTACAGCTCGCGAAAAAGCCGAGGCTCGCAAGGTTGAGCAAGAGCAGACGCTGATCTCCGAACGAGCTCGAATCTCGACCGAAGAAGAAGTCGGCGTGGCGGAAGAAAACAAACAACGTCAAGTGCTTGTCGCCTTGCGGAACAAAGAACGCACCGATCAAGTCGAGTTGGAACGCGTGCAGCGCGACCGCGACTTGGAAATGACGGAACGCGTACGAGTCGTCTCGTTGGCCGACATCGACAAAGACAAGGCGATCGAAGTCGAGAAACGCAACATCCAGGAAGTCATTCGCGAACGCGTCGCCGTGGAAAGAGCCGTCGTCGAAGAGCAAGAGCGGATCAAGGACACGGAAGAGTTCGCCGGAGCCGATCGGGCTAAGCGAGTCACCGTGACCGCTGCTGAGATGACCGCCCAAGAGTCGTTGGTGAAGGAAGTCAAAGCCGCCGAAGCAGCCAAGACGTCGTCTGAACTGCTCGCCGAGAAGACTGTCATCGAAGCCGAAGCTGGGCGCAAGGCGGCCGAAAAAGAAACGCATGCGACCAAGATGTTGGCCGAAGCGGCTCAAGCAGAGAAAGCCGCGCCGGGATTGGCCGACGCACAAGTCCAGGTCGCCACCGCCGAGGCCATCGAGAAGACCGGACTGGCCGAAGCGACCGTCACCGAGAAGACCGGTTTGGCCGAAGCCACCGTCATCGAAACGAAAGCCGTCGCCGAAGCCAAGGGAGACGAAGCTAGAGCGGTTGCGATCGAAAAGACTGGTTACGCCGAAGCCACCGTCATGCAACAGAAGTTCAGCAGCGAAGCGACGGGTATCCAAGAGAAGGCCGAAGCGATGAAGTTGTTCGACGGCGTTGGCCGCGAGCACGAAGAGTTCAAACTGCGGCTGAACAAAGATAAGGACATTGAAATCGCCGCCATCGGCGCCCAGCAAGAGATCGCGGAAGCTCAGGCGGGCATCGTCGGCGAGGCTGTCAAGCAGGCTCGCATCGACATCGTGGGCGGCGATTCGCAGTTCTTCGACCAGATTATCAACGCGGTCAAGGGCGGCAAAGCGGTCGATCGCTTCGTGCACAACAGCGAAACGCTGACGGACATGAAGAACACGTTCTTCAACGGTAATCCGGAGTACTTCCGCGATAAGTTGCAGGACCTGGTCGGGCAGTTCGACTTGAGCACCGACGATATCAAAGATCTCTCCATCGCGGCGCTGATCGCCAAAATGATGGGGCTGACCAACAGCGATGAAGTTCGCGGCGAACTCCGCCGGCTCGCCGAGATGGCGCAAAGCGTCGGACTGGCTGGCTCGAACTTCTCGTCCCTACGGCTCGGTTCAACAGAGAAGAGCAACTCTTAGTAACCCATGAGGCTGGGCGGCGAGCCGCGATTAGCTCGCCGCCTGACGCCGGTTCCGCACTGCGGCGACGACTGGCGGCCACCTCACGGGTGAAGGAACGGAGCCATGGCAGAAGCCACCACAACAGACGCCGCGCCTGAGGCGCAACTTGAAGGCGGCGCATACGAGATCATTCGCAATCGACTTGTCACACAAGGCAAGGAGTTGCGAGATCGGTTGCACCAACTGAACGACGCCCGCAAGGCCGTCTTCGGCGCAATCGACACCGAATTGCTCGGCACCGACCGGATCTCGACCAACCACAATTGCACGCCCCGCGACATGGTGGCGATCGGCGATCGCTTCATCTTTGGATACAACGTTCAGTTCGGCCTCAAGTCCGAGATCTCGCTGGCCGACGTCTTCGCCGTTTACGAGTATCGCGATCGAGGTTTTCACGAACAGCCGCTCGAGTTTATTCAGGTCGGCAACTTCGAGCGAGATTTCAAAGAGATCTACCGCTACTACAAGAATGCGACGTTCGCCAAGTTCTTTTTGACGGGCCCTTATCTCTTCATGGTGTTTCAGGTCGGACGCGACAGCACCGACATCAAGGCGCTGAAGTTCCTGATCAATGACGATACTCTGACGTATCTCGACAATCGCAGCGATCACGAGGTTAAATACCCGTCGCAGCACGAGTTCGAATGGACCCGGACGACTCGCGATCAGCACCGACACGGCGCGCACCCCCACATCTCGCTTCACGATCGTGTGTTCGTCGAGACGGTTGGCGGCGACCTGACGATCAAAGTCGAGAACAACACGCAGTCCGGCGAAGGCATCTACGCCGAGGATGTCGAACATACGGATCAGACTCTCGACGACGCCGAGATCTACTACGCGATCGTCGGCAATCTGATCTTGATGAAGATTCGCCCCTATCAGGAAGAGGCGTTTCGCTACATCGTCTTCAACGAGAAGACACAGCAAGCTCGGCGCATCGACGCCATCGCCGACGCTTGCGTCTTGCTGCCGGACGATCACGGGTTGATCTTCTCGCGCGGCTACTACTTGCAAACCGGCGAATTCAAGACGTTTGAGAGTGACGTTACTGAAATGCTGTTTGAACGCCGGCTGGCGGCGTCGAACGGCGAAGACTACATGTATGTCTTCTACAATCACCAGCTCGGCGTTTACGTCCTACTGACGTACAACGTGATCGAACAGCGAGTCGAGACGCCGATTATCGTGCACGGCTTCACGCTGTTCGACAGCGGCGAAATGGTCTGCTTTAAATCGCAGGACGAACCACAGAAACACCACGCGATTCAGATTTGGAAGACGCCGTATGTCGGCGAGGGGTTCGAGACCCACGAGGAGACGGATTCCTATATTTACAAGATCGGCAACCGCGATCTCGTCCGCGGCATGGCCGAGTGCTACGAAGTTCTCTCCCTGATCGACAAAGAGGACACCTACGCCGGGTTGTACGTCGATCTGGTGAAGAAGACCGGCGACATCATCGACTCGTACTTCTGGATCGACTCGACCGAGACGCATCGGCCGGCGGAAGTGCTCGGCCAGATTCGCGGAGCCGCTGAGTCGGCGGTCGAAGAGTTCGAAAAGGTCGTCCGGCTCAAACAAAACACGCTCGGCGAAACCAAACGAGTACAGCAGCACTGCCAGGAGATCATGGCCGAGCTGCACCGCAAGCGATTCGAGCACATTCTCGAGTTCGTCCAATCGCTCGGCGACCTGCGAGCCGCCCGCGGCGACATTATCTCGCTCCGCGAGTTGCGCTACATCGACGGCGGCCTCGTCGACAAGCTGGAGGAAGACGTCGCGGAGAACGCCGAGAAACTCGCGCAACGCTGCGTCGAGTTCCTGTTGCGCGACGACTCGTTGGCTCCCTACGTCGCAAAGGTCGCCGAACAGCGCGGCCGCATCGACGGCCTGGAAAAAGTCAGCGAGGCGAAGGAGCTGGAGGAGGAGATCGCCTCCAGCGCCGGTGAACTCGAGATGCTGATCGACATCGTCAGCAACCTGAAGATCGACGACGCCACGCAGCGAACGGCGATCATCGACAGCATTTCTGGAATCTTCGCGGGAGTGAACCAGGCGCGGTCGGCGCTGAAGAACAAGACCAAAGAACTCGCTTCGGTCGAAGGCGTCGCCGAATTCAATTCACAACTGAAGCTGCTCAATCAAAGCGTCGTCAACTATCTCGACGTTTGCGACTCCCCCACCAAGTGCGAAGAGTTCCTCACCAAGATGATGGTGCAGCTGGAGGAGCTCGAGGGCCGCTTCGCCGAGTTCGACGAGTTCGTGGTGCAGCTGACCGACAAACGCGAGGAGATCTACAACGCGTTTGAGTCGCGGAAGCTGGCGCTGGTCGAAGCTCGTAACAAGCGAGCCACCTCGCTGATGAGCGCGGCGAATCGGATCTTGAAAGGCATCAAGACTCGCGTCGACAACATGGAGTCGATCAACGACATCAACGGGTACTTTGCATCCGATTTGATGATCGAAAAGGTTCGCGATCTGTGTGAAGAGCTCAAGGAACTCGACGATTCGGTCAAGGTCGACGACATCCAGAGCCGGATGAAGTCGGTTCGCGAGGACGCCGTCCGCCAGCTCAAAGATCGACAGGATCTGTTTGTCGGCGGCGAGAATGTCATCAAGTTCGGCAACCACCAATTCAATGTCAACGTCCAGGCTCTCGACTTGACGATGGTGTTGCGTGACGGCGAGATGAACTTGCATCTGACCGGCACGAATCTGTTTGAGCCGATTGAGAATGAGGAGCTGATCTCGCTGCGCGAGGTTTGGGATCAGGAAGTCGTCAGCGAGAACAAGAGTGTCTATCGGGCTGAGTACTTGGCGTACTTGATGTTGCGGGCCGTCCGCGGCGACGAATTCGATCAGTCGGCCGCGCAGATACTGAAGCTCACTCCTGACGAGCGTGTCGCGATGGTTCAGCGCTTCATGGGGCCGCGGTACAGCGAGGCGTACGTGAAAGGCGTCTCCGATCACGACGCCGCGTTGCTGCTCGGCTCACTGCTCGAGATGGATCAAACGATCGGCATGTTGCGCTACCACGCCCGCGCTCGCGCCATTGCCGCCGCGTTTTGGAATTGGTTCGCCGATCCTGAATGGCGCGAGCTAATGGGAGCCCGGCTGAGAGGATTGGGCAGGATCACGGACCTGTTCCCCGATGCTCGCGAGCGACAGAAATATATCGATTCGATTCGCGCCGCGATCGGCGACTACAACGCGCAATCGAAAATGTTCGACGATGAATTCATCGACGAAGCGGCGACCTATCTCTGCCACGAGCTAAGCGATCGGGACCACTTTACCGTGAGTCGCAATGCGGCGACGCTCCGCGACGAATTCCAAGGGCATCTCAAACACGCCGGCCACGCTGAGGCGTTCGCCCACTCGGTCGCCGAAGTCCGCGAAGACGCGGCCAGTTGGTTCACGCTGGTGCGTGACTGGGCGTCGGCGTTTATTGAAAGACGCGAGGCGCGAGAAGACGATCTCGACTACGTCGACGAACTGGCCGTGCTCTTGATGCGCGAGCAAGTGGATGTGGGACACATTGTCGATGGCGATGTCGCCAAGGCGATCGGTGGCATGTCGGGAGCTCACGGGGTCATCGAAGGCGGCCAATATCAGCTGCACTTCAATCACTTCCTGCAAAAGCTACACGAGTACGAACGAGTTACCGCGCCGAGGTTTCAGCGGTACATCGAATTGAAGAAAGAGATCGTCGAGGAAGGTCGCCAGGGAATGCGGCTCGACGAGTTCCGTCCCCGCGTGCTCACGTCGTTCGTCCGCAACAAACTGATCGATTCGGTCTACCTGCCGCTCGTGGGCGACAATCTAGCCAAGCAGATGGGCGTCGCCGGCGAGCAGAAGCGGACGGACTTGATGGGCCTGCTGCTGCTCATCTCACCGCCCGGGTACGGTAAGACGACGCTGATGGAGTACATCGCCAATCGACTCGGCCTGATCTTCATGAAGATCAACGGCCCGGCGATTGGGCATCACGTGACATCGCTCGATCCCGTCGAAGCTCCCAACGCCGGAGCGCGGGAAGAGGTCATGAAGCTGAATCTCTCTCTCGAGATGGGCGATAACGTGATGATCTATCTCGACGATATTCAACACTGCAATCCGGAGTTCCTGCAGAAGTTCATCTCGCTCTGCGATGCGCAGCGTAAGATCGAAGGCGTCTATAAGGGCAAAACGCGGACCTACGACCTGCGAGGTCGAAAGGTCGCCGTTGTCATGGCCGGCAACCCCTACACGGAGAGCGGCGAGAAGTTCCAGATCCCCGACATGCTTTCGAACCGGGCCGATATCTACAACCTGGGCGAGATCATCGGCGATTCGGCGGACGCCTTCGAGATGAGTTACCTGGAGAACTCGTTGACGTCCAACCCGGCGCTCAACAAGCTCGCCTCGCGAAGCCAGCAAGATGTCTACGGAGTGATTCAGATCGCCGAGCGCGACAGTCGCGAAGGCGTCGATCTCGAAGGCAACTACTCGCTCGAAGAGGTCGATGAATTCGTTCGCGTCATGAAGAAGCTGTTCCGCGTCCGCGACGTCGTGCTGCGCGTGAACCGGCAGTATATCGAGTCGGCCGCGCAGGCGGACGAGTATCGCACCGAGCCGCCGTTCCTGCTTCAGGGATCGTATCGAAACATGAACCGCATCGCCGAAAAAGTGGTGCCGATCATGAACGATGAAGAGCTGGAGTCTCTGATCCTGAGCAACTACGAGAACGACGCCCAGACGTTGACATCCAATACTGAGTCGAACCTGCTCAAGTTGCGCGAGATGCTGAGTATTCTGACCAAGGAAGAGGAACGGCGGTGGGAGGACATCAGACGGACGTTCTCGCAGAACGTCAAACTCAAAGGCGTCGGCGCCGACGACCAATTCGGTCAGGTCATCGTGCAGCTCAGTTCGTTCAGCGACGGGCTCGACTCCTTGCGGCGCGCTGTCGCTGACGGCGTCGAACGGCTGGCCGAGCAAGACGACGAAGGGAAGTCGGTCGAAGTTGTCGTCGGCGAGCTGAGCGGACTGCGAGAAGGGCTCACCGCCATCAAGGGCGCGCTTGAACAGGCGGGAACGGACGAGGCGATCGGCGCGCTGGCCGCTCAACTTCGCGAAGCCGTTCCTGTCCCCGCGCTCCCCGCTGCGTTGGCGGAACCGGTTCCCAGCGAGCCATTTCCCGTCGAGCTGGCGCGCAATGAGACGACGGAAATGCACCGCATCACCGTCCAGCACAAAGTGCCGCGCAGCATCCTGGATGTCGTCCGCACGCAGTTCGAAGTCATGGAGGGTTGGATGAGTCCGCTGCTGAGCACAGCCAAGGAAAACTCGGCTGGCATCACCCAACTTCGCAACTCGGTCGACGAGTGCCTGCGCAGCTACGCGCTGTTGCTGAGCGAACTCGAAAGCGCGAAGCCCTTGAAAAAGGCGAAGAAGACGACCAAGAAGAAACGCAGCTAGTCGCCCCGGCCTTTCACGGTCTCATCGTCGATTGTCTTGTCGGGTTGCTCTACAATGCCGCCACGAGCTTGAGCATTCTCTCTCGCGATGGTGGCCATGAAACGCGTCGACGCTCTACCCCTGCAGTACGAATTCTCCCGCGCGGCGGAGCCCCGATTGCACGTCGCGCCCGGGGAGACCATCGAAGTCGAGGCGGAAGACGCTCTGTCGGGCCAGATTCGCAATCCCGGCGATCAACGCGACAAAAGTCGCGCGCCGTACAGCAATCCGGTGGCCGGACCAATCTATGTTGATGGAGCTCAGCGCGGGGACTCGATTGCCGTGCGGATCGAGACGATCGAGTCGCGCGATGGTCAGTGCGCGACGTACACGGGACATCCGCGGCGGCTCGCCGAATGGCTTGGACTCGATGTTCCACCCGGCGGTCATGTCTGTCCTATTCGCGACGGCCTGATCCACTGGAGTGACGAGCTGACGATTCCCTGGGCTCCGATGCTGGGCTGCATTGGCGTCGCGCCGGATTGGGGTGTCCCCACGACGGGGCCCGCCGGCGCTCATGGCGGCAACTTGGATTTGGTGGAGGTAAGGCCCGGCTGCACGGTCTACCTGCCCGTGTTTGTGCCCGGCGGACTGCTCTACTTGGGCGATGCGCACGCCGCGATGGGGCACGGTGAGTTGTCGGCGACGGGACTCGAGATGGCGTCTGTTTCCACCGTGACGGTTGACCTGATCAAGGGCGCCGCGGCACCCGGCCCGCGGATCGACACGGGTGAGGAACTCGTCGCCGTCGCCACGGGGTCGCCGATGGAGCATTCGATTGCCGAAGCCTACGCGCAACTCATCCTCTGGATGGAGACAGAATACGGTTGGGACCGCTGGTTGGCGTACGACTTGTTGACCCATGTCGGCCAACTCTCCGTCGGCTACTACGGCATCGGAACGGTTGGAGCGAAAATCGCCAAGCGCTACTTACCGCTTCGCAGCTCGCCGCATGAGTAGTGTCGCCGAATCAAATCGCCGCGCGGTGTTGAGTGGAACGTCCATTGTCGCGACGCTTTGTACGATGGCCTTCCGAGGCCGTCGAATGCGGGTTATCCCCAAGAGTCCCCACCAGATTCGTGCTCAGCGTCGAATCAAATCGCCGCGCGGTGTCGAGTGGAACGTCCATTGTCGCGACGCTTTGTACGATGGCCTTCCGAGGCGCCTTCCGAGGCCGTCGAATGCGGGTTATCCCCGAGAGTCCCCACCAGATTCGTGCTCAGCGTCGAATCAAATCGCCGCGCGGTGTCGAATGGAACGTTCATTGTCGCGACTTCGTCGCGAGGTCCTGCCCGGCAGGCAGCACCTACAGCAGGACCTACTGCAGGACCTACTGGGACCTGCTTACTCTCCTTTGGCGTCCAGTTTGTTGTAGAGGGTGCCGCGGCCGATCTCGAGAATGCGGCAGGCTTTGGTCTTGTTCCCGCCCACTTGTTCGAGCACGTAGTGGATGTGCCTCCGCTCGGCCTCGCGCACCGACATCAGTTGCGGTGTCGGATTGGTGTCGCGCTGGTGGACGGGCATCCCCAGATCCTCCACCGTCACTTCATCGCCGCGGCCGAGCACGATCGCCCGCTCGATGGCGTTCCGCAACTCACGAACGTTGCCAGGCCAGCGATAACTGCGGATTCCCTCGACCGCTTCGCGTGAAAACCGCTGGGGTCCGCGTCCCAACTGCGCGCGGAAGTGCTCCAGGAACAACGACGCCAGTTCAATGACGTCGTCGGCGCGCTCGCGGAGCGGCGGCATCTGGATGTCGATCACGCGGAGACGAAAGTAGAGGTCCTCGCGAAACTCCTTTTGACCGACGAGTTCAACGAGATCTCGGTGAGTTGCGGCGACGACGCGGACGTCGACCTTGATCGACTCCTCGCCGCCGAGCCGCTGAAAGGGGTGTCCCTCGAGTATCCGCAGCAACTTGGCCTGACACGCCAGGCTCATCTCCCCCACTTCGTCCAGGAAGATCGTCCCGCGATGAGCTCGCTCGAATTGTCCGATGTGCCGGCGGTCGGCTCCAGTGAACGTGCCCACTTCGTGCCCAAACAACTCGCTCTCCAACAACGACTCGCTAAAGGCGGCGCAGTTGACCGTCACGTAGGGTCCGTCTTTTCGTTCGCTGAGCTCGTGGATCGATTGCGCGACCAACTCCTTGCCGGTGCCGCTTTCGCCCAAGACCAGCACGTTCGAACTGGTCGGACCGACGCGGGCGACTTGATCGAGCACGCGTTGCATCGCTTCGCTCGAGCCCGCCATTTGCGACTTCGAGTCGAGCCGGCGCTTGAGTTCCTCGTTCGCCTGCTCCAAACGCTCGCGATGCTCGACGTTCTCCAGCGCCGCTCCCATTTGGTGGGCGACGACGACGGCGAAGTCGAGATCGCTGCGAGCAAACGGATCTCGCTCCGGCTGCCGATGGCACTCGATCGCTCCCCGCACACTCGAACGGCCGGGAATCGGCACGCCGATGCCCGTTCCAACTGACAGAGGCGCGTCAGTGACCGTTTGGTCCTCGCTCCCCTGCGGCTTGTCGATCAAGATCGCCTTGTCCTGCTCGACCGCCAGACTCGCCAACACATGCTCGTCGCGCGACTTGCCCCACGACGCGGCGCAACGCAACCGTCCGTCGGTGCCCGCCAACCAGATCGAGACCGCGTCGGGATCGACGCCGTCGACCAGTGCGTCCAAGGCGCAGCGGACCAACTCCGCCGGCGCCTGTGACTCGTGAAGCAGATTGGCGACCCGGCAGAGAACGGCCGAATCTCGGACCACCCGCGATGCGCTGCGGCCCATCTTCTGTTCAACTAGTTTCGAGTGCGGGTCGTCGATCGGCAGCCGACCCATCATCGTCGTCGGGTGCAGCAATTCGGGCTTGAGAGAACTCGGCTCCTCGCCACCGGAACTCTCCGCAAACAGAATCAAGTGGTCGCCGATGCGCACCAGGTCCCCCGCCTCCAGCGTCCCCTGTTTGATCGGCTGTGTGTTGACAAAGGTGCCGTTCAAGCTGTCGGCGTCCCGCAGGTGCCAGCTCCCCGAACGATGGAAAATCTCCGCGTGCAGACGGCTCGCGCGGTCGTCGTCCAGAGGCAGATCACGCGTCGGATGGCGGCCGATCGTGACCGGATCCGGTCGCTCGGGGTCCAGACGCAACGTCGTCCCCGGATAGGCGCCGTTGAGCAACACAAGTGACCACGACATCGATCGCCGCCTCCCAAAATGCCACTTCCAGCCAGCTTGCTGAAACTGTGTGGATTATAGACTCCCAGCCAGCTAAGTCATCGGAAAAGTGTCCAAATTTTGGACACATCGAGCCGCTACGCTCCCGTTCTCAGTCCATTCTTACCTCCGGCGCACCAGTTTCTGACGGTCGCTGCGACCCGGTGTTTCTCTTTTCTGCGCAGACTCCGCCGTCACTAGTAATGTCTTCTATTGATGCGCTGGATGACCTAGAAGCGCATTGTTTGGAAGCGCTTTCGGCTGAATAATTCTCAGCTGGCGGGCACTCGTCAGTTTTTTAGTTTCCTTAAATGGTTTGCTCATAGGTGGTTATGTCATGTCATCAGTTTGCCATGGAGCACTGGTCCGGTCTTTGCAAAGGGAGCGTCGGCACATTTCAGCGGCGTTCGGTCGCAGTCAAACGAGCAAAGAACAGAGCAACGAAGGGGACCAGCAATGTCCAAACGACGACGAAACCAGCTTCGAGATCTTCGCAAACGAAACCGTTCACGCCAGCGGCGGCTGCAACTGGAGTCTCTTGAGGACCGCCGGGTGCTCAGTGTCGCACCTCTGCTGGACGGCAATGTGCTGACCATCAACGGGACGGAGGACGACGACACGATCACCGCTTGGGTGGAGGGCGAGCTTCTGAAGGTGGACGCCAACGGGGTTGTCTTTGAATACGAAAACAGCAGCGTGTCGCACATCAACATCCACGGTCACGGAGGCGACGATTT
>JASMLW010000599.1 GCA_030748485.1 Pirellulaceae bacterium
AAATCAGCCAGGAGCCAGCTCTTGCAGCTAAGGTTGGTGAATTCGCGACGAGACTTACTCGGCTATTGGCGATCCTAGAAATTGACTTACACATTGAAGAGATTACGGGACCCGACAAGACACTGGACGTTGTTGTCGACATCTTCAATCGCGTTAACAGCGGTGGAACCAAGCTCCTCCCCGTGCACAACCCTCTTCGAACAAACTCGCGCGCGACCCGATAAGACTGCGTTCGATTGCCTTTTTGCGTGGTGCGCTCTCGCCTGCTTCGCGCTGCGCGTCGAGCGAATTGAATTCCTGTTCGAGGCCGTCTTCGGTCGACTTGCGGGTGTAGATGGCACAGCGGAAACGATGGGCAATTTTGCCTGTGGCTTTTCCGTTTCTTGAGGTCATCGGTCACCTCCATTCTTCTTGAGGCGGAAGAAGAGGTAACCGCTTGTATGCGAGCCGGTAATCTTCTTGGCCACGGCGCTGAGCGACTTGTAGACTTCGCCTTCGTATTCGAAGCCGGCGGGCAGTACCTTGACCTCGAGCGTCTCCCCTTTGTAGACGCGGGTGATCGTGCTGCCGGGAAGCGGAACGCGCGAGTCGCCGCTGGTTCGCAGCTTGGCGGTCTTCGTTCGGGACGGCGTGTCGGGTTTCGCCGCAGGCGGCTTCGGTGGCCGGCGCCGCAGGTCGGCATCGTTCACCAATTCAGCAGCGCGCCGGCGTGCCCGCTCGGACAGGTCGCCTTCCGCCAGCACCTGCACCCGGTAGATGATGCGTTTGATCAGCCATTCCTTGTGCCGGCCGTTTGTCGTTTCGCCGAACACTTCGGCGTAACGCGCCCGCAGGCCGTCGACCGACATGCGACGCAGTGCGGCCAGTTCTTTTCCAATGTTCACAGTCATGATCTTGGGCTCCTATTACGAGACTCAGAGAGCGTTAACCAACACGCACACTGAGCCTCGTTTCCGCCGGAACCTCAAGGCCATCGGGCGACGATTCTGGCGCGTTTTCGTCGCTATTTTCGGTGGATAGTGCGGACCGCTGACGCAGCCGCAGGACGCCCGCCGCCAGGATTTCCACGACCTCGCGGAAGCGTTCGTCTGGCGACATGCGCGTAGGATCAGCGCAGTTGGACATGAGACGGATCGCTTACAAGAAGACCGTCGCACGCGAGGCCGCGAACGCGAGCGACGGATGTCGGGAAGGCGAATCGCGCGGCTGTATGCTGTTAACCTACCGGACGCGGATTCGAGTTGTCGGAAAGAGAAGAGCGGCTTGCGCAGATGCGGGAGGGACGCCTCAGAGTTTTAGCGCCGTCAAAAACTGCAGAGGTGTGGTTCACCGAGGGCAGTTGCGGCGGAGGCTACTAGCTGGCGGTTTGTCCAACTTCCAGCACGAAGACAAACCTCGAACTGCGGTCGGTCTTTATGACCGCTGAAATGTTTTTTGGTGCGAACACCGCGCTGCCGAAGATCACCGGCACCAGTCGATCTGGCTTGGTTGAGGCTCTTGTGACGTGCGTTGGCGACCTAAGTCACTCCGCTTTTGTACCCGTACGATATCGGGCATCATACTCGGGAAATGGAGCCGGAGTGTCCTTAGGAAACCGATCGAGAATTGCTTCGAGCCGCTGCCACCGACCTGGGGCGTTTTTGTCGAGGGGGCTCACTTCGTTCCGCTGAAGCGGATCTTTCGCGAGGTCGTGGAAGTTGATTTTGCTGTCCAGGATGTGCTGCCAGTCTCGAATCATTCGGAAGTCGCCGAACTGCGAGACCAGTTTTGCTTTTCGAAGGGATCTTCGCTGCCTCCCAGGCTGGGCACAAACGACCGTCCATCCAAGGTTACCTCGTTTGACGGCGCGGACTTCGCAAGTTCGAGGAGTGTGGGGTAGAGATCGGTAAAGTCGATCAGGTCTCGTGAAACACGACCTCCCGTTGTTAGAAACGGGGCTCGGACGACGAACGGTACGTGGGCTCCCCGATCAGCTTAGCATTCATAGTGAAACATCAATCCGTATCCAGTGGACTTCAGCCATGACTCCCGTTCGACGGCCTGGATCGGAGTCGCCACCAATGCGGAAAGCAGAGCAAGGCCGCAAAGAAAACTGCAACGATTAAGTTTGATAATGGCTACTCTTTTCCCAAATCATTCTTACTGACTTCTGCCAACTTGGTCTTCAGCTTCTGTTTCAATCCGGAGACAATCTCAGCGTAGTCAGGATCGCTGAATAGATTGGTGTACTGCTTCGGATCCTTTTTCATGTCATACAGTTCGCCGGTTTTTCCGTAATCCAGTAGAGCCCAGCGGTCCTCGCGATACAGCCTTCCTTTGCCGCTGCAAAGAATCGAGTCTCGAACCTTTGCGGTCGGGTCGTCCAGCATTTTAGAAATATCTTTCCCTTGAAGGTTGTTGGGGATGTTTAATCTGCACAGGCTGGAAACCGTGGGGTAAAGGTCCAGTAGTTCGGCGAAAGAATGACATTCGGCCGGCTTTTTGTCGGGAACACAGATAATGAGCGGCACGCGCGCCGATTCTTCGTGAATGCTCACCTTGGACCACAAGTCGTGTTCGCCGAGGTGGTAACCATGGTCGCTGGTGAAGATGACAATCGTATTGTCGCGCTGACCACTTTCTTCTAGAGCTTTCATCACCCTGCCGGTCATGGCGTCTACATAACTGACCGACGCATAATAAGCGCGAATCAATTTCTTCTGCTGGTGAATATCCATTTGAAGGCTTTGCGAAGTCCTTCGGTTGCCTGGAGTTTTGGGAATATCATCCCAATCGCCGGAAATTTTCGGCGGCAGCGTCATCTCGTCAGCTACATAAGGAGCAAAGTATTTCCGTGGGGCGACAAGAGGAACATGCGGACGCACAAAACCGACCGCCAGAAAAAACGGTTTGTCGAGGTTCTTGTATTGATGAATGAGCTCCTCGGCCTTTTTTGCGGTTTTCCCATCGGAGTGCGAAAAGTCATCGCCGTCCGCCTCGACGACCGAAAAACGATTACCTCCGGCTGCGCCTTTCTTAAGTCCACCGGGATTGTTCTGCAGGGTCTCACCCGTTCCTGGCGTTTTGGATTCAGGGCCGGGACTGTTGAACGCTTCATCCCAGGAATCGGGATCATCCGCGCCGTCTTTGCCAGGCGCAACATCCGTGGGAACTCCCATGTGGAAGACCTTTGAAATCCGGGCGCTGTGATAGCCATTTTTCCTGAAGTGCTGGGGCCAGCTATCCTTGTTGGGACCGACCTCTTTTCGACCGCTGGTATAACCAGTTGCTTTGGTGGCGTACGGATAATAGCCGAACAGCATGGATGCGCGGGAAGGTCCGCAAATCGTGGCTTGGCAATACGCTCGCGAAAACCGAGTTCCCTCAGTGGCCAGTCTGTCGATGTTTGGCGTTTTGCAGACCTTGTTCCCGTAACAACCAAGGGCAGTCGCAGTTAGGTCGTCGGAAATGATGAACAAAACATTGTACGGCTTTCGCTGCTCCTCAGCGGCCAGAGGACGGAGAACCGAAACCACGATTGTAAGAGCAACTATTTGGAAAAGCAGTTTCATTGTTCCTGACCAGTTAATTCGAGAATCGTGATACTTCTGAATTGAACCGGAGCACCATGTCCACAGAAGCAGATATAGCCACTGCGTCGTTTAACTCCTTTGTGCTTGCGATTTCTTGTTGCCAGTTCGGTCAAGTCCGCATCCAGGATCTTTGTGCCGTTCAATTCCACGATAACCTTCGGACCATCGACCGTGATCTTCTGATGATTCCACTGACCGACCGGTTTGAGGAAACCACGCTTGGCGGCTTGGAGTTTGTAGAGAGAACCGTGGTATTGTGATTCCTTCAACTTCGCATACTTTGGATGACTGTTATCCAGGATCTGTAGTTCCATGCCTGCTCCAGAAGGTCTTCCTTCGCCTGGGTAGTGAATCCCTATGCCGTTGTTGCCGCCTTTGGGGAGAAGAAAGTCGAATTCAAAAACATAATCTGAAAATTGCTTCTCGGTCCTGAGGACCTTTCCACTACAAATCAGAACTCCGTCTTTGACCTCGTAATCCGCTCCAGTCCATCCGGTCAGATCCTTTCCGTTGAATAGAGAGACTGGCTCGGCGCAAAGCCCGAGCGAGGCAGCGACGAGCAGCACGGAGATTGCAAGCGTGTATGCAGTGTTCATCATCGAAGTCATGAGTATTGTCCTCATAGGGCCGTTATGGCGCACCGTAGTCTTTACCGTCCTGGCTCGATTTGCATGATTGACTCCAGGCATCGATCTCATGGGCCAGGGACGCAACTAGATTTGGCCGGTCGGAAGCAAGGTTGTTTTTTTCGTAGGGATCGTCCCACAGATCGTATAGTTCCCACTTGCTCTCTTTGCCTTTGACGCGAAGCAGCTTGAATCGCTCGGTCTGCCAGGCGCGCCAGCCCTTAGCGCCGAAACCGACGCCACCCTGACGTTTGAGTTTTTTGCCCTCGATGACCGGACGCAGACTCGTACCATCATAGGGTCTGTCCGGCAATTTGAGCCCCACGACGTCCAGGCTGGTGGGAAAGATGTCGGTGGTGACGGCCATATACTTGACCGTCCGCGCCTGCTTGATGACATGGGGCCACTCAAGTAGGCCGGGGACGCGGATGCCACCTTCGTAGAGCATTCCTTTGGAACCACGGTAGGGTCCCTTCGAACCGATGCCCGTACCCTGCTTATGCAGGGGTCCGTTATCGCTGGTAAACCAGAGCATGGTGTTGTCAGCAATCTTCAGCCTGCGCATTTCTGTACGCAGACGCCCCACGGCGGTGTCGATGGCGGTCACGTTGGTGTAGTAGACCAGCTGTTTCCTGTCTGTCACATCGGGGTAATGCTCTTGGTATTGCGGCACCATGACCAACGGATTGTGCATGGCATGAAAACAGATGAAGGCGAAGAACGGCTTGCGGGCCTTGGCCTGACTACGGATGAACTCGAGCGCGCCGTCCATAACGATGCGGGAATCGTCGCCTTTCATCGCATCGGTTTCCGGCACGTACTTTCCGTTGCGGTAGTAGTGGTGATTCTCATCAAACTTGCCTTGGTAAGGATTGAACGTGGGCAGGACATTCTGTGTTGAAAACCAATGATCGAATCCTGCGTGACCCGGATGCAAGAGGTGTTTCTGATTCTCATTGTTGTGGATATCGCCCAAGTGCCATTTGCCGAAGTGACCGGAGACGTAGCCGGCGGGTCTCAGCGCCTCGGCCAGGGTGATTTCATCGGCAGGCATGTGGCCGCGACCGTGAGCGATGGGCCCGCCGATGCCGCTACGCAGGTTATTGCGACCGGTCAGTGTCCCTGCGCGAGTGGGGCTACACATGGATGCGTTGGCATAGAACCGGTCAAACCTCAGTCCGTTTTCAGCCATGGCATCGAGGTTGGGCGTGTGCAGAACCGCGTGCCCATTGTAGCGGACGTCGCCCCAGCCCTGATCATCGGCCATGACAACGATGATATTCGGGGTGACGTATTCATCGACCGCCTGGGCGGGCTCGTCCGGACACAGGAATACGATGAGCGCGGGTGTGAGGACGATGGCGATCATAGAAGGACTCATGGGGACGCCAATCTTCATTGAATTACAGCCCATCGAACTCCCAGCCCTTTCTGTATTCCGTTTTTACGAACGCGTTTGCCTGCTGATTATTGGTGAAGCTGAGAGTCTTGGTATCCCATTCGAGTCGCTTATTGGGAAATCTAACAGCGATATTCCCGAGCAAGACGGTTTCTGTAAGCGGAGCCGCGAAGTCGAACGACGCGCAAGCCAGCTTGCCAGTGCGGATCGCGTCATGCCAGTTTTCGAAATGCCCTCGCTTCTCAATGCGCGGCATTTCGTAATCATCGAGAAGATCATTTGGGAATACCAATGGACCGCCGCCGTGTGAATGGACGATCGCTCCCTTTTCGCCGACGAACAATGTTCCCTGCTTGGGCAACTTCAGATCGGATGGCAGGTACTCGGAAGTTGAGAGCGGCGGCTTCCCTGCTTTCCCGTCGCGCCAGACATAATGAAGCAAGTTGCCGGTCGTGTATTTGGTACCGGCAAACGCGTACTCGACCGTATTGCCTGGCTGCCATGTCTCGGGGTTAGGAGCCGAGCCGAGGCTTCTGACGGCCAGTGGTGCAGAAACACCCAAGGTCGAAACCATTGGCTCAAGAATATGAATTCCCATATCGCCCAGCGTTCCAGAACCAAAGTCGAGCCAACCGCGCCAGTTCATTGGTTGGTAGATTTTGTCGGCATAGGGTCTGTCGGGAGCGACGCCCAGCCAGAGATCCCAATCCAGACCCTTGGGTGCTTCGTCAGACCGCGAAGGCCGGCCTTCTGGCGGTCCAGCCCAGCCTTTATTGCTCCAGCCGTATGCCTCTGTGATCTTGCCGATCCGGCCCCCCTGAATCAGTGCAACCGTCGTGCGGTGCCCAATCGTCGATTGATTTTGAATTCCCATCTGGGTCGCCACACCAAGCCGGCGAGCTTCAAGCATCAGCGTTCGAGATTCATGGACGGTGTGCGTCAAAGGCTTTTGTGTAAAGACGTGTTTGCCCAACCGCATTGCAGCCAGCGTCGGCGCGGCATGCATGTGATCGGGAGTGGAGATCGTGATTGCATCAATGTCCTTACTGTCGTCGAGCAGCTTTCGCCAGTCCTGGTATCGCCTGGCTTTCGGCCATTGTTTCGCCGCTTCGACATAACCACCCTTACGGGACGACACTTCGGTCATGACATCACAGAAGGCGACTACGTTGTGTCCTTGAGACGCACCATTCACATCAGACCACCCTCTGCCACCGACCGCGATCGACGCAATGTTCAGCTTTTCGTTGGGAGACTTTGCACTGATCACATTCGGCGCAGCGAATGGAAAAACGGCTCCGGTCGCGGTGATGCGTTCTAAGAAAGATCGACGTGAAAGTGACATAAGCAATGTTCCTCAATCACCATCTTAATCGGAGTTGACACCGTCAAGGATGGCCCACAGATCCGATCGGTTGACGCCTACCAAGGTCGTCACGAGGTCACAGAACCAACTCTATCGTCCTTAATGAATATCCAGTAGTCAAACTGACAATACCGTATCCCATTTCACGCACTGGTGAGCAGATGTAAGCCAGACCGATGCGAGTTGCGCTGTTCGCTTCGAGATGGCGGTTGCATCATCCGCGAGCATTTGCCGCGGACGGCAACTTGCGGCGGTCATATCGACCGAACGCAGTTTCGAAGCAAATGCACACCCCTGAACAATACTCCGCATGGTTGCCACCGCCCACCGGAACCAACCGCGTTGTTAACCCACGGTCCCACGTCGGCGTGAGAGTCCGAGAGTTTCGAGACGAGATTCTAGGGTGCGGAAGCAACCCCCACGGTTGCCACCGGACCCCGGTTTGTCTCTCTCGAAAACGAGAGCGCTGCGGGGCCCAGCGAATCGGCCGAAACCCTTGCGAGAAAGGCAAGAAACGCGAAACGCCGAGAGGCAGAACTCTCGGCGTGGTGCGTTAACTGGGTTGTCGGCCGGTTTCGTAGCCGACAAACGAGCTCCCCCGGTAGGACTCGAACCTACGACAAGGCGGTTAACAGCCGCCTGCTCTACCAACTGAGCTACAGGGGATTGTCGAGCCGAATATCGTATTTTATCGGTGGTTTGCCGACAAGGCGTGAATCGATGTCGCGCCCCATTCAACCGACCACGCGCTCGACCGCCGGATCGCTCAGTCGTCGCCGTAAATGTCGTCGTCGTCGTCGTCGAAACTGGGCTTGTCGTTCTTGTCCTTGAACATCGCCACCCGATTGCCCCGGTCGTTGAACTCCACGTTCGACATGAACGATCGCATCAACATCAAGCCGCGGCCCGAGGGAATCTCCAAGTTCTCGTCGTCCGTCGGATCCGGGACGTCCGCCGGCTCAAAGCCCCCTCCCTCGTCCTCAATCTCGATCCGCGTCGCCATCTCCGAGATGAACAAGTTCACGAACACCCACTTCTCCGCGTCCAGCTGATTGCCGTGCTTCAACGCGTTCATCAACGCTTCTTCCGCCGCCAAATGCACACCGAACACCTCCTGCTCGTCCCAACCGTGCTTCGAGAGCTCGGATAAATACCGATCCAGCAACTCCTTCGCCTTGTCCGTGTCGGTCTTAAACCGCTCTTCCAAAGTCCAAGACCAGGCGTGTGACATGGGATCCGACAAACTCACGGCTTCTCGCGGAATTCTCGGCGGCTGCAGAGACAACTCGCCACTTCTTAGTATTATCGCCCGAACGGCTGGTAGATCTGACCTCTTTCCACAAACGTGGAAACTCTAGAGCCTAGCCAAATCGGCCTGGAAAGCTATCTCACCAATGGGGAGTACCGGTATAGACCCAGAGGGGGGGTCATTGGGCGATCGCCGTCTCCACATCGTCGTGGATCGAAAAGACCTGAGTCAACTTGGTGATCTTGAAGATGTCGGCGATCGAACGCTGCATGCCGCACAGTCTTAGGCGCCCGCCCTGCCGCTTCACCACCCCGTCCAGGATGATCAATCGATTCAATACAGCGCTCGACAGAAACTGCACCGGCTCAAAGTCGAGCACCAGGGACCGCCCATCGAGGGACTCCGAGAGCAGGGTCAATTCATCGCTCACCGAATCGACGTTCACCACATCAGAAATTTTCCGATCCATGAACCGCGCGACGACCACCTTCTCCACCTCGCGAACCGCAAATCGCTGGTATTCCGACATCTATTGCCCTCGAGATTGGAGTGCGGTCGGCAGAGGCTTACCAACCCGCAGCCTTCGCGCCGTCATCATATTCCGGCCAATACAACTGTCAACCGATCGCGCAAAGCAACGGCGCCCGCTGATCCGACCAAATACCAGCATACTCCAACTGTTGGTGAACAAGGAACCCGGACGTGACGCTGCAGACATTACCTCGGCCGCCGGCCGTCTCGTGGCGTACAGCGGCTCCGTGGCTATTGTTGGCGGTGGGAGCCGCCGTCTACGCCAATTCGCTCCCCAACACATTCATCTTCGACGACGTGCACTGGGTGAGCAAGGCGAGTCCCCAGTGGTCGTGGCTGGAGGCGGCTACCGTCGTTGACGAGGGCCCGTTGCACGGCCGCCCGCTCGCCGCGCTGACGATCCTCGCCAACTACCGGCTCGGCGGGCTGAATCCAACCGGGTTCCACGCGGTCAACGCGCTGATTCACCTGTCCGCCGGTGTCGTTCTCTACTTGGCGCTCGCCCGCACCCTGTCGCGTCCGCCGCTGGAACGACTGTTCGGCAAAGCGTCGACGTCGCTGGCGTTCGTCTGCGGAGCGTTGTGGATCGTGCACCCATTGCAAACCGAGTGCGTCAACTACATCTCGCAGCGGACAGAGTCGCTTTGCGGGTTGGCCGTCCTGACGGCGCTGTACTGCGCGATCCGCTCGTTGGACGGCGAGCGACGGCGCGCGTGGTGCGCCGCGTCGGTCGCCGCATGTTGGCTCGGCGCGCTTTGCAAGGAGGTGATCGCCGTCGCCCCATTGCTCATCTTGTTGTACGACGGCGCAATCCGCGACCAAACGTGGCGGCAAGTCTGGTCGCAGCGGAGGCGTTTCTACTTGGCGCTCGCCAGCTGCTGGTTGCCGGTCGCCGCTTTGATCTATTGGGCGCCGCGGTCGAACACGGTTGGGGTGAGTCACATCACGCCGTGGTCGTACTTGCTCAACCAAACCTCCGTCATCGTGCACTACCTGGAACTGACGTTCTGGCCGCGGACGCTGGTGCTGGATTACGGCGAGCCGGTGCAGCGAACTTGGCAAGCGGCGGCTCCGGCCGGCCTCTTTCTGCTCGGGCTTCTCGCCGGCAGCGTGTGGCTGTACGCGCGCAGGCCGGCCGTCGGATACCTGGGGCTGTGGTTCTTCATTTGCCTGGCGCCGACGTCGAGCGTCGTGCCGATCTCAACCGAGGTGGGCGCGGAGCGCCGCATGTACCTGGCGTTGGCGGCGCCGATCGTTCTCGTCGTGTGCCGGGGGTACCTGTGGTTGGCGGCCGTCGATCCGCGGTGGTTGGCGAAGCGATCGGAGACGTCGCCGGGAGCGCGTCGACTATTCTTGCGAACGGCCGGAATGCTGGCCGCGGCGGCGCTGATCATCCCGCTCTCAGCCCGCACCTTCGCCCGCAATCGAGACTATCGAACTCGGGTCACAGCTTGGTGGTCGTCGGTGAACGCGCGGCCGCAACATCGGGCGATGTACAACCTGGCCACCGTCTTCTTCATCGACGGGCGTTACGGTGAGGCGATCGCGATGTATCGGGCGACGCTGAAGCATTTTCCGCGGCATCGCGGCGCGCGAGGGATGCTGGGCAACACCTACCTGCGAGTCGGCGACTACGCTCGAGCGATCGAATGTTACGACGAGACGCTCCGCATCGCTCCCCATTGGGACAAAGTGGAACGCAACCTGGCGTTGCTGCTGGCCGGCTGCCCGGTCGCCGAACACCGCGACGGTCAACGGGCCTACCGGGTGGCGGTCGACTTGTGTGAGCATCACGGACCATCGGCTCCCAATCTCGACACGCTGGCGACAACGCAGGCTGAGATCGGCAAGTTTGAGCAGGCCGTGTTCAACGGAGAACTGGCGTTGAAGATGGCGCGGGAGTCGGGCCGAGCCGGCGACATCAGACAGATTTCTCAGCGACTCGAGTTGTTTCGCGCGCGACAGCCGTTTCGCTTCCCGCCGGTCAACGCAGGTCGATAAACCGGATGCGCGCTTCGACTGTCGATTGCCCGGGGGCCGAGAACCGCACGAGCGCTTCGCCGCGACCGTCGACGCGATCATCTTCGTGAGGTGAAGCGCTGTAGTGAAGATTCACAGGCTGACCGATCCGCGCGGGCGACACCCAAATGCTCCAATGGGCGATCCGTTCACGAACTGAACCGCGGCTGCGCGGGGCTTCATGAAACCGCCGGCGGACGTCGGCGAAGAGCGACACGTCGATCCGTCCGCCCACCGCCACCCGGCGGCCGCCGCCGTCGAGCGGCTCGACAATCAAGCGGAGCCCATCGAAGGCGTGATCGGCGTCGAAGTTCGTCGCCACCGCGTCGGCGCGCAGGGAGCGAATCCGCGCCGCCGGCTGTTGAGTCGCCCGGCGAGTTGGCGACGGCTGGGCCGCTCGCCGCCCCGGCGCGGGTTGGACCAGCTGTTTTGCTCGCGCCTGCAATTGTTCACCGCTCAACTTCTCTCCACCCGCGGTCGCCGACACGACGCGAGCCCAATCGATGGGTCGCGTCAACTGAATTCCCGGCCGGTCGACTCGCAACCAAAGCTGCTTGGCTCCGGTGCGCGGATCCACCGCGCCGGTCATTTCACGGCCACTGGCCAGCCGTACATCGATGGTGGTCGGGTCCGCCGCCGTCGCCGTCGAGACGCCGGTAAGGGCTGACAGCGCCAAGCCGAGTGAAACTGCCATGGCAAGCGAGCAAGACGAGGTGAGCGTGCGAATCATCTTGTTACCTCAAGTCGAATTGTCGAGCTCAGTCTAAAGCGGGCGACCGTCGCAGTCCAAGCAGCAGTCCAAAAAGAAAGGCGCCGCTGGGAGTCGGCGCCTCAGGGGGGAGTTTCACGTTGTTTTTCGCGATTAGTCGGCGGTCGTGAATCCGAGCGCTTCGAGAGCTCGTTCGGCGTACGACTTGCCTGTGACGGGCGCCGTCGGAACGACTCGTCGCGGCGTCGCGACCGTCTTCCATTTGGGTGCGACTGCTTGAAGTTGGTCGGTCGTCAGTGTCTGTTTTCCATGTTGAGCGCAGCTGATCTGAGCCCAGTCGATCGGGCGAACGACGACCGTCGATCCGGCCGACATACGCAGCCACAGGTGTTGGTCGTTCGTTTGAACGTGGATGTCGCCGTGCAGTTGACCGCCGTCTCGCAAGTTGACCGTGAGCACTTCGCCGGCGAAGCAGTGAGACGCTGGAAACGCGGCGGCGGCGATCAGGATGGCGGTCAGTTGCTTGATCATTCGTTGGCTCCGAGTTGGTTGGCGACGGTTGTTGTATTAGGCAAGCGGGGCGCCAATTCTCCCGCCGTGGGAAGAACGCGTTGCTCAAGTCGGTCCGCGGAACGGACTTGGGCGCTGTCTGACAAATTCTTGACACTGGAAACGGTCCGTCCGCCGCGTTGCAAAAAGGCATCACCGGTGGCGGGAGCACGTTGCAAAAACACCGCCTGGCTCGTTCAACAATCGAACACGTCCAACAGCCGTCGTGCGGCAAGCGCCGCCCAAAGCTGGGAGTGCGGCGGATTCTTTGAGGTAGAGTTGCAGGCCTCGAGATGGAGAACCGCAATGCAGTTGCTGACGAACTTAATGGAAAGTCGGGTCGTGTGGACCGTGGCGATTGTCGCGGGGGCCTTAGTGGGCGGATCGAGTCACGGGCAAGACGCCCGCAAGAGCCGCAAACGGCGCGAGGTGTTGCGCGAGGGAACCCACGTGCAGTGGACGGGGCGCTTCATGGGCGGTGGTGACGAACCGACCACGTTTCGCCGCGACGACCACGAAGAATCGTATCGAGTGCTTGAGAATCTGGCGCTGGAGCGGGTGTCGAAGACGGATCGGACTTCCGAACGTCGCTCGTGGGACATCGCCGCTGAGCTGACCGAGTTTCAAGGGTCCAACTATCTGCTGCTCAAGCGGGCGACGCTGAAATCGAAAAAAACGCCGCATTCGTCGCCGGCGCGGTAACCGAGCCAAGCCGCTCGACCCGACCGCCTCGCCCCGCGACACTCGCCGGCGGGCGGTCGAACGTCAAGTTCTCGTCGCCGACAGTTCGATAGTGGAGAGAGTGAGTTCCCGCGCCCAC